>CALEKU010000265.1 GCA_937902745.1 uncultured Armatimonadota bacterium
TGACTGCCCCAGATGGGTCGTATAGGACTCGAACCTATGACCCGCTGATTAAGAGTCAGCCCGGTTCCGACGCTATTATTGCCAACCTGGTGCACCCTCATTGTACCCCATTACGGCTGCCTGAGACATGCTGAGAACGATTTTCGGCACCTCGAGCGGCAGACTGTCGTATCGTATGTTAAATCGTATGTTAGCAGACGCTTGTGGGGGAGGTGCGGGAACGATGTCTCTCAATGAGTTGGGGAACGCGGTATTTACATACGTAATCTACCCGCTGGGCGTGCTATACATAGTCGGGGTCACGGTAGGGAGTATATGGAGCCTGACAGACGACGTCATCAAGGGGCGGCGGGAAAGGAAGGAGCGGAAAATGACAGAGGAGCGCGAAGCAGCAAGGAAGGGACTGCGGCATCGCGCAGCCCCTCGCGTCATAGCGGAACAGCCGACACGCCACGTCATCCTGGAGCGCTCCGGCCTGCCCGGCACCCTCGCCGACACCGAGTCCCTGGGCTTCGTTGACGGTATCAGGGCGGTCCTGCGCCAGCGCTGGATAACCTGGGTCGAGAGAAACCTGGGGCATTCCGCCAAGAAGCGCCTCGACGTCCGGGGCGAGATCGCCAAGTCCGGCGGCGGGATGCTAAACCAGACCGTTCACACCCAGACCGCGATGGCCTCCGTGATGCACAACCAAATCGTCCTGGAGCGGGCGGCGCGCGGCGAGGGCCCCATCCCCGGCACCGTCGCTACCCCCACCGGGCCGTCCCTACAGGCCGGAACGGGAACCCCGCTGATCTCCGGCCTGCCCGGCAGCGAGGCCATCGAGCCGGCCGCCCTTCCCCGCCTGGCCTGCCGGGCGTTGATCGATCTGGGGCACGACCTGGAAGATCCCGGCGTGCGCTCCGCCTGGTCGAAGTGGGAGCAGGACGTAGTGCGCCGCTACCGCCCCGCCGACGCCCAGGCCCTGATCGAGACCGCCCGGGGTTTCCTGGAGGAAGCCAACCGACCGGGGAAATCCGCGGGGAAACCGGTGGGGAAACCCGCCGTAAAGCCCGTTTCCCCGGCTTCCGAGACACGTGGAGGCGCTTTGCGCCCGTGACTGTCCTCTCGTTTCCCTTCCTCCGCGGTACCCCCATGCCCCCGCCTCAAAAGGGAAACTCACGGACTCGCCCGGGGGCGGGGCGGCGGCGGCAGCGGTGAGCCTCCTGCCCGTGAGCGTCGGCGCCTGGCGCCCGCCCCCCGACGGCCCCGAGCTGGCGAGCGACGACCCGGAGCTGCGCCCCCACCTGAAGCGCCCCTGGCTGCGGGACTGGGTGCGCCGGGAGCTGGGGTTCCCCGACGGCACGCCCCCGGCGGGCGCCGTGACGGTGGAGGACGACCACCTGGCGCGCCACGCCCTGATCGTCGGGGCGTCGGGCTATGGGAAGTCGCGCCTCGCCACGCACCTGGCGGTCGAGCAATTCAAGAACGGGCGCTCGCTCGTGTTCCTGGAGCCCAGCGACCTGACGGTCCTGGACGTGCTGGACGCCCTGCGCCGCGAGCGGGTGCCGGCGGACCGGATCACCCTGGCGATGCCCGGCCAGGGGCGGCCCTTCGCCTGGAACCCCGTCGACGCGGCGGCGCTCGGGACCAGCGGCGACCAGGCGACCCGGATCTTCCTGGACGCGCTGCGCGAGATATGGAGCGGCGACACGGCCGTCCGCTGGCCGGACATGCTGCGCGGCGGCCTGCTGCTCGCCTCGGCCCACGGGCTGACGCCCCGGCACGCCCTGCTGCTGCTCCGGAGCGCCCCCTACCGGGAGTCGCTCCTGCGGCGCGACCCGGTCCCGGGCCTGGTGAGCCGCACCGCCTACCGCGAGACCCTGAGCTACTTCCGCGACGAATACCCGGCCGTCTCCCGGGGCGACGCGGTGCTGTCGGTCACCAACAAGATGCGGGAGGCCGCCCTTTCCCCGTTCCTCTCGGACATGTTCTGCTCGGGCCGGGAATCCTTCCGGCTCGGCTCGCTCTGGCGCGAGCCCCGGGTGCTGGTCGTGAACCTCCACCCCGAGCTGGGCGACGAGGGCGGGCGGCTGCTGGGCACGCTCCTGATCCGCCACCTGTTCGCGGCGGCGCTGCGGGAGGGCGGCCGGGGCGGCAGCCCGGTGGTGCTGTTCCTGGACGAGATCGCGCAGTCCCAGGACTTCCTGGGGAAGGGGGTCGGCAGCATCTGCCAGTTCGCCCGCAAGTACGACCTGCGCCTGGTCGCCGCCACGCAGCACCTCTACAAGGTGGACCCGGACCTGCGGGAGGACCTGCTGGTCAACGCGTCGGTCAAGGCGTTCTTCCGCCTCGGCAAGAGGGACGCCGACGAGGTCGCCGAGATCGCCGCCGGGGCCGACGCCGAGTCGCCGCCGGCGCGGGTGCGGCTGCGGGTGGCGGAGCGGGACCGGAGGTACGGCACGGTCGCCTTGGACGAAATGGCGTACCCCCTCCGGGACGCGCGCGGCGAGGTGTTCCGGGCCCGGCCCGCCGCCTGGGAAGAGCTGATGCGGACCCCCCGCCACCGCCTCCTGCGGGGGCTGGACTCGTGCGCGGCCGCCTCCGGGGTGCCCGGCCCCATCACCGCCGCCGGAGAGGCACTCCCGCAGTTCCTTGAGGGCCTGTCCGAGGCGGACTGGGAGCTGTGCGGCCCCGTGCCGCTGTCGGTCCGTGTCCGCTTCCCCCGGCCCCTGGCAAAGGCGGAAGGGGGCGGGCCCGGCGAACGGGCGGCCCGGTGGCGCCACCGCCTGATGAACCAGGACAGGCGGGAGGCCGTGCTGTTCTCCCCGGCCAGCGGCCTGCCGCGGGAGATACGGGTCGTGGACGTGCCGGACCGGGACGGGGGCGAGGCGTTCCTGGACGAGGTCCTGGCCCGCAACGACGACGGCACCGACCCCGAGGACGAGGCGGAGCGGATGGAGCGGGCGGCGATGGCGGAGGCGGCGCCGTTCGTCCCGGCCCCGCCCGCGCCGAAGCTCGCGCCGAAGGCCCCGCCCGCCGAGGGTAAGAAGGGAAAAGCGCCGGAGCCGGCGGTCCCGCCGCCGGGCTGGGAGGACGACAGCGTTGCCTGAGCAAGGGTTGCCTGAGCGAGCGTTGCCTGAGCGAGCGTTGCCTGAGCGGAGACGCCGGTACGAGCCGGGAGAGGCCAGGCACGGCATGACGGCGAAGAAGGCGCGGCTGCTGGAATACATCGGCGAGTGCGGGATGCTCACCACGGAGCAGGTGGTGCGCATCGCCGGGGTCAGCCCCAAGTCCGCCTACAACCACCTGCGCGACCTCCACGACCTGGGACTCGTCGGGCGGGTGGCGGTGCCCTACGCCAGCCTGGCCCCCGCCGGGGAGGACGGCAGTTCGCTCGCGTGGGGGCCGGGCCAGAACGTCCACGTCCCCACGAAGGCGGGCCTCGCCTGGCTGCGGGAGTCGGGGCGCCTCAGCCCCGAGGCGGCGGCGCGCCGGGTGCCGGACTTCGGCCCGAAGAACGCCCTGTTCCTGGCGCACGAGCTGCTGGTGCGGGACGTGCGGGTGTGGCTGGAGCTGTGCGCCCGCGCCCATGGCGGGAGCGTGGAGCTTTGGAAGGACGGCACGGCCGCCCACGTGGGGCCGGCGCTGGCGGACGCGCTGTTCGTCTACCGGCTGCCCGGCGGCGGGAAGGTGCTGCCCTGCCTGGTGGAGGCGGACCGGGGCACGGAGCGGGGCGGGCGCTGGGGGCGCAAGGCGGAGGACTACGCGGCGATCCGCGGGAGCCAGGCGCTGTTCGAGGCGACCGGCGGGCGGATGGCGTTCCGGCTCGCGGTGGTGGCGCCGGAACCGGCGCGGCGCGCGCGGGTCGCGGCCGACCTGGCGGCGACGGAGGTTTCGGAGATAGCCTGGGTGGCGGTCCGGGGCGACCTCCTGGAGGGCGGGCTGGACCGGCCCGTGTGGCAGCGCCCCGGGGAAGGCTTGTCGCTGTCGCCGCTGGTGACCGCGGAGGGCCTGGGGACGTAAAAGCCCCGCCCGAAGAAGTTTCGGGCGGGGGCGGGTTGGGCTTCGGCACGGTGCCTCATTCAGTCGAAGTCATGGCCGACACGGGCAACGGCCTCGGGCCGCGAGATAGGCTGCCACCGAGGGCTCTGGCAGGGCGCGCGGTCGCCCTCCCAGGCGAGCGTGACGAGGCTGAGCGTCTCACCGGGGTCGCCCCACTCGTCGATGGGCATCTGCTCCACGATCAGGAAGTGCGCGTCCGGTCGGCTGCCCTCCGGCAGCCGGGGCCGGGCGTAGCGCTGCCAGACCTCGGTCGCGACCTGCTCGACGTGGTTGACCGGGCTCGGGCGGGGGATGTCGCGCACCGGGGTGAGGACCGCCCGGACCTCGATCCCGGCCCGGTAGAGCCGGACCCGGCAGCGGCCTTTCGTGCGGACGTGGAGGACGTCGAACTCGTGGACGGTGTCCAGTATCATCTCCGTCCCGTTTTCCATGGCTATTCTCCTTGGGGAGGCTGGCAAGCCGGGAAAAGGGGACCGCGGGGGCGGGACCGATGACCGCGGCCCGCCGCGCCCGCAGTAGAGCCAGAAAACGGCGGGACTGTCAAGGGGTCGGACGACTTTTCAGGTGGTGGGTGAAAGGTTCGGCAGCAGGGCCAGGAGCCCCAGCAGGGCGAGGACGGCAAGGAACAGGTCTTCCCACGGCCCGCCGGTAACGGCGCGCAGGCGCTTCGGCAGCGCCCAGAGGGGCCGGGGGTCCGGCCACAGCAGCGGCACGCCGGAGACCGTGCAGGCGTCCAGCAGGAGGTGGCTCGCGTAGCCCAGCACCAGCGCCAGAGTCGCCGGCCACCCCAGCCAGAAGGCGGCGGGCAGGCCCAGCAGGACCGCGGCGACGCCGAGCCCGAGCAGCGAGTGCAGGGGCCTGCGGTGCCCCAGGAGCGGGGAGAGGAGCGAGGCCACCGGATCGAACGGGCGGTAGGCCGGGGTGAGGGTGCGGCCCCGCTTGCCCGTGCGGCGGTAGCCGACCTTCCAGTTCTTCAGCAGCGACTGCGGGGCGTCCAGGTCCGGCAGGAGCGAGCCCAGGCACGCTGCCAGGGCGGCCGCCCCCAGCGCCGCCGGCGTGATCGGGGCGTCCGGGAACAGGGCCGGGTAGGCGAGGGTCAGGGGGAGCAGGCTGGCGACGCCGCCCGCGAGGTGGGTGAGGCCGGTCATGGAGTCGAGGAGTTCGCGGGATCGCCGGTTGTCGGGGTAGGTTCAGCGGGCATTCGCGTCACTTATAGCAGGTTTACGCGCCAAGGAACAGTGGGGAGGTCGCACCCGGCACCGCAGGCTCGTTATAGACCTCCTCCAACTCGCGCCGCGGCCTAACGGGACCAATAAATCATCGCGCCCTCAGAAGAGACGGTCATAGGCATCACGGCTATAGGTGCGTACGTCGACGACGTCATGCCCCTCGCTGGCTGTATGGGGGATACAAAACCACGTTTGCGGTAGAACCATAGATTTGGTTGCAGCAGGCGACCGGCGATACAAGCCACTCAGATCCGTACACACAAGAAAAGCCCTTCGTTTTACCACCACATAATTATTTTTGATATAAAAATTCAGTTTACGATTAATATACGCCTTCTTTAGGCTTTATTTTTCCCAGCAGGCTATTCTGCTTACCCAGGAGGTAGCAGAATGTCCGTAATTCGTTGCAACACTCCCTTTTGTAGGGAGCCAGACACTAACTCCTTCACGCTTGGCGTGTTGGGCGAGGATGTCATCGACGAGATCCTCGAAAATGCCAAGATCACGAACCCCGGGCCTCCCGTGGCCGTCGAGATAGGCGGAATGCTTATCGAGATAGAGGCGCACGGCAGAGCCTTCCCGGGCGCGAAGGTCATTGTGAAGGAATGGCCGGAGAGCAACAAGTTCGCTGGCGGGAAGAGGCAGTTCGGCGGAGGCGGTTATAATTCGGCTCGCGCTGCAGGTAGCCTGTTTCCCTGCCTCCAAGTGAACTATCTGGATTCCGGATCCAACCCCGGTGCTGTCGATCTCCCCGAGAACGTGCGTAGTGCGGGCCTCAATCGTCGCCAGACCCGCGTAAATCGGGTTTTCGGAAACCGAGACGACAAGGTGATCCTTAAGTCGCCCATCGGATCTACATCGGCGTTGGTTGACGATCAGACCGCTCTCATCCGCCTGCTGGCCCGGAATATCGATGGGCTGCTAATCAACTCAGCAAAGGACGCCGATGCCGTAGAGACGTTATTGGCAGAGTCCATTACCCTTGGGGTGCCCACGGCCGTTGTCCTTACCCCATCTCTGTCATGGGAGTTCTACGTCCAATCGGTACTTCCGCAGGCCACGCTTGTCATCGCCTCGCGCGACGAAGTGAGCGCGGCGACCGGGATTACTGCGGACAAGTCCTTGGCGGGCATCGCCGACGTTGCTGCCACGCTTGCAGGCATAGCTCCCAATGCTCTGGTTTTAGTCACCATGGGCAGCAGGGGAGCAATCGGCCTCAGGAAGGGGGGTGCACCTTTTCATGTCTCCCTCGGCACAAAGCACGCAAGAGGCGTGCGGTCTTTGGTCGCCGAGAACCCGGCCCGAGTAAATGGCGCGGGCGATGCCTTTGCTGCGGGAGCCGCTGTGGCATGGTTCTCAGGGCAGACTCTGGCCATTACTCCTCACGACCCAATCAGCACAACCATAGCCGGTAACGCTACTGCCCTGCGCTGGCTTGGTTATCCAGCTCCGCTAAGCGCCGACGATTTCATCGTAAACCTCCTTCCGGCATAGCCGGTACTTAACTACAAGCACAAGGTTCCAGGGGGTGCCCGTGTACGCTCCTCGCCAAACGGGCGCCTCCCTGAAGCCATCGCAATCCTTTGCGGGGGCTCCTTCCGTGGTCCGTACTATATCGACCTGACGATCCGCGCCCGTACCGGGTGCTCTTTCTGTGGAATCCCCCGGACGGGCGCGGGATTGGATGGTATGCGGCGACTTGCCGACCGGGCTTGGCAGAGGACCGAACCGCATGTGCCCGCGCAAAGTCGTGGTTGGCCGGGATTTGGCACTGGGAGAGCGTGCCGTTGATCAAGGGCGTTCCCCGGGCAAATCTGGCCGGTCGCGCGGACGATCCGGCGTGCTACGCCAGTAGCGACGTCGCCGAGCAGCGCATACTGCGCCAACAGCGATTCTGCACCGCCTCACCGCCCCGCCGTGCGACCTCAACGATGAACCGCACGTTGTCCCCGATCCTCTGCTGGACTTAAACGTTTGGTGCGAGTTTACCAGACGGCTGTTCTACCAATCAATGAGGTCGGCGAAGGCGAGGCTCGGCCTCCCCAGCTGGCGGTTGAGGTGGATGCAGAAGTTGTGCAGGGCTACCGTGGCGAACAGGCGGGCAAAGAATCCTGCGAAGTCGTGGGGGCGCACGCGCTCCAGGCGGAAGGCGTGGAGCAGCTTCTCGTGCACCGTCTCGACGACCTGGCGCACTGAGGCGAGCCAGCGGCGCGCCGACTTGGGCCAGGCACCCGGGCTGCCGGGACGTGCCTGGGGATGACCTTCCCCGTGCATGACGGACACCCAGAAAAGCAGAACCTAACTGCGGAACGAAAGGTGTCCACATTCCATGTCAAAAACGCCGGGTCCAAAGCGAACTTTCACGGAAGAGTTCAAACGTGAGGCCGTGCGCCTTGCTGTCGAGCGCGGCAATCTGGTGCAGACCGCCCGCGACCTGGGCATTCACGAGACGGTGCTCTCACGCTGGAAGAAGCGCCTGGAGGAGACGGAGCAGCAGGACTCCCCGCAGGAGCGGCCCTTTCCGGGCCGGGGCAACCCGCGCGACGAGGAAGTGGCCCGTCTGCAGCGGGAGAACGCGCGCCTGAGGGAGGAGGTGGAGATACTAAAAAAAGCCATTCATGAACTGTAGTTCACCCTCCGAGATGAAAATACAGGTGGGCTTCGCGGGACGACTGGACAGGGTATCTTCACTCCAGTCGCCTGTCGCACGCAGAGATAAAGATAGGGTCGAACCGCATTGGCGTTGCCCCGCTTGGTGCCGGGGCAACCCGCAAAAAGCCTGACCTGAGTGCCCGCCTTGGCACCTTCCATTGTTGCCGGGACGCCCCCGAGGAGCGTTTCAGAGGCGCGATTCAGGGGAGCGTTCCCGAGCACGCATATGACCTTCCTTCAGTTTGGCGGACACCGAGTTAAGCCAGTTTCGCCGCCGCTTGCCTTTCGAACTGTTCGGGGCTAAGGTAGCCCAAGGCCGAGTGGCGGCGCTTGCGGTTGTACCACACCTCGATGTACTCGAACACCGTTGTTCGGGCCTCCTCCCGGCTCGGGAACGAGCGGCCGTGGATCGCCTCCCGCTTGAGTGTGCCGAAGAAGCTCTCGACGACCGCGTTGTCCCAGCAGTTGCCTTTGCGGCTCATGCTACACACGATCCCGGCCCGGCTCAGCGCCAACTGGAACTCGCCGCTGGCGTACTGGCTGCCGCGATCGCTGTGGTGGATCAGGCCGGAGCCCGGCCGCCGCAGGGACAGCGCCGCCCCCAACGCCCCGACAACCAGACCTCGCTCCAGCGTCGGCCGGATGGACCAGCCCACCACGCGGCGGCTGAACAGGTCGAGCACCACGGCCAGGTACAGCCAGCCCTCCCGCGTCCAGATGTAAGTGATGTCTGCAGCCCATCGCTGGTTGGCCCCCTCGGCGGTGAAGTCCTGCTCCAAAAGGTTCGCCGCTACCGGCAGCGCGTGGGCCGAATCGGTGGTCGCACGGAACCGCCGCACCGGGCTCACCCGGATCCCGTTCTCGCGCATCAGCCGGGCCACCCGCCTTTCGCCGCAGGAGATGCCGCGCTCTTTGAGTTCCCGGTGGATGCGCGGGCTGCCGTAGGTGCCACGGCTCTCCTCGAACGCGTTCCGAATGGACATTAGCAGCCGCTCGTCCTCTTGCCGGCGTGCCGACTTGGGTCGCCCCCGCCAGGCGTAGTAGCCGCTGCGAGACACGCCCATGACTCGGCAGAGCGCGGCGACCCCGAACCGCCCCTCGTGCTGTCGTATGAACCGGCACCTCACGTGGAGCGGCTCGTGAAGATGCCCACGGCCTTTTTTAAGATCTCGTTCTCCTCCTTAACGCGGGCCAGTTCCCGCCGCAGGCGGGCCACCTCCTCGTCGCGCGGGTTCCCCTGGCCAGGGAACGGGGGGAGCGAGCGGGGCGGCCCGGCGGACGCGCTCGTCTCCTCGCCCGCGGCCAGAGCGCGCCGCCAGCGGTTCAGGCAACTCTCGTCGATCCCCAGGTCGCGCGCCGTCGCCGCCACATTGCCCCGCTCGCGGGCCAGGCGCACCGCCTCGCGCTTGAACTCCTCGGTGAACGACCGTCGCTGCTTCGATTCCGATCCCGATGCTGTTCCTTCCGACATTCTCCGGACTCCCGTCTTCGCAGAAGTAGATTCTGCTTAACCGGGTGTCCATCATTCCGGAGGAAGGTCACCAATTAGATGCTAGGAAGCCGCTAATAATGCGAGTCATAATAGCGTACTAAGTCATGATTCCTGCCACTCGCTATCATGGGCAGGGCCCTTGGAACATACATTACGTGGACTCACCAGTCGACTGAGCGGCGGGAACATTCCTTCTTGCTCCAAGAGCGATGTCTTCAAGAAGAGGAGACTATATGTCGGAACCGAGCACTTCGGAAACTAGCGACCCTCTTGCGAATCCCGGCACCGAGCCTTGGCAAATCTCATTCTTTGGCAATCTGAGTGCTAAGGGGGGGCTAATGGCTACTCGGGGCGAATTAACGCTCTTCCTAGATGACTTTGTCTCTCGGCAGCATTTCGCCCTGCTGGCGCTATTAGCGTTCGAGCCTGGTAGGCAGTGGAACCGCGATGAATTGAGTCATCTAGTGTGGCCTGAGACGAACGCCAAATACAGCCTCAGAACGGGCCTTTCAGACATCCGGCGGAAACTGAGCAGAGGCACGTCTGACATCAGCGCACACGACGTAATCATCAGTAGCCGGGTAGGGGTTGCATTAAACCCTGACCTGGTAAGGGTCGACCTTGACCGTTTTGATCGCGAGTTGAGTAAGGCGAAGTTTGCGCGGAAGCATGGTGAACGCGAAGTTAGCCTCACTGCCCTCCGCATCGCCGCAGAAATGTACAGCCCCGAGGTCCTCGCGGAATTTGAACAATTACCGTTACGGACGAAGCGTGAAGAACTCAGGCGTACCATTCGTGAAGTGCTAAAGACGCTAACGGAAGAGTACGCGCAGGACAACATGGAGGAAGCGATTAGGTTCGCGCGCCAAGCCGTATTGTGCGAAGAGTCAGATGGCGTACTGGCATCTGATGAACGCATCCGGTTGATCAAGCTCTTAAAGGACGGCGGACGGCGGACGGACTATCAGCGTGAGAAGGATGCGCTATACAAGATGAGCGGGGAAGAGCGCGAGTCCGTCCGGGACGCTTTGGACAAGGCCTGCGCCACTGACGTTCCTCGTTTGCCTTCCCAGGCAGTTAGACTTGACCGCGAAGCCTGGGACTCCTTTCCGAACGACAAACACGCGGGAGATTTCATCGGTCGTGAGGCGGAATTGACCGAACTAAAGGCATTACTCTTCGGGCGCCAATGTACCGACATTGATCTGACGCAAGCGAGAAGGGCGACGCCTTTTCATAGGCGCCTCGTGACGCTTACCGGCCTGGGAGGCAGCGGGAAGACGCGCCTTGCCCAGCGCTTAATGGATGAAGTTCAGCGAGACAGCGGCGTCATCACTGTGTTCGTGTCGCTGGCGGGGGGGATGTCCGTTGATGACATTGCCCGTTCCGTTGGCGAAGGCCTGGGCATCAAGTCGGCGGGTGGTGATCCAATACTTACGGTCGCCGCCAAGCTGGGAAATCAGCCAGCACTCATTGCCCTGGACGGAGCGGAGCACCTTGCTAAGTGACGGAAACAATGTTTCTGACGACATGTTGTGTTGCAGATATGGCGAATTTTCCGGTTATGTGGTAATCTCCTTCCCAGAACTAACGTCATCCCCCCGTACCTGGGGAAGCCGGTGAGGAGCCTGTTGACAGGCTCCGATTCCGGCGCTGTTGCGCAACGGTAAGCCCGCTCTTCACGAGCCTTCTGGGACAAGCCCGATCGCCAGCCGGGGGCAGGTCGTATCAACCCTTCGCGATAAAGGGGCGACGCCTTCTACTCCGTTTCTGCGGATGCAAGCCATCGCCACCGGCATACCTGCCTGGTGGCGTTTTTGTATCCCGGCGAGCGGAGGGTGCGGTGCGTGCGCCCCAGTATCCACGCAGGACAGGACGGGGCGTGCGCGCATGGACACCACCTACTACCAACTGGGAAGCCGGACCTTCCGCCTCGACGCGGCGGAGGCGGAGCGCGTCCTCGCCGCCAAGCGCGTGGTCGGCGGGCGCCCGACGATGGCGTTCAATCTCCTTCCGCTACGTTACCCGTGGGCGTACCAGCTGTACCGCACGATGAAGGCGAACCACTGGGAGCCGGAGGATGTCCCCATGCAGCGCGACGTGGAGCAGTGGCGCAGCCCGGCCGCGCTCACCGACATCGACCGCTGGATCGTGCGCATGGGCATCGGGTACTTCTCGGCGGCGGAGGGGATCGTCGGCGATAACATCCTCCACGTCGTCCGGGAACTCGTGACCGCCTCCGAACTCAAACTCGTCCTGGGGCGGCACGCGCACGAGGAGAACATTCACGCTGACTCGCTCCTGTACATGATCAGTTCCCTGGGCATCAACCCCCACGAGTGCGAGGCCATGTTCGAGGGCATCGAGACCATCCGGCGCAAGAACGCCTTCGTGACCGGCGTCTCGAAGGCGTTGCGGCGCGACCTCGACATGGACCTGCCGGAAAACAAGCGCCTGCTCGCCCGCAACATCTTCGTGTTCGGACAGTGCATGGAGGGGACGCAGTTCTACGGCCTCTTCGGCATGGTCCTGTCCCTGTACCGGCAGGGCAAGCTGACGGGCATCGGGACCATGTTCCGCTACACCCTGCGCGACGAGTCCAACCACATCGAGGTCTTCCGCCACCTGCTGCTCGAACTCGTGCGCGAGAACCCGGACGTATGGACCCCGGGATTCCGCGCCGAACTGACCGACCTCATGCGCGAGGCCGTAGCGCTGGAGAAGGCGTTCATCCGCGATTGCCTCCCCGTCGCGGGCGTCGGACTCTCCGCCGACGAGTTCGAGACCTACATCGACTACATCGCGGACCGCCGCCTGGAGGGCGTCGGATTGGAACCGCTCCGGCCCGGCGCCGTGAACCCCCTGCCCTGGCTGGCCGAACTCATGGACATCCGCAAGGAGCAGAACTTCTTTGAAGGGCGCGTGACCGAATACCAGAAATCCTCGTCCCTGACGACGGTGAGCGACGACGAGCTATGACGACCATGAACAATACAACCCTCCCCCGCGTCCCCCTGCTTCCGGAACTCCAATACGACCTCGACGTTAAGCGGGCGTCCCGCCTGCCGAGCGACGCGCTGCCCCCCTTCGACGTCGAAGCCAGCGTACGCGACCTGCCGCCGCTGGATCGAGTCATCCTGGTGCGCAGCGGGAACGGCGACGGCGACGGCGCGGCCCCCGCGTTCACCGCGGGCATGGTCGCCCGGCTCGTCGGGGACGCGCTGGTGACGGTGTCGCTGGCGCGCGGCGACGAGGGCGCGGACACCCCGGAGAATAGCGCTCTCGTGCGCGACGTCGCCCTCGCAGTCCAGCGCAAACTCGCCACCCTGCCGGAGCGCGGCGGCAGCCTGACCGAGTACGACCTCTCCGTTCTGGTGGAGGCGGCCCTGATCAAGCAGGGGGCGTTCGACGTGGCGAAGGCCCTGGTGCTCCAGCGGCGGCACACCCCCGCACCTTCCCAGGCTGCGCCCGCCATACGCCTGATACGGCGGGGCGGGCAGGTCGTCCCCTGGAACACGAACAAGATCGAGGTGGCGGTGCGCAAGGCGTTCCTGTCGCGCCAGCTCGATTCGGAACCCGCGGTCGTGATCGCCGGGCGCGTCGCGGACCGGGTGTTCGCCCTCGGGCAGGCGTACGTTTCCATCGAGACGGTGCAGGACATGGTTCAGGAGGAACTGGTCCTGGGCGGGTGGATGCGCGTGGCGGAGGCCTACATCATCTACCGCGCCCAGCGCGCCCTGCTGCGCGCCCAGGAACCCGAGGGAAGCGGCACCGCTCCCCAAACCGTCCAGAGTCAGTTCAGCCTCCTTTCCGTCATTGAGGCAGACGGCGTCTCCTCCCTCTGGGACGGCGACGACCTGCGCCACCGCATCCGGTTTGCCTCCATCGGGCTGGACCTGTGTCTGACATCCGTCGAGATCGAGGCCGAACTGCGCCGCTCCCTGCCCGCAGAGGTCCGGCGTGAGGACCTGCACCGCACCATCCTGCTCAACGCCAAGTCGCTGATGGAGCGGGACGCCGACTTCGCCCTTTTCGCCGGGCGCGTCCTGCTCTCCTATATCTACGAGGAGGTGCTGGACTGGGACGTGGTGCGCGACGGCGTCGGCGGGCTGGCCGCCGCCCACGCCCGGGCGTTCCGCCCGCTCCTGGAGCGTGGCATCGCCATCGGGCGGCTCGCGCCCGACCTTCTGGAGTACGACACCGCGCGCCTCGCCGCCGCGCTCGATCCCACCGCGGACTTGGACTTCGACTACCTGGGTCTGCAGACGCTCTACGACCGGTACCTGCTGACCGACAAGATGGGCCGCGCGCCCCGGCGCATCGAAACGCCGCAGCTCTTCTGGATGCGCGTGGCGATGGGCCTGTTCCGGCAGGGCGCGGAAGGGGACCGCGAGGGACGGGTGGTCGCGCTCTACAACCTCTACAAGAGCCGCCGCTTCTGCTCGTCCACGCCGACCCTGTTCAACTCCGGCACGCCGCACTCGCAGCTCAGTTCCTGTTACCTGTACAAGGTGGACGACTCCATCGAGTCGATCATGTACCGGGGCATCGCGGAGAACGCCTTCCTCTCGAAGTGGGCGGGCGGCCTCGGCGGCTCCTGGACCGCGGTGCGCGGCACCGGCAGCCACATCCGCGGCACCAACGGCGAAAGCCAGGGCGTCGTCCCCTTCCTGAAGATGCACAACGACCAGCTGGTGGCTGTAAATCAGGGCGGGAAGCGAGCAGGGTCCGGGTGCGCGTACCTGGAGGTCTGGCACAACGACATCTTCGACTTCCTGGAACTGCGGCGCAACACAGGCGACGAGCGGCGGCGCACCCACGACATGAACACGGCGAACTGGGTGCCGGACCTGTTCATGCAGCGCATGGAGAACCGCCAGCACTGGACCCTGTTCCGCAGCAACGAGGTTCCGGACCTGATCGACCTGTACGGGGAGGCGTTTAAAGCGCGCTACGAGGAGTACGAGCGCCTGGCGGAGGAGGCGAAGATCTTCGGCCAGCGCATCGAGGCCATCGAACTGTGGAAGCAGATGCTCAAGGCGCTCTTCGAGACCGGCCACCCCTGGATCACGTTCAAGGACCCGTGCAACGTCCGCAGCCCCCAGGACCACGTCGGCGTGGTGCACAGCAGCAACCTCTGCACCGAGATCACCCTGAACACGAGCGCGGAGGAGACGGCGGTCTGCAACCTCGGCTCGGTCGTGCTGGACACGCACCTGACGCCGGACGGCCAGATCGACCACGAGCGGCTGCGCGAGACCATCCGCACCGCCGTGCGCGCCCTGGACAACGTCATCGACATCAACTACTACCCGACCGAGGCGGCGAAGCGGGCGAACCTGCGGCATCGTCCCATCGGTCTGGGGGTGATGGGCCTGCAGTACGCCCTGTACCGCCGGGGCGTCGCGTTCGCGTCCGAGGAGGCGGTTGCCTTCAACGACGAGTTGATGGAGGCCGTGGCCTTTTACGCCTACGAGGCGTCGAGCGACCTGGCGGCGGAGCGCGGGACCTACGAGACGTACCGCGGCTCGAAGTGGGACCGCGGACTGCTCCCCCAGGACACGCTGGAGATGCTGGAGCGCGAGCGCGGCCTGCCGGTGGAGGTGCCGCGCGGCGGCAAGCTGGATTGGGCGCCGCTCCGGGAGAAGATTCGGGCGCAGGGCATGCGCAACAGCAACGTCCTCGCCGTCGCGCCCACCGCGACCATCGCCAACATCATGGGCACCTCGCCCTGCATCGAACCGCTCTACAAGAACCTGTTCGTCAAGAGCAACCTGTCCGGTGACTTCGTGGTGCTGAACCCGTTTCTGGTGCGCGACCTGAAGGCGGAAGGCCTGTGGAACGCCGACATCCGCGAGCAGCTCAAGTACTTCGACGGCGACCTGACCGACATCGCCGCAGTTCCCGCGGCGCTGAAGGAGCGGTACCGCACGGCGTTCCAGATCCCCTACGAGTACCTGATCGACGCCGCCGCGCGGCGCCAGAAGTGGATCGACCAGTCGCAGTCGCTCAATCTGTTTCTCGGAACGCCGGACATGAAGGCACTCAGTCACATGTACCGGCGCGCGTGGCGCACGGGGCTGAAGACGACCTACTACCTGCGCACGCTGGGGGCGTCCAACATCGAGAAGGCGACGGTCACGCTGAAGAAGGCGGCTCCGGTCGCCGAGGCATTGCCCGCGCCTGCGCCCCGGACCTTCACCGAGGCGGAACGGCTTGCGTGCAGCATTGAGGTGATGCGCAACGGCGAGGCGTGCGAAGCCTGCCAGTAAGGGGCGCAGTTGTGAAACGCGAGGATCGGGGCTTCCAGATAACCGGTGTACCGGTGTAAATGCAGAAATGCCCTGAGCCAGCGGTGGCGGCAGACCGACGAATAAAGTAGAATCCGTATTGAGCACGCCTGCCACTTCCACGATGCGTCCACGCCGATCCAGTCCCGGTACCGCGAACTACATTGCGCACCTTCGGCGCGCGACGGCCCTCCTGCTCGCGGTCTGTGTACTGTGGACGCTCACAGCAGCGCTGCCGGTGGCTGCCTCGGTACGGCCTCTGGAGCAGACGACCGGATACTTCAAGGCGGGGAACAGTGTCACTACGGACGCTGTCCCCGAAACCTGTGCCTGCCTGCAATGCAGTGCCGGTCCCAACCATGAGGGCGGCATATCCTGCTGTTGCACGCCCGCGCTCGGCAAGGAAGCGCCGCCGCAGACTTCCGCCTGTGAACTGCGCGCCCTGTGCGACGAGGGCGCGCCGGACGCCCTCCTGGCGGGCGTTTCCTGGTGCCCGCCCGCCGTCCTGCCCTCCGCGGCCGGAGTCGCCGCCCTGCCGGGACTCTTAGAAGCCGCCGTACTGCCGGCCCCCGCTGAAAACCGTTCCTTCTCCGGGGGAGCCCCCGCGCTCCCCGAGACCCCGCCCCGCCTTTCCTGACGACATTCGCTTCCTCCTCACGAAGTCTGCGCCGCCGCGCGGGCGGACGTGCGCCGTTTGCCGCGCCCCCGCCCCGGCAGCGCCCCGCCGTCGTCACCGAAAGACATCCCATGCACACCAGTAAGCGCGCATTCACTTTGATCGAACTGCTCGTCGTGATAGCGATAATAGCGATACTCGCCGCGATCCTTTTTCCCGTCTTCGCAAAGGCGCGCGAAAAGGCCCGGCAGACCTCCTGCCTCTCCAATGGCCGCCAGATCGGCCTGGCGTTCCTGATGTACGCGCAGGACTACGATGAGAACCTGGTGCTGACCTCGTTCCCGGACCGCGGCAACTCCTGGACGCTGAAGTGCCAGCCCTACATCAAGAACCGCGCGATGTTCCGCTGCCCCAGCGACCAGAGCGTAGGGCCGTGGGCGGAGTTGGATGCCGACACGACCGACGCCGCCAAGCGCTTGAGTTCCTACCAGTTGAACGCCTGGATGGCGGGCACCCAGAAGTACGGTAACCTGGGCAACATCGCGTCTCCGGCCAGCGTCATTTACGTCTCCGAGGCGATCGAGGAGCGTACGGGCGATCACTTCCACCCGTTCTACTGGAACCCCAGCGACCCGGACGTGACGCCTTCGGGTTACATGAGCGGCTTCACCTTCGACACGACCAGGAACGAGACGAAGGAACTGGCGCTGCGCCGCCACAACGAGGGCTTCAACAGCGTGTACCTGGACGGCCACAGCAAGTGGGGCAAGTGGTCCCAGCTCTGGTGGCAGGACCCGTCGCGCAACGTCTACGAGGGCGCTTTCGACCCCCGCCAGTAGTCCGCGCCGGGACCCGAGTCCCAGGAAAGGGAAGCACCACATGCCGTCCCCTATGGCTCTGCTACGCCCGCCGAACGCCCGCCTCCCGAGCCGAGGCGCGAGGCCGTTCACAGGACCGACAGCGGTCGGAACAGCGCCCCGAATCCGGTGACCGCCGCGCACCTGTGGCCGCCCTCGCGCCTCGGCTCGGGAGGCGGGGAGAACCGCCCCGTAGCCTGGCACGGCGAGTTCGTCACGTTAGGCTGGCTGTGGACCGGGAACGGCTTCACGACCCCGGGCGTCCCGGACTACAAGCACCGCTTCCGGGACGCGCTGTAAGTAGGCACACGAAGGCAAACCTCGCATGGGTAAGACAACGACCCTGGCGCGAGGCCGTGGCGACGGAAACGCGGCGCCCGACCCTAAAGACGGGCCGGGCGCCGCGATGGGGGAGGAGTTTACGACTGCCGCTCCCGACGGCGCGCGCCGCGTCACCTCGGCCCACCCGCTCATCTGGCGGCTTCACTTCTACGTCGGCGTTTTCATCGCGCCGCTGCTCGTCCTCAGTTCTGTCAGCGGCATCCTGTACGTCTTCGCCCCGCAGATCGAAGACGCGTTGTACGCGCGCCGGAACAACGTTCCGGCGGACGCCTCTGCCCCGCCGCTGGGCTACGACGAACAGATCGCCGCCTTCCGCCAAGCGTACCCGCGCGCCGAGGTGCGCGCCTTCCGCCCGTCCTTCGCGCCGGGACGCACCAGCGCGGTCACCGCCGTTCTGGAACCGCCCCGTCCTGCGGAGCCCAGGGAGAACACCGGCCGTGGCGGCGGCGAACACGCCGGGCACGAACACCACCGCCAGCATAGCGGCGGCGGTAGCGGCAGCAACCCGTCCGCGGGCCGCCCCCGGCAGACCGGCGGTCACGACGGCGGCCATGACGGCGGCGGCGACAGCGGCGGCGCGCGTGCGCCGCAGACCACGGTCTATCTGGACCCGGTCACCGGAAAGGTCGTCGGGGAGTTGCCGGAGGCGTCGCGCTTCGGAACAATCATCCGGGACGGGCATAAGACGTTCTTCGCGGGGCAGAACGGGCGCATCCTGACGGAACTGAGCGCGAGCTGGCTCATGGTGCTGCTCCTGACGGGGGTGTACCTCTGGTTCCCACGCAAGGTGGGACGCGTCGCGGGCGTCTGGG
The DNA here is from genome assembly GCA_937902745.1 of uncultured Armatimonadota bacterium. Lineage (GTDB taxonomy): Bacteria > Armatimonadota > Armatimonadia > Armatimonadales > Armatimonadaceae > CALEKU01. Next base: position 18,332 of record CALEKU010000265.1, read on the forward strand.
TGCCGCGCCTCCAGGCGCTCGGTCGGCTCCGCTGGCGTGATCTACACAGCGTCCTCGGGGCGTACTGCCTGGCGATCACGGTCGTCCTCGCGTTTACGGGCCTCACGTGGTCGCGGTTCTCCGGGAACTACCGGCGCGCCTTCCAGAAGGCGATCAGACAGGAGGCGGTAGCCCCCGCCCTCCGTGGTGCCAACAGACGAGGGCACCGAAGCGCTGTCCCTCAGCGTCGTCACGGCAGCGGCAGAGCGGGCCGGTGTCACCCCGCCTTACCGCATCACGCTGCCGCGCGGCGGAACCGGGTCGTTCTCCGTCCAGACCTATGACGACCCGCCGTTCGCGGAGTCGCTGACTGTGTTCGTGGACCAGTACAGCGGCGCGGTGCTCCAGACGCACGGCCGCGGCGGCACCCCGCCGGTGGCGCGCTTCTTCTCGATGGGCGTCGCACTGCACGAAGGGCGACTCTTCGGCCTCGCGAATCAGATCCTGTGCGCGCTGGGGGCGGGGATGATTATCTTCTCGGTCGTCTCCGGGATCGTCATGTGGCTGAAGCGGCGGCCGGCGGGCACGTTCGGCGCGCCCAAGCCCATGCCCGGCGCCCGCGTTCCCGTTCCGCTCGTGATCGGTTTCGGCGCCCTGTGCGTCCTCCTGCCCACCGTGGGCGTTTCGTTCGCCCTGGTGCTGCTATTCGACCGTTTTATCCTGCCGCGCCTCGCCAAAAATCGCGGCGGCAGCAAGGGATGATGGTTAAGGAAGTGGTGTGATGAACCCAGAGAACCGCGCGGGAAAGGGAACAAAGCCATACCCCGCTGGTAAACGCGGAGCGTTCACTTTGATCGAACTGCTCGTCGTGATAGCGATCATCTCGCTGCTCGCCGCGATCCTGTTCCCCGTCTTCGCCCAGGCCAGGGAGAAGGCACGACAGGCTGCCTGCCTTTCCAACGTGCGGCAGATCGGTAACGCCGCGATGATGTACGCCCAGGATTACGACGAATGCATCGTCCCCCAGAGGGTAGGGGCGTTCCCGAGCTTCCCCATCTACTACTGGTGGGGGAGCGTGACGATGAACGGCGGTACCTGGGTGCGAGACATGCGCGGGGGGCTTCTGTTCCCCTACATGAAGAACAACGAGATCGCGCGGTGCCCGTCGTTCGAGGTGCAGGAAGGTTAGCGTAACATCGTTTCTGTAAAATCGCGGTCAAAGCCAGGCTGCTTGCCAGGCACACAGGCCATGGGCGTATCCTTTCAGTGACCAAACCAAAGAGGATGCAACCATGACCTGCGATTTAGAGGATAGCGCAGTGGCCGATTTGCTGCCACTGCTGACGGGCGGCGATGCGGATCGATTCAAAGACGCTTTACGGTTGCTTGTAAATGCTGCCATGCTCCTGGAGCGGCAGCGGCATCTCGGGGCCGAACCGCACGAGCGCACCGAACACCGGAACGGGCACGCCAACGGGTTCAAGGGCAAGCGTTTCCAGACGCGACTGGGGGCGCTGGAGTTGCGCGTTCCGCAGGTGCGGGGCAGCAGCGAACCGTTCTACCCGCAGAGCCTGGAGAAGGGACTGCGCTCCGAGCGGGCTTTGAAGATCGCCCTGGCGGAGATGTACGTGCAGGGCGTGCAGACACAGCGGAGCTGTGCTCTACAGCACCCGCAAGGTCGCGGCCATCACGGAGCAGCTTTCACGGAGCAGCTTTGCGGTTTCGAAGTGTCCAGCACTCAGGTCAGCCGTGCCGCCGCCGAGTTGGATGTCGTTTTGCAGGCGTGGCGGGAGCGCCCGCTCGGGGATCAGGCGACGCCGTACCTGATTCTGGACGCACGCTATGAGAAGGTGAGGCAGGCGGGCGTCATGCAGGATGCCGCCGTTTTGATTGCCGTAGGCGTGGGAGCGGACGGCAAGCGGCGCGTGCTGGGTCACACATGTGTGACCGTGGGCGTTTCGGTGTCGCTCTCGGAGCATGAGGTGCATTGGCGAGCGTTTCTCAAGAGTCTGGTAGAGCGCGGCCTGTCCGGAGTTCGACTCATCACCAGCGATGCCCACGCAGGACTTTCGGCGGCAAGGCAGGCGGTCTTCGGTTCGGTGCCCTGGCAGCGCTGCCAGTTCCACCTGCAACAAAATGCCCAGGCGCATGTGCCCCGGCAGGAGATAAAAACGACTGTTGCTGCCGACATCCGCGCCGTCTTCAACGCGTCTGATCGAGCAGCGGCGGAGACTCTGCTCAAGACGGTGGTGGCGCGTTATGAGCAGAGCGCGCCTAATAGACGTTTCATTTTGACTTCGGACAAAGTGCCGGGAAGCCGTAGCGCTTCAGGAAGGCGGACGGGAAGAGGTTCTGGCGCAGATGCCGGGCGAACCGCTCGGCCAGGTCGGGCAGTTTCGGGAGCGCGTGATTGTGGCTGACCGCCTGCCTCGTCGCCTTCCAGACTTGCTCCTGCGGGTTCAACTGAGGGCTGGCGACGGGCAACCAGAGTATCTCCAGGCGAGGGTTGGCCGCCAAGACCTCCCGAACCGTCTCGCCCTTGTGCCAGGGTGCCCGGTCCCACAGCAGCAGGATCGGCACCTGCGCGCGGATAGGCCTCCAGGATCTGCCGCAGGTGCTCCGCGCAGGTCTTTGCGTTCCAGGTGGGACTCTGCTGCACCAGTTCGCGACCGGTCTGCAGGTTCAGCGTGCCGAAGAAACAGGTCCGCTCCCGCCCCGGGTGGACCGCCACGACGGGCGGGCGGCCGCGCTCCGCCCAGACGCGGGCGGTGGTGGCTTGCAGGTACAGGCCGGCCTCGTCGCTGGCCAGGATCACGGTGTCGGGGGCGTCCTGGGCGATGTCGACGAGTTTTTTTCGAGTCGCTCTTCGAAGTCCATGATCTGCTCCTTACTCTGGGACCGGTACACCTTCTGAGCACGCTGGAAGGAGAAGCGGCAATCCGCAAAGAGCGCACAGTAGGAGGTGGGGCTGTCGAAGGTGACGCCGAACCACAACTCTACGGCTTTCTTTAGATCCGGCACCGTCCAGAACTGGCCCGAGGCGGTGGCAGCCTCGGGGCCGAAGAGTTGACGCGGCGTGTAGCGGCGCAGGCGCTCTCGCACCTGCAGGCGCTGCTCCGGGGTGAGTTTGGCGCGATTGCCGCCGACGCGGCAATCGCGCAGGGCGTCGACGCCGCGCTCCCGAAAGGCGCGGTACCAGCCCATCAGGCTGGAACGGCTACACGGGCAGATCTCGCGGATCTGCTCCAGGCGATAGCCGAGCCCGTAGAGGCGGACCGCCTGCAGGCGGGCACGGGTCGGGCCGTGCTTGGCCGACAGGTACGCCTGCTTCAGTTGAGCGGCCTCAGACTCGGTCAACAGAGTGCGTTCACGCGACATACGAGCATTGTGCAGAATCTAAATGAAACGTCAATAAGCTGTCGGCGTGGATGGAGGCGAACCTGCCCGAGGGCTTGAGCGTGTTCGCTCTACCTGAGGCGCATCGGCGTCTGCTGCGGACCGCGAACGGCTTGGAGCGAGTCAACAAAGAGGTCAAGCGCCGAACCCGCGTCGCCACGCTGTTCCCTTCTGAGTCCTCCTGCCTGCGGCTCGTGTCCGCCGTACTCATGGAGATCAGCGACGAGTGGGAGGCGGGAAAAGCCTACCTGACCTTCAAGAGCGAGAACGGAAATCGAGCGTAGATTCGAGGGGATGCGCCCACATTTTACAGAAAAGACGTTGCTTTATCTGCAGGAAGCGCCGACAGACCGGGTGGGCAGTGCTACGGGGTATGCCTATAACTACGTCTACTTAACTCCTGCCGCCGGACACGGCGACCGCTTGCTGAGATCGGCAGTCCTGCCAAAACGATCCTGATCACCGATGCCGCCGCCCTGTCCGCGGCGGGAAACATCGTCGCGGACGACCGGCTCGAACCGCCGTCCACGGGGGCGATGTCGATCCACGCGCGCTTCCACGGCAGGCACAACGGCGTGGGGAACGTCCTCTGGTGCGACGGCCACGCGAAGGCGTTCAAGCCCGCCCTGCGCGACAGCAGCCTGCCCGGCCCGTACAACGCGGCGCAACTCGCCACGCTTCGCGCCAGCAACATCGGTGAAATAGTCCCCGGTTCGCTCGCCGGGAAGACCGCGAAAGAACTCGACCTTCACTACGACCTGGACTGAAAGGAAACCGCTATGAATCGTCGTCAACTCGTGCAAAATCTGCTCGTGTCCGCGGCCCTGGTGGCGCTTTCGTCCCGAGTTCTGGCCACCGATGAACCGGGGCATAACGGGCTCGTTCGTGATGCACGCCTTACCGCCCCGCTGAAAGCGCCCGCGAGCGGCAGTATCCGCGTCGCGTTTCTGATCTCCTCGAATGCGGAAGTCGTCGATTTCACCGGGCCGTGGGGAGTCTTCAATTATGTTATGGTAGGAGGTCCCAGCAGACCATTTTCACTCTACACCGTTGCCGTTTCCACGGACCCGGTGACGGTTTCCGGAGGCATGACCATTGTGCCGAACCACAGTTTTGCAGACGCTCCAGAGCCCCATATCGTCGTCGTCCCGGCGATGGATCTCGAGACGCTTGCCCCCGGCGCGCTGAACTGGCTGCGCTCGGTATACCGGGGGGCGGACGTTACGATGTCGGTCTGCAACGGTTCGTATGTGCTGGGGCAGGCCGGACTGCTCGATGGGAGGAGCGCCACCGCGCACCATAACGGCTACGCCGGACTCCAGGCAATGTTCCCGAAGGTCAAACTGGTTCGTGGCGTGCGCTACGTAGAGGACGGCAAGATCGCTACCGCCGGCGGGTTGACCTCCGGCACCGACCTCGCGTTGCGTGTGGTCGAGCGATACTTCGGACGTGATGTCGCAAAGCAGACCGCCCTCCGGCTCGAATACCAGGGCACGGGCTGGATGTATCCGCGGAGCAATGCCGTCTTCGCGAAAAAACCGGTGAGCACTACGAACCGACCGCTTTGCCCGGTGTGCCAAATGGAGGTCGAACGCAAGACTGCCCCGAGCGGGCAGTATCGCGACAAGACCTACTACTTCTGCGGGGAATCGTGCAAAAAGAGCTTCCTCGCGAATCCCACACGTTTTGTCCGCGCGAAATAGGCGGCGGACCGCTCCTCAAGAATAGGAAACCCGGACGAATGTACCAAACACGCACTTACTCACGCCGACCCGCCCCGGCGGCGATACTGCTCCTCCTTGCCGGCGGCTGCTGACCGCGGGAACGCCCGCCTCATCATTCGCACAGGAGCCGCCGACAAGTGCGGCAAAGGTCAGCGCTGCCGACACCAAATGGGTGACGCTTCACCTCAAAGGGCTTCATTGCCTCGGCTACGAAAGCGCGGTGAAGTTCGCGCTCCTGAAGGTTCCCGGCGTTGAGTCCGCGACCGTGAGCGCGAAGACGCAGAGCGCGCTGGTCGCCCTGTGCCGCGAAAAGGCCCCCAGGGAGGCCGACCTGCGCGCCGTCGTGAAGAAGGCGGGGTACGAATTGCTGAAGGTCGAGGCGGCGAGCAAGCCCGAGGGAAAGGAAGCGGACGGTGGCGAAAGCCCGAAAAAAGGCTAAGAGCAGTGAACTCCGTTCTCTGGGCCAGCGCCCAGAGGGCGGAGCCGACCGGGGCGCGAAGTCGCCCCGCCGCCCCAGCGTTGCGGCAGCGGTCGTCGCGGTGGGGATGACGGCGATCGTCGCCCTCGGGGTACAGCAACTGGTGCGCGGCGGGGCGTTGGGGGGCAACCGCTCCGCCGTCCCGAATCTGGTGTCGCCGGGGATGGCCGCGCCGGACTTCGCGCTGCCTGACCAGGCGGGGCGCGCCTTCCGCCTGTCGGACTACCGGGGGCGTGCCGTTTTTCTGGCGTTCGTACCCGATTGGAACGACCCGGACACGGTAGCGGAGGCCCGCTCGCTCGCGGCGACCGTTTCTCAATTCGACGCCGCCGGGGCAAAGGTCATGATGGTCGGGCCGGATGGAGCGGGGGAGGCAGCGAAGGCGTTGCACGACCGGGAGAGGCTGCCTTTTCCGCTATTGACCGACGCGGGCGGGCGGCTGGCGAGACAGTACGGCGTGCCCGCCGGGGAACCGGGGCGCGGACGCATGACCTTCGTGATCGACCCGGCGGGCACGGCGAAGTTCCGCGTCGGCGGGACGACCTTCGACGCGGCGGGGCACGGGCCGCAACTCCTCAAGGTCAGCAAGTGCTGCATCGACGAGGTGATGGCGGCGCGTGCGCACGGAGTCGGGAACCGGGTGGGGGACTACAGCCTGCCCCGGGCGGACCGCGCCGGGGTGATGGAGAGGCTTCTGGCGGAGGACGCGCAGAAACTGACCCTGGTCCTGTTTCTTTCCGTAAAGTGCCCCTGCTCGAACGCGTACAACGAGCGGGTCCGCGCGCTGGCCGGGGAGTACCGCGCGAAGGGCGTTCGGGTGGTAGGCGTTTACGCCAACCAGGACGAGACGGCGGCGGAGATCGCCGGGCACGCGCGGGAGAACCGCTTCGAATTCCCCGTACTCCGGGACGAGCGGGGGCTGTGCGCGGACCACCTGGGCGCGCAGGTGACACCGGAGGCTTTCCTGATCGACCGCCAGCACGTCCTGCGCTACGCGGGCCGCATCGACGACAGCCGGGAGGCCGGGGAGGTGAAAACCCGGAGTCTCCGGGATGCCATACACGCTCTGCTGACGGGCGTGCCGTTTTCGAAGGCGGACACGCCTGCGTTCGGGTGCGCCATCGTGCGGAGCGAGCTTCCTTCAGCGACCACACAGACAAAGTGGACGGCACCTCAGTAACATCGAACGGACATGACTACGGCCACCTTCAATAGAAACTGCGCAACAGCGACAGCAGCCATAGCGATCATTCTCATGGCATCGGCGTCGGTGGCGACAGGGTCAGCCGCCGGAGCACCGCAGGGCGAACCCGATGGTGCCGTCCTCTTATCCACGGCCTTCACCCTCCAAATGCCGTATGACAAAATGGACGACCTGACGAAGTACCGCTTCCCCCAGCGTAACTATGATGAAAAGCCCGGAACCAGAAGCATGACCTTACCCTGCTTCAATGGGCACGCAGTTAAGCGACACTGACGGCACAGACGCCCTCCCTGTTGTGGTGCTGGCGTTGCCTTTCGAACTGCCTTTCAAAGGAGGATGAACTCGTCGTCTACGACCGCGACGGTCCCTCGCTGCCGCGGCACCGAGACGACCGGGACCGCCGCATGTTCGAGCGATATAAGACGAAGGCGATTCCGTGAGGCCCTGGGCTTCCGGATAGATCAGCTTGCCAGTGACTGCTCGTGCCCTACTCGTGTTCCGCACGGGCCACGGGCGGGGCTCCGCATGATATGATGGACTAACAATCTGAAGTAGTGAACCCTTCGTGTCTGGGGAAGCCGGTGGGGAACGAATTGCATCGCTCCGATTCCGGCGCTGTAGCGCAACGGTAAGCCCATTCTGGGACGAGTCCGAATGCCAGCCGGAGGAAGGTCGTAAGAACCCTTCGCGAGAAAAGGGGCGACAACCGGGGCTTTCCACAGGCCCCGTCGTCGCCGCCTGGTTCCTGGAACCGGCGGCGTTTGTGTTGCCGTTCCCCGTTTCGTCGCGCAGGGCGTGTCTTCCATGCAAAACGGTTGCGGAAAGGAACCCGACCATGCGCGAAACGCTCAATGCGGTTTCATCCCCTGGGGAAACGCCGCCCCTGCCCCCTTCGCCGTGCATCAAAGTGTGCCGCCTGGACGAACGGCGGGAGCGGTGCACCGGCTGCCGCCGCACCCTCGGTGAGATCGCCCGCTGGCAGCAAATGGCGGACGCCGGGCGCGAGGCGGTGCTGCGTCGGCTGCAGCGGGAAACCAGCGGGGGGCGGCCCGGGTTTACTCTGATCGAGCTTCTCGTCGTCATCGCCATCATAGCGATCCTCGCCGCGATTCTCTTCCCCATCTTCGCTACGGCGCGGGAGAAGGCGCGCCAGACCCCCTGCCTCTCGAACCTCAAGCAGATCGGTCTGGCCTGGCTGATGTACGCCCAGGACTACGACGAGGAAGCCTGCCCGTCCTACTACTACTCCGAAGACTTCCGGTTCGAGACCGCGTGGGACTTCAGAATGGACTGGGGGACCATCGTCAACGGCGTGCCGAAGTGGGAGTACGGGCTGCTCGGCGCCTACGCGAAGAGCGGCGAACTGCACAACTGCCCGTCGTTCAGCGGCAACGCCTGGGGAAGACCCTACACCGGCTACGCCTACAACGCCTCCTACGTCGGCGGGGACGTTTTCGCGGGCATCCCGCACTGCACGCTCGCGCAGATCGAAGACCCGGCGGGTACTGTCGTCCTCGCCGAGGGCGGCTTCGGGCGGCCAGTCGCGGCGCAGAACTACCTGCGCGCCCCGAGTGACGTCCTGTTCCAGGCGGGCAAGGTCCACTTCCGCCACCTCAAAGCCGCCACCGTGGCCTACGCCGACGGGCACGTGAAGGCGACCCCGCGGATGTACCGGCGCAATGCCGCCGAACCCGACTGCGGCGCGCTCTCCGAGGACGACTCCGCCTACGACCTTCGGTAGACCGTTACGCCGCCTGCGCGCGGGCGGTACGCCTCGACCGACCCGCCGGACCCATCCCGCGAGGCAGAAGAAAGAGAACGCACGTGAACCACAGTGCACGGACATGCCCCCCCACCCGCCGCGCCTTCGCGCGCCTTACCGCCGCCGCCGCTTCGCTCCTGGCGGTGACCCTGTTGACTTCGTCCGCTCCGGCCCAGGCGGACGACCGGTTCGCCGCGGAGGTCGTGAGCGTCACCGGCAACTTCAACAACAGTCTGTACCGCGACCCGGCGTCTTTGCTCGGCAAGCCGACGACCTACGTGCGGGACCAGTTCCCCGCGCCGGGCGGAACGCCCAACGGGACCGTCGCCGCCTCGATGGTCTTCGCGCCCTACAACACAGCCCCGGACGGCACGAACCTCATCACCACCATCAACGAGGGCGAGCATATCACCGTCCGGTTCGACACGCCCATTTTCGACGACCCCGGCCACTGGTACGGCTTGGACTTCACCGTCTTCGGCAACGCCTTCTTCACCGCCAGCGACTGGGTCTACGGCGACTCGAACATGGAAGACCTGACCATAGCGGGCGGCGGTTTTCTCGAACCGTTGCTGGTGAGCGTCAGCCCGGACGGGCTCGACTGGTACACCTACGAGTCGGGGCCGTTCGCCGACGACTACTTCCCCACCAACCCCTTCGCCTGGGACCGGGACGCCGACGCCTGGGGGGCGGAGTTGGACTGGACCAAGCCGATAAACCCGGCGCTGACGGCGGCGGCGTTCACCGGCCTGAGCGTGGCGGACGCCATCGACCTGTACGACGGGTCGGCGGGCGGCACGTCCTTCGACCTCGCAGAGTCCGGCTTCTCCAGCATCAGCTACATCCGGGTTTCGGGCGTGGGCGACCGGTGGGGCGGGGAGGTAGACGGCTTCGCGCGCGTCGGCTTCGCCAGCACCGCCGCCGTCCCCGAGGCGGGTACCCTCGGTCTCCTGCTCGCGGCAACTCCGGCCCTCGGCGTGCTGTCCGTGGTGAATCGCCGCCGCAGGAAACGGGCGGCGTGAGTCGGCGGCACCGGCGGGACGCATCCCGCCGGTGCCGCACCTGCTGAGACGTTAGCAGACCGGTACCGACGATGACTCTCTTCCAGCAACATCATTCCGGCGGCTATGCTGACCGACCGTTCCCGAAGCCCTATACCCCCCGGCAGGTACGGGCCATCCTCGCGAAGCGGCGCGACAGTGCCGCCCGCGTGGGGCAGCAGGGCGGACATCCGGCCCTCCTGATCGACACCAGGCGTATCCCGCCGATCCTGTACTCGAACGGCCATACGGAGTCGTCCGACACCCAGGGCGATTATGCGGCGTTCGCCAGTGACGGGATCATTCTGGTGGACCGTACGTTTCGGCTCGATGCGCCCCTCTCAGAAGAGACGCTGGGCAGCCTGGACGTGGCGGTGGCGGAGACGCTGGCGAAGTCCGCCTATGCGCTCGTCGTGCTGAACGCCGACGGCGCGCCTGACCGTCCCGGTTTCGCAGCGGAACTTGAGCGGGCCGTGGCCCATGCGCGCGAGCAGGCGTATGGGAAGGCGGTCGTCGGGGTCTCGGTGTCGGCGAGAACCGAGCGGGATTGGGATGCCTGCCGCGCTGTCGCCCCAGCCGTCAAAGCGGCCACAGGCAAACCGATTTTGTTCATAGTCCACGCGGACGGCATCCCGCCGTCCGTGTCTCTCGCGGGCGGCTTCGATGCGGTGAGCCTGCCGCCCTCCGAAGTAAGCCTCGCGCTCGATTCCGCGGTCTGCCCGGACGCACTATGGCTGCTGCGCCTGGGCGTTCCGCACCTGCCCGACCCGGCGATGCTCGCGTTCGACCTGACGCAGTGGCAGGCGGAACATGACCGCCTGACCGATACGGCCATAGGGAACGGATACGGTCTGGTGTACCGGGACCAGGGCAGGGCCTTCCACCATCACGGCATCCACCGGGAAATCGTGAAGGTGCGAAGTCGATTCAAGGTGGCCCTGGGCATCCGATGAATCTGTAAAGGGCAACGGGAGTATGCGGGGGGCGGATTGCCATCAGGCGGAACAAATTAATCCGGTTAGGTAGCTTGCCAGGTCTACCTTTATCGGCATGAAGTAGGCGTTCCCCCCCGAACTCCGGATGAGATCGACCGCGGACAGGGCAAACCTTCGGTTCCAATCCAGCGTGGGAACGAAATTGGCAGGGAAGACGACACGGTTCGCGGTCTCCCAATACGCCTTGGACCGCTCGCCTATGACCGGGGCGATACCCCAGAACACGCATTGACCGCACAGCATCTCCGCGGTCATTTCCAGGAGGCGCAGGTCGAAGAAAGGCTGCGTGAAGAAGCCGTCGGCCCCCGCGTCCACCTTCCTGGCGATGCCCTCCATCTCGCTCCGGAAACTCTGCCGGTACGGGTCGAAGGCGGCGTACACCCGCAGGCCTGGGAACGCCTCCTTGAAGCGACGGATGACGCTCTCGCTGGTATTCGGATAGACTCTCCGGCTCATGCTCGCCGGGGAGTCGCCCTTGATGACGAGGACTTCCGACAGACCCGCCGCGATCAGCGTGTCCCCGATCTCGTGCTCCCCGCCCGGCGGGATGTCGATCGCGCGGATGTGGGGGATGGAGGCGGGCAGAATGGCTCGGGTGAGGGAGCAGGCCTCCCAGCTTCGCAGTGGCAGACGCAGGAGGTCCGGGATGTTGAACGTGTCCGCCGCGGGCAGGGCGGCCCGGACCGTCATCGCGTCCGCGCGAAGTTCGTTCTCCCCTCGGGGAATTAACTCGACAGATATTCGCATAATCGTCTGTCCCTCAAAGTCGGGCAGCCGCCTCAGCGAATGCCCGAGCCTTTGCCTGCGGGTGGCGGTGCCAGCGTTCTTGCGGGCTTCCCTTTACCCGGCGGTTTCGCGTTACCCGGCGGTTTCGCGCAGGATCTGCGCCGCCGCCACCATGTTCTGCAGCGCGGGAATGACCTCGGTCCACTTCCGCGTCTTCAGCCCGCAGTCCGGGTTGACCCAGAGGCGCTCCGCCGGGATGCGCTCCGCGGCCTTCCGCATGAGAAGCACGATATGCTCCCGGTCCGGAATGTTGGGCGAATGGATGTCGTAGACGCCGGGGCCGATCTCGTTCGGATATTTGAATGTATCGAAAACGTCCAGCAGTTCCATGTCGGAGCGCGAGGTCTCGATGGTGATCACGTCGGCGTCCATGTCCGCGATGGCGGCGATGATGTCGTTGAACTCGGAGTAGCACATGTGGGTGTGGATTTGGGTCTTATCGCGGACCCCGTTCGCCGTGATCCGGAACGACTCCACCGCCCAGTTCAGATACTCCTGCCAGTGCGCCCGGCGGAGCGGCAGGCCCTCGCGCAGGGCGGCCTCGTCGATCTGGATGACCCTGATGCCTGCTTTTTCCAGATCGAGCACCTCCTCGCGGAGGGCGAGCGCGAGTTGGTAACAGGACACGGAGCGCGGCTGGTCGTCCCGCACGAAGGACCAGTTGAGGATCGTGACCGGTCCGGTCAGCATGCCCTTCATCGGCTTTCCGGTCAGCGACTGGGCGTACGTGATCCATTCCACCGTCATGGGCTTGGGGCGGCGGATGTCCCCGAAGAGGATGGGGGGCTTGACGCAGCGCGAGCCGTAGGACTGGACCCAGCCGTTCTGGCTGAAGGCGTAGCCCTCCAACTGCTCTCCGAAATACTCGACCATGTCGTTTCGTTCCGCCTCGCCATGCACGAAAACGTCCAGACCGAGCGTTTCCTGCTGGCGTACACACTGCTCTATTTCAGAGCGCATCGCCGCCTTATACGTGGCCTCATCGATCTCGCGGCGGCGGAGTTGGTTCCGCACGTGGCGGATCTCCGCGGTCTGCGGGAACGAGCCGATGGTCGTGGTGGGGTAGCGCGGCAGGTTCAACAGGGCCGACTGCGTACGGCTTCGCGCCCCGTACGGACTCTTGCGGCGACCGAGCGCGGCGTCGATCTCGGACAGGGCCGCTTTCACCGCCGGGTTGTTGATGTGGGCCGACGAGCGCCGGGAGTCGATCGCGGCCTGGTTCTCGGCCAACGCGTCCTTCACGGCTTCGCGTCCCTGCCGCAGCGCTGCGGCGAGCGTCCTCAATTCCCCGATTTTCTGCATCGCAAAGGCGAGCCACTGCCGGATTTCGCTGTCGAAACGGTGCTCGTTGCCGAGATCGACGGGGACGTGAAGGAGGGAACACGACGGCGCGATCCAGAGGCGGTCCCCCAGTTGCCCGTGGACAGGCTCCAGCCAATCGAGCACCGCGTTCAGGTCGGCCTTCCAGATGTTGCGGCCGTTGATGACGCCCAGGGACAGGACCTTTTCCGCTGGCAGCAGCGCGACGATCTCGTCCACCTCGTCGCGCCCGTTGATCGCGTCGATGTGCAGGCCCTGGACCGGCAGGCGGGACGCCAGGGGAACGTTTTCCAGCAACTGCCCGAAGTACGTCGCCAGGAGTATCTTGACGGCGGGAGTGCTAAGAGCCTCGTAGGCCGTGGCGAACGCCTGCCGCCACTCTTCCCCCAGTTCGGTGACGAGGATCGGCTCGTCCACTTGGACCCACTCCACGCCCCGCTCCGCCAGGAGGGCCAGCAGTTCCGCGTACACCGGCAGCAGGCGAGGCAGCAGGGCGAGCTTGTCGGAGTCGTCCTTCGCCTTGCCGAGCCAGAGGTAGGTGACGGGGCCAATCAGAACGGGCTTCGCCTTTACGCCGAGCCCGCGCGCCTGGTCCAGTTCGTCCAGGAGGCGCGAGGCGTCCAGGGAGAATTCGGTCGCGGTGCTGAACTCCGGCACGATGTAGTGGTAGTTCGTGTCGAACCACTTGGTCATCTCGCCCGCCTGCACGCCCGCGCCGGTTTCGTTCGCCGAGCGACCACGGGCGACGCGGAAGTAGCTGTCGAGGCCCTCCCCCTCAAGGCTCCGCACGCGCTCGGGCACGTTCCCCAGGGTGAAGCTCATATCGAGGACCTGGTCGTAGAAGGCAAAGTCGCCGACCGGCACAAAATCAAGAACCTGCTGGTTCTCCCAATGGCGCTGGCGCAGTTGCGCCCCGAGGGCTGTCAGCGCCTGACGCGAGGACTCGCCGTTCCAGTACGACTCCAGCGCGGACTTCAGTTCGCGTTTTGCTCCGATGCGGGGAAACCCCAGATTGTGGGTGGTTATCATGACTTACCCTGTCGCTCTTGACCTTGAGATACGCCATGGTATAGCGCGCCATCGATGAAGTAAAATGGTATGATTTCACCCATCTATGAATCTGGTTCATACAAGAAACGATGATAGAGAGAATCCACCTTGAGATCGTCCGCGCGGTCGATACGCACGGCTCGCTCACGGCGGCGGCCAAAGTGCTCAACCTCACTCAGTCGGCGCTCAGCCACGCGGTCCGGAAACTGGAGAGACAACAGGGCGCGGACATATGGCACCGGGAAGGGCGTCACCTCCGCCTGACGCAGGCCGGGGAGTACCTTCTCGCCGTGGCGAATCGGGTGCTGCCCCAGCTAACCTACGCCGAAGAGCGGATAAGAGAGTACGGCAAGGGGGAGCGCGGCACGCTCCGCATCGGCATGGAGTGCCACCCCTGCTACCAGTGGCTGCTCAAGGTCGTCGCCCCCTACCTGTCGGGCTGGCCCGATGTCGATGTGGACGTGAAGCAGAAGTTCCAGTTCGGCGGCATCGGCGCGCTGTTCGGCTACGAGATCGACGTCCTCGTGACCCCTGACCCGCTCTATAAGCAAAGCCTGCGGTTCGAGCCGGTGTTCGATTACGAGCAAGTGCTGGTCGTCGGGCGCGGTCACAGGTTCGCGGGCGCGCCCCACGTCCTGCCCCGGCAACTCGCCAGCGAAACGCTCATCTCCTATCCGATCCCGGTGGAACGCCAGGACGTCTACAACCATTTCCTGACCCCGGCTGGGGTGATGCCCCGGCAGCACAAGGTCATCGAAACCACGGACATCCTGCTGCAGATGGTAGCAAGCGGTCGCGGCGTGGCCGCCCTGCCGCGCTGGCTTGTGGAGGAGTACGCGGACAGGCTCCCGATTACCCCGATCCGTTTGGGCCGCCAGGGCATAGCGAAGCAGATCTTTCTCGGCATGCGCGAGACGGACATGGAGATCGACTACGTGAAGGCGTTTGTCGAACTCGCGCGGCAGTCATCTCCAAAACCCGTATGAACTTACCGCCCGTACGAACAGGGTTCCCTACGGGCGGACGTTCCTGGGGCAATTCAGCATAGTCGCCTGCCGGCATTCGCCTGCGCGGAGCGGTCCTTTACAGTGAGGCGGGAAACGGGATGGCCCCTCGCGCGTAGCGTCGAAGGATGACGATGCAATTTTCCGCTACCGGCCTTGGACAGTAACTACAAGTGACAGTGACGGGCGTATGACGATGCAGGGCGTCCTGTGACTGCGCCCCCGTTGTGGCAGGACGCCCGCTCCGCCCGCTCCGCCCGCTCCGGTAAGAAAATCGTAAAGAATTCTTCTCGGCACCTTCAAAAAGCCTTGACCCTGCCTGTTGCTCGTGCTATCCTGTCGGCGACTGATAGTATCGGGGATTAAAGGGGTCGCATATGCGCTCTGCTCGGGTTGAACGGACCTGCGTCCCCCTGCGGTCACGATACACGGTCACGATACACTTTTTCGGGCAGACCGCGTCCAGCGCGGTCGAGGAGTTTTCTCATGTTTCTTCGCCGGGGACCGGTGCCCCCCCACATTCGCACTCACGAAACAAGTGCGCCTTCCTGGGGCATCCGCCGTGTAGGTACCGCGGACGCGCGCCATGCCGCCGGGTTCACCCTGATCGAGTTGCTCGTCGTCATCGCCATCATAGCGATCCTTGCCGCGATCCTGTTCCCGGTGTTCGCCCAGGCCCGCGCCAAGGCACGCCAGGCCTCCTGCATGAGCAACCTCAAGCAGATCGGCCTGGCGTGGCTGATGTACACCCAGGACTACGACGGCGGGGTCGTCCCGTACTCCTATTACGTGGGCACCGGGGGCGACTACGTGACCTGGGGCAGCTACTTCACCGCCGCCACCAACGTCAACGACGGCAACGCGGGCCTGCTCCACCCCTATATGAAGAGCGCCCCGATCAAGGACTGCCCGGACGCCCCCGAACCGCCCGCTGGCACGGCGGTCCCGGCCCCGCCCATCGGCTTCGGCTACAACGCGACCTACCTCAACGCCCCCGGCTATGCCGAAGGGATCAACGAGACCCAGATTCAGGCGCCGGCGGAGACGGTCGTGATGGCCGACGGCGCGACCTACCGCGGCAACCCGCCCGCCTACAACCGACCCGGGTACGCCTTCCCGCCCTCCATGGCCAACCCGCGTATCCACGGACGCCACAGCGGCTTTGCAAACGTCGCGTGGGCGGACGGCCACGCGAAAGCCGTGAAGGTCGCTTACCCCACGCCCGTCTCCGGCGGCATCAACGTCGCGGAGCGCCAGATCGGCACGCTGGTCGACCCCCGCTACCCGTTCGAGGAAGCCGCGACCTGCAACAGCGTGACTGCCACCGACCCGAAGTGCCGGGCAGACTACTTCTTCATGCTGGACAAGCCGAACCAGTAGACTCGTAAGGCCGGCCAGGCGGGCGCGCGTCACCGCGCCGCCCGAGGAGGCACCCGCCCCGGTCGGAACGACGCCTTGAGGGAAGAACCATGACTTTCACAACCCGGCTGGTACTCACGACCGCCCTTCTCGTTACGCCGCTGCTGCCCGTCTTCGCCCAGTCAGGCGTGGTGAAGTCGGCGAAGGTGGAGGCGAAGGGGCTTTATGAGATCGTCTTTAACGAGACGGAGAACGCCGTCTACGTGGCGAGCGCCGGCGCGCGTGGTCAGGGCCAGGGCAAGGTACTGAAGCTCGACCCGAAGACGCTCGCGGTCACCGGCGCGATTGACGTCGCCGCGGAGCCGCCCTACGGGATGGGCCTGAACCAGACGACGCAGACCCTGTACACGACCAACACGGTCACCGGCAGCGTCTCGGCCATCGACCTGAAGACGAAAAAGCCGACCTATATCCGTAAGGAGGGGGAGAAGCCCCACTTCCGCGCGGTCGTGGTGGACGAGGGTGCCGACCTGGCCTACGTCAGTATCGTCGCCGAAAACAGCAGCGTCTGGGTGATCGACGGGGCGAAGAAGGAGCTGAGCCACGTGATCGAGAACGTCGGCAGGACGGCGACCGGGATGGCGCTGGACGCCCCCGCGAAGCGCCTGTACGTGACGGCGATGGGGGAGAACGCGGTCCACGTGATCGACCTGGCGGAGAAGAAAGTCGTGGCGCGCTACCCGGCGGGCGGGGAGCGCCCGGTGAACCTGGTGCGGAACGCAAAGGCCGGCCGGCTCTTTGTCGCGTGCCAGGGGAGCGGCGACGTGACGGTGCTGGAGGCGGCGACCGGTAAACTTCTCAAGACCATCCAGACCGGCAAGGGGGCGCTCGGGGTCGGCTACGACCCGGGCAAGAGCCGCCTGTATGTCGCCAACCGGGGTGACGGGACGGTCACGGTCATCAATGCGGACACCTACGCGGTCCTAGCGATCCACAAGACCGGGACCCACCCGAACACGGTCGCCATCGATAGGCGTACCGGTGCCGCCTACGTCACAAACAAAGCGGGACGCTCCCAGGATGGTTCGGACGACCCCGCGGGCGACACCGTGACTCTGATCGCGCCATGAGCAAGAATGTTTTCCCCGTCGTCGCTCTTGCCCTGGGGCTGAGCCTCACGCCCACGACCGAATCGGTGGCGCAGACGCCGCCGGGTGATTTTGTGCTGAACCACGCGCAGCACTTCACCCTGAACGCCCGCGCCAACGGACGGGCGTATCAGATATTTGTCTCCCGGCCACAGGGGGACGCGCCGCCGCAGGGGTTCCCGATCATCTACGTGGTGGACGGCAACGCGATGTTCCCGCAGTTCGCCGCGACCGCGAACCTCCTGCGCATGAACGAGCGCGCGGTGATCGTTGGTATCGGCTATCCGGGCGACGGACCGTTCGATTCCGCGCGGCGCTACTTCGACTTCACGCCGAAGACGCCTGAGGCAGTGCTGCAAGCTTCAGGACGCGCCGGGGCGGCGCGGGAGACAGGCGGCCACGACCTGTTTATCGACGTGATCGAGAAAGAGGTCAAGCCCTGGGTAGAGCGGCAGACCAGGATCGACCGCTCGCGCCAGACACTGTTCGGGCACTCCCTCGGCGGGCTGTTTGTTCTCCATGTTCTCTACAACCGTCCCGAGTGCTTCCAGAACTACGTCGCCGCCGCCCCGTCCGTCTGGTGGAACAACCAGTCCGTTCTCCAGGAGGAGAGGGCGTTTCGGGAGCGCCACAAACAGGGGAGGTCGCTGTCGGTGAACGTTCTTATCACCTCGAACACCGACCCCACCCGCCGCCGCCCGACGCCGAATCAGGCACAGGGGGGAAACGCCACCAGAGGGCAAGAAGAGGCGGAGAATCTCGGCGGACTCGTGGAGAGCCTCAAAACGCTGCCCGGAGTGACCGCGCAGTACAAGGTCTTCGAGGACGAGACGCACATCTCCATGGTTTCCGGATCGGTGAACAGCGCGCTACGCTTTGTCCTCGGGGACGCCCGACGCTCGCAGGGCGCGCCGCCGCCGGATGCGGCGCGGGGTGGCAACAGCGGCGGCAGCACCCCCACCCCCCGCTGAGAAGTACGGAGATACTATGGGAATGACAAAACTCGTCCGGCACGAACTGCGATTCCGTACGCTCCAGGTGACCCGGGTCACGCGCCTGACCCCGCGCATGGTGCGCGTTACGTTCGGCGGGAGCGAACTGGCTGGTTTCGTCACCCTGTCGCCGGACGATCATGTGAAAGTGTTCTTCCCGGCGGCGGGAGAGGAGCGACCCGTCGCGCCAATTCTCGGTCCCCAGGGGATCGCCTGGCCGGAGGGCGCGCCGCGCCCGGTTGCCCGCGACTATACGCCGCGCCGCTATGACGCCGCGGCGGGAGAGCTGGATATCGACTTCCTCCTGCACGGCGGCGCGGACGCGGTCGCCGCCGCCTGGGCGGCCTGCGCGCGGCCCGGTCAGTGGGTGGGCATCGCCGGGCCGCGCGGGTCTCATATCGCGAAGTACGACGCGGACTGGTACCTGCTCGCGGGTGACCAGAGCGCCCTGCCCTCCCTGGCCCGCCGCCTGGAGGATCTGCCTGCGGCGGCGCAGGCGGTCGCGCTGCTGGAGGTCGCGAGCAAAGAGGAGATACTCTCCCTGCGATTGCCCGCTCGCGCGGAGGTGATCTGGCTGCCCTGCGACGAGGCTCTCTCTTCCCGGGAGGAAGCGGCGGACGCGATAAGCCTGCTGGAGGCGGTGGTGCGGAGGCGAGAGTTCCCGGAGGGCGTGTATCAGGCGTGGGTGCAGGGCGAAGCGGGAACGGTGCGCGCGATCTACCGCCACCTCCTCTATGAGCGCGGCGCAGAGCGCGAATGCGTCCATGCCAACGGCTACTGGAAACGCGGCGTTGCCAATCACGATCACCACGAGCCTATCGAAGCGTAAGCGCGCCAGGCAATAGGGTGTTACCCCGAAATCGGAGAAACGAATTGAAGAGAGTTTTATCAGCGATCCTGACGACCGCCGTCCTGCTGACGGCGGCGGCCCTCGCGGCGGAACCCGCCGGGCGGGGCGGCGGACGCGTCCAGGCACCTCGGCGTGTGGTCGCGCTCAGTTCGACCAACCCGGAGATCATCCGCGCGCTCGGCAAGGGGGCGACCCTCGTCGCCGTGGACCGCTCCGCCAAGCAACTCGGGATCGCCTCCCTGGACCGGCTCCCGGACGTCGGGCACCCGTACCACCCGAACGTCGAGGGTATTGTCGCCCTGAAGCCGGATCTGGTGCTGGGGAACGAGGAGAACTTCGAGAAGACGACCGCCGAGCAGCTCCGCGCCGCCGGGGTGCGCGTGGTCATCTTGGAGCCGTCGCACAAAGACGGCGTCGCGGGCCTGAAGCGGCGCATCACGAAGGTGGCCGCCCTGTACAACGAACCGGCGAAGGGCCGCGCCCTGAACGCGAAGATCGATGCCGATGTCAAGAAGCTGCAGGCGAAGGTCGCCGCGTACCGAACGCGCCCGAAGGTACTCTTCCTCTACGCGCATGGTCCCGGCGACGCCTACGTGTACGGCACCGACAATGGCGCGGATGTCCTCATCAAGATGGCGGGCGGTGTCAACGGCGCAGCATTCACCTCCGGCAGCAAGCCGCTGACCGCCGAGGCGATGGTCCAGGCGTCGCCGGACGCGATTATCATGCTCCATCGCGGCCTCTCCGCTGTGAAGGGCGTGGACGGCGCGCTCAAGCTGCCCGGCGTCGCCCTCACGCCCGCGGGACGGAACCGGCGGATTTTCGCAGTGGACAACAGCATCCGCTGGGTCGGCCCGCGCTTCCCGGAGTTCGCGCTGACCCTGTGCGACCAGATCCACGCCCGGTGAAGCGGCGGCCCGCGTGAAGAACCCGTTTCTCGTCCTGGTTTCGGCGTTGCTGGTCTGCCTGGTCCTGTGCGTCGGCATCGGCGCGATGCCGATCCGCCCGCTGCAGGTCCTGTCCATCTTCGGGGCGAAGGTCGGCCTGCCGCCGCTCGTCCCGTTTGACGCGCAGCAGCAGGCGGTTCTGGAGGCGATCCGGCTGCCACGCGTGCTGCTCGGCGTGCTGGTGGGCGCGGCGCTGGCGGTATCCGGCGCGGCCCTGCAGGGGCTGTTCCGCAACCCCCTGGCCGACCCGGGACTGCTCGGCGTCTCCAGCGGGGCGTCCGTGGCGGTCGCGGCCGGCATCGTACTGCATATCCAGCCCTTCGGCATCTATTCGCTGCCGGTCGCGGCGTTCGCGGGAAGCACGATCGCGATCGTGGCGATTTACGCCCTGGCGCAGCAGCGGGACCGGCGGACGAACGTCGCGACGATGCTGCTCGCCGGGATCGCGATCAACGCCCTGTGCGGTTCGGGGACGGGCCTCTTCACCTTCCTCTCCACCGACGAGCAGCTGCGCACGATCACCTTCTGGCAGCTCGGATCGCTGGGCGGCGCGACCTGGAGCGCGGTGGCGACCGCCGCGCCCTTTCTGCTGCTCTGCGTGGTCGGCATGCCGTTTCTCGGGACGGCGCTGAACGCCCTCCTGCTCGGGGAGGGCAACGCCCGCTTCCTGGGGGTGCCCGTGGAAGCGGTCAAGGGGATCGCGGTGGCGCTGGTCGCGCTCGGGGTCGGGGCCGGGGTGGCGGTCGCGGGCATGATCGGCTTCGTCGGCCTGGTGGTGCCACACCTCATCCGGCTGTGGGTCGGGCCGAACCACCGCACCCTCCTGCCTGCCTCGGCGCTCCTCGGGGGCACCCTCCTGATGCTGGCGGACCTCCTCGCCCGCACGATCGTCGCCCCGGCGGAACTGCCCATCGGCATCGTGACCGCGCTCCTCGGCGCGCCGTTCTTCCTGCACCAGATCCTCAAGGCGCGAAGGTCGGTGGCCCTGTGATCCGGCACGAGAGGGCAACGCCGCTGCTGACCGCGGAGGGGCTGACCTACCGCGTCGCCGGGAAGGCACTGGTCTCCGGGGTCGACCTGCAGATAGGGGCGGGTGAGTTCGTCGCCGTGATCGGGCGCAACGGGGCGGGAAAGAGCACGCTGCTAAACCTCGTGGTCGGGGAGCTGCCTGCGGCGGAGGGGCGTGTGACGCTGTTCGGCCAGTCCTCTGGTCGCCTCGCGCCCCGCGACCTGGCGCGTCGGCGCGCGGTGCTGGCGCAGCATACGCCGCTGGAGTTCGACTACCGCGTGCTGGAGGTCGTACTGCTGGGCCGGATTCCGCACCAGCGCCACGGCGGGGAGACGCCCGGGGATACGGAGATCGCGCGGGAGTGCCTGGCGCGAGTCGATCTGCGCGGCTTCGAGGAACGCCGCTACCTCACCCTCTCCGGCGGCGAGCAGCAGCGGGTCCACCTGGCGCGGGTGCTGGCACAAATCAAGACGGTCGGAGAGGCGCCGCGCCTCCTCTTTCTGGACGAACCGACCAGCAGTCTGGACATCGCCCACCAGCACCACCTCCTGGACGTGGCGAAGGCCCTGAACGAAGAGGGGGTCGGCGTGTTTGCCGTGCTGCACGACCTGAACCTGGCGGCGCAGTACGCCGACCGCGTCCTCGTTCTCGCGGAGGGCCGGGTGGTGGCGTCCGGCCCGCCCGCGGAGGTTTTGACGGAAGCGATCCTTTGGGAAGCCTTCCGCTTCCCGGTGCTCGTAATGCGCCACCCCGAAGTGGACTGCCCCCTCATCGTCACTACGGGTGTGGGGAGCCGCGCGCGCGGCTCCCGGGAGTAGCGGCAGCGGCCATCCGCACCGCCGCAACGGGGAGTGCGGACTGTCCCGTGTCAGGCAGGTTCGGGGGCGCCTGGCCCTCTCGGCACCCGACTCCCGGCGCGCGAGAAGATCACGGAAGACCGGGAGCGGGCGTGCCATCGCGCCGTTCCGGGGGAGCCCCCACGTCGCCGACACCGGGGCAGTTAGCGAGTCGGTGATCGAGTCGGTGATCGAGTCGGTGATCGAGTCGGTTACGGGGTGTCGCCGCGCATGCGGCCGTTGCCCTGCCAGCCGACGGGCACGCGCAGCACCACGCGCCGGCGTGGGAACTTGTTCGGGTAGATCAGGTCCTTGCCGTCGAAGAGGTAGACGTTGTCGAAGAGGTAGACGTTCCTGGCGTTCTCCTCGAAGTAGTACCAGCCCGGCAGCAGCCGCCCCTGCGTCATCGCCTCGTAGCCCTGGATCATCTGCCGGTACCAGTCGGAGTGGAGTAGTCGTGGTAGTCCCACCAGTCCACCGCGTCCTCCACCGCGCAGGGCTCGTGCCACTGGTTCCAGTCCGCGATCGCCACGTAGCGCAGCCTGGCCTTGAGCGCCCGCAGCCAGCAGTCCGTGAAGTGACCGCCGCGGCGCCGCTCGATGGGCAGGTTATCCCCGAAGCTCCAGCCGGGGAAGAAGCTCATGCACTCCTCGTTGTCCGGCGGGTAGGGCTTGGAGCCCCAGCCCCGTGGCGCGCCTGCCGGTCGGTCAGGAAGAAGTGGTAGCAGCGGCGGATGAACCAGCGCTCGTCCCGCCAGTCGTCGAGCACGTCGCCCTCGATGTACCAGAGGATGAAGGGCTTGCCGACCCGGTGCCAGTAGGAGGGGCGCTTGGCGAATGTGTCGTACAGGTAGTCCGCCGCTTCGTAGAACGCCTCGTAGAACGCCTCGTAGAACGCCTTGGGGTTCTTGTGCTGGTTCAGCTCGCCGCCGAAGGCGATGCACAGCCAGATGCGCTCGCGGGCGGGGAGCGCGTCCATGAAGTCGAACCACGCGCGGATGTTGGCGTCGACGATACGGTCGTCCAAGAACACCGTGTTGGTGTCGTCGAAGAGGATAAAATCTACGCCGCACTCGCGCATCATTTCGTAGTGGCGGCGGATGGTCTTGGGGTCTCCCGCGCCGTAGTAGTCGAGGCAGGGGTGGTACTGGTGGGGGCCCTTGAGGCGGAACCTGTGCTGGAAGCGGTCCTCCTCGTGCCACCACGCCGTGTAGAACATGCCGACCTTGACGCCCGCGCGGGCGCCCGCGTTAACGCCCCCGTCGCCGCCCGGGTTGCTCGCGGCATCCTCTCCCGTTCCGGTCTCTACATTATACAGCGGTAGGGACAGAAGTAGCTGCTGCGGTCACGGCCGCCCTAGCAGCCGTAGCGGGAGAGGCGGGAGACAGGGCCGCGCCCACCGCGCCCACCGCCGGCTGAGCCGCTGGCCGACGCGACCGTCCGCGGCGTCTGGGCCGTCCTCGGCGGGAGCGCCCTCCGCGGGCCTGGCGCCGGTTTCTTCCACGTCTTCCCCCTCTCCCCTGGGTCCCTTCGTGCCATGGCAATGTAGTTCTCCACTCACCTCACACGTGCCTTCTCGCACGTGCCTTCTCACACGGCCCATTCTGGCTGCGGGTCGCGCCGATGGGAATGTCGGCCGGGATGTCGGCTTGTCCGGGCTGATCCAGGTTTGTCCGGGCGACGATCCCACGCTTCAGTTCGGGCGACGGGGGTGGCGGCCACGCGCCGGGAACAGGAGGCGATCCACCCTCTGCTCCAACGCGCGCCTTAGCGGATCGAAGGAAAGTGCGATGACGAGCACGGAGAAGCGGGTCAGCCCGTCCGCCCCCGCCCCGGCGAACGCCTCGGTCGCCAGCACCACCACCGCCCCGTACGCGGCCAGCGCCAGCGTCCCGAGGATTCCCAGCACCAGGGTCTTGCGCACGAAGCGGCGCAGGTCGAAGAGGCGGTGCTTCGCCACGGCGTACCCGACGGCGAGCAGGAACAGGGCGGAGGAGAGCGGCCCGAGGTCCGTGAAGCGGAAGTCTCCGAGGCCGTAGGGCAGTGCGATGTCGGCCACCACCCCCACCGCCCCGGTCGCCAGCACGCCCGCCCCCACCAGGGTCAGCTGGTCCCGCACCGGCCCGCTCACCTCCCGCGCCCGCGCCCGCAACGCCACCGAGGCGGAGGCGGCGAGGTACCCGAGCACGTGCAGGCAGTAGAGCGGGAACAGCGCGCCGTAGACGGTGACGTGCCGCGCGCCCGCTCCCGTCCCGATCAGCTCCGCCCGGTCGATCAGGGGCGTGAAGGCCGAGAGCAGCGCCAGGAGCAGCGACTCGGCGAGGATCAGGGACTCCGCCGCGCTCCCACCGCCCGCCTTCTCACGGGTGTACTCACCCGTGCTCTCACGCGTGGCGGACCGCTGCCCGGCGACGGCGCGCACGAGCAGGAAGCCGAAGGCGACGGCCAGTGCCGCCGCGGCGAAGTTGGCCCGCCCCAGCCGCAGCGCCAGCACCGGGTCTTCCGAGCGGTAGAACAGGGGGAGCGTGGCGACCCAGCCCAGGAGCGACAGGGCGGTCAGCGCGTAGTGGCGGTGCACCCGGGAGCGCGGGGAGCGCAGCAGCACCACGAAGGCCGACCCCAGGAGCAGGGCGGAGCAGAGCAGGTACAGCAGGTCGGTAAAGGAGATGGCAGGGGAGGCGGGCATCCGGTACGGTCAGGAAGAGGCGGCACTCGGGGAGGACTTTCCCCCATAGTCGCCGTTCTCCTGCGCGACGTCAACTCCCGGGCTTCCGTCGGCCTCAGACGACTTCTGCTGCGTCAGCCGTCCGCGATGCGGATGCCGACCATGTCGGCCAGGACGCGGCGGTAGACCCGGGAGCGGGCGGCCTTCTCGGCGAGGGAGCCGGCGACCTCGCGCACGGACAGGGAGCAGGGGTAGCACGGCTCGCCCCAGTGCTCCCGCAGTTCCCCCCGCACCACCAGCGGCCAGCCGAGCAGGCGGTAGCAGCGCAGCATCTTCGGGGTCGCCTCCAGCCGCAGCTCCCGGACGCCCTGCTCGACGCAGTAGCCCCACATGGCCGCGCAGAGATGCCAGAACGGCGAAGGCTCGCCCGCGCCCGAGGAGGCCGGCTCCGCGCCGTCCGCCGCCAGGACGAGGATGTGGGCGGCAGAGCCCGGGGGATCGGGCACGGGCAGTTCGGGCCAGACCCTGTGGCCGGGCAGGAGCCCCCGGGCGTCCGGCAGCACGAGGTGCAGGCCGCCGACAACGCCGTCTTTCCCGGTCTGTTTCCCGGCTTCGCCCGTCCTCCGCAGGGCGAAGTAGACGGAGCGGTCGGGGTAGGCGTCCAACTCGCCCCCCGGCTGCCAACCCTCCGCCTGAGCGATCCGCCGGAACAGCGCGACGACCTCCCCGACTACCGCCGTGGCCGTCTCCGAAGCAGGGACCGCGGAGGCATTTCCAGCGGGCTTCTCAGCATCCGCCTGCCCGCCATGCTTCCTGGCCGGAGCAACCCCTACCCGTACTGCCTGCACTACCCGCAACGGCGTTTCCTTTCGCGCTCGATCAGAGCCCGGCGGCTCGTGCCTCGGGCAACTCCGGTCAGACGCTTCGGCAGAGCAACTCGGATGTAGGGCTGCCTGCGACTGGCCCGGCCTTTCTCTCAGTCTATCATGTAGATATTCCGTGTGTGAAAACACCGTATGTGTTAATGCCGTGGCTGTGCATGCCTGACGTCCGTAAGGTGGGCGTATGCAGAAACGAGCAGACGGCTCCGCGGGCGGCTCGACGGGTGGGCGCGAAGGCGGGGCGGCGGGCACCGGGGCCGACCGGGAGAGGCGGGTGCTGGTGGCCATCGGCAGGCAGATCCGCGTCCAGCGGGAGCGCAGAGGCATCCCGCAGGAGCGTTTCGCCGCGCACGCCGGCATTGACCGCTCGTACTACGGGGCGGTCGAACGGGGGCGCTACAGCGTGACCGCCCTCAACCTGGTGAAGATCGCGCTGGCGCTGGAAGTGGAGGTGGGGGATCTGTTCCCCCCGCGCGAGCAGCTTGAGGAGCTGCTTGCGGGAGAGGCGCCGGAGGATGCGGCGTAATTTGCGCATCACGGCCTCATCACGGCGTCGTGGCTGCTGTCCCCGTGCGCCTTGTCGAGGGATGTCCTCTGTCATCCGACGATCGGCGCTTCCTGGTAGCTGATCAAGAGACGTCGTGCGGCAGGCTGTACGGCGTGCTCGGCTTCGAGGCCGTGGCTGGGGCGCAGGTTAGGGAGCGCGGTTTTCAGGATGGCTGGACGCGGGAAGCGCCGAAGCTGTCATCGCGCTGGCAGCGCAACATCAACGTCCCGTGAGGGCGACGCTCCGGATGCAGCGCAGAGGTTGTGAGCGGGGTTGTGAGCGGGTGGGCGACAAGGCCTCCGGGGCGATGCCGGGCGATTGATGATCCGCCACCGCAATTTCATTCCGGCTTCATCCACCCCGTCTCATGATGAGGCAGCCCCCGGTCGCCCTCCGACTCGTTGCGCTGGGGACAGCACAGCCAGGCGCATTCGCTCCCATCTCGCCAGTTTCTCAGAGCGGTTTCCTCCTGCGCAACGCTCGTTGCCGTGCCGTCCTGCCGCCCACAAGATGGATGTGCAACGCGCGCTGCTGCACCCGCTGGTTCCCTCGTCCGTCCTTTGCCCCCGTCCCGCCGTCTCCGCCCCCGGCACCATCGTACCCCCACTCATAACCGTCTTATTCCATCCATGCCCATGACGCCGCCGCCCCGCGTCCCGCCTTCGGAGTGCCGTGAGGAACCCGAACGTAAAGAGTTCAGAGAAGAGTGCCACGAAAAGCGTCCATCGGAGCGCCGCTCCACCGCCAGGTCAACGTGTCCCGCCTGTCCTATCAACCGGCTCCGGGCATTGCTCCTGCACGTGCCCTACTACAGCATCCAGGGACCCGCCCGCCTCGCCGCGGACGTCGGCTGCAGCCGCTCCACCGTCACCCGCCTGCTCTCCGGCAGGTCCCGCCCCTCGTTCCGCGTCGCCCAGGCCGTCGCCGACGCGCTCACCCAAAGGAGCGGCGCCCCGGTGTCCGCCCGCGACGTCTTCAGCCCCGACGGCACGTTCGCCGAAAGCGCCTGCCACAAGATGCGCTGCCGCGGCTGCCTGCCGCCTGAGGCCTGGGACGAGCGCCGAAACCGCCTCAAACCGGAATGGCAAAATGCCCGGCCCGGCGAGTGGTCCCGGCCCGCTTCCCTGCTGCCCGCCTCCGCCGCCTCCAACATCCCCCTCAATCCGCTAATGTCACTGCATGATTCAGCCCATGCCCATGATCCCGCATCCTGAGGTGTCGCCCGCATCCGACCCGGCTCCGCCCCTGGTCTACTTCGAGCGGGGCGACCTGCGCCACCGCCTGCTGGAGCGCCTGCTCGCGCTGCCCTTCTCCGCCTTCGTCGCCGTGGTCGCCGACCTGCTCGAAGCCACCGGCTATTCCGAGGTGCGCTCGGCCGGGCGCAAGGACTGGCGTGGCCACAACGGCAAGGACAGCGCCGCCGCCTGCGGCTTTGACCTGGAAGCCGTGCAGGAGGCGGGCGGGCTGCGCCGCCGGGTACTCGTCCAGGCCAAGCCCTTCGACCCGCAGTCCCGCGTCTACCGCCGCTCGGTGGACGAGCTGCGCGGGGCGTGCCTGCGGGAGGGAGCGGCCGAAGCACTGCTGGTCACCACCGGCGCTTTTTCCACCCGCCTCGACGCGGAGGCACTGGCCGCCGCACCCCAGCTTCCCGTGCGCCTGATCGGCGGGGCGGAGCTGCTGGACCTGCTGATCGCCCGAAGGATCGGCGTCTTCTCCGAGGAAGCCGACAGAGCCGGGGAGGACGCCCGCCCCGGGCGAAAGTGTCGGCACCGACGCCGGGCGGGGGGGAGGGAACGAACCCGCCAGGCGCCGGAGCGCCTCTGGTTCCTGGACGGCGGCTACTTCGACCGGCTGCACGCGGAGGCGACGGGCAACGGCCCGGGCGACTGCGCCGGGCGCCGGAGGGGGGAGAGCGTGCCCCCGGGACTGACGGTCACCGTGACGCTGGGGCCGGGGGGCGGTCCGGGTAAGGCGATCCGCCTGCGCCCAGCCGTGACAGCCGGCGGGACGCCCGCAGGCGCACCCGGGCGGGAAGCCCACAGCCGGTCAGCAAACGAATAGAGCTCCCCATGGAACCGACGGACCTACAGCCACCGGACCTGCAGCCACACCGGCAGCCATCGGCGGAGCCGCAGCACTCCTTACGCCCCTTGCAACCCCTGCGAGTGGAACACCGGCGGGTCATGCTCGACCCGCCCCGGTTTGTGCCCGAGTCGCTGCTGGTGGTGACGCCCGCTCTGCTGCGGGACTGCGGCCTCCTCGCCCTCCTCTCCGACCGGCAGGCGCGGACGCTGCTGGCGGTGCTGTCGCTGCTGACGCCGGACGGACGCTTCGAGGCGTCCGCGCCCGCCGTGGCGCGGGTGCTGGGCACCACGGGCCGCGGCGCGGAGGAGCGTCTGCGGGAGTTGAGCCGGCTGGAGTGGCGCGGCGGCGAGGGAGTCGTGATCGAGGTCGCGCGCGAGCAGGCGCTTCCCGTCTGGGTGCCCGCGCCCGCCGTCGTGTCCCGGACGCTCCTGGAGTCGACACCGGGGGAGGCGGACCCGGGTTCCGGCCCGCCATCCAGGCACGCGGCGCCCCCGGAAGAGGCCCCGTCGCGGCGGGAACAGGTTTATCGCCACAGCCGCGCCCGCTACGCGAGGACGCGCGAGGAAGTCGAGGCGCAGGTCTTGAAGCTCCTGGGCAAAGACCCGGAGACGCTGGCGGAGCAAGGGCGAGGCGCAGCGGAGGACGACCCGGCCGAGGGGACGCCCGAAGCCGCGGCGCTTCAGGCGCTGCTCACGTACGGGGTGCCCCGCCCCGCCGCCCTGTCGCTGCTGGAGCGCTTTGGGGCGGAGCGCTGCCTGCGGCAGGCGGGCTGGATGGGCAGACGGGCCGCGCGTGACCCCGCCCGCTTCCTGGCAGCGGCCATCGAGAACGACTATGACCCGCCCAGGGGCGTATGACGGAGAAGGACAGGGAGAATCGGAAATGGTCAGGTGAGCCGTTCATGATGGTGCCCTGCCGCCTGATCGACGAGGTGATGCCGAAGCTCAGGGACACGGAGCTGCGCCTGCTCCTGGTGGTGCTGCGCCAGACCGTAGGCAGGCGGAACCCGGACGGCAGCCCGCGGGAGGAAGACTGGCTCAGCCACTCCCAGCTGAAACGCCGCACGGGCCGGGCTTCCGAGGCGGTGTCCTCCGCCGTGGACGCCCTGGAGCGGCGCGGCCTGATCGCCGTCCGAAGTGCATCGGGGAAGCCCCTTTCCGACACTGCCGCGCGGCAGCGGGAGCGCGGGCGGCTGTACTTTGCCGTCGGCCCGGCTCTCGTCCCGATGGTTTCGCGGCAGACCGCGCAGACCGCGCAGACCGCGCAGACCGCGTCCGAGCTGGCTGTCGAGGAGGAAGCCGTTGGAAGCGGAAATCCGAAAACGACGGGGGATAACCGAGTAGACTCTTCCCGTCGTTTTCGGAAAGCCGTGCCGCTAAGCGGGGTGGCATCGGGAGAGCAAGTGGGAGGGCGGACGCCGCGAACCGACCGCGCCGCCGGTCCGCTTCCCGAGCGGAGGGAGCGCCTGCACCCGGAGTGTCTGGAGCGGAAACAGATCGAGCGGGAGAAGCAGAAGATACGGGAGCGGCTCGCCCGGATTTCCCGGTCCGCCGGCGCCGCGCCGCCCACCGCCGCCGATCGGTAGTTGCGGCGGCATGGAAGCGAGGCGGGAACCGGGCAGGCCCCGGGTCCGTATGAGTACCTGCTTATACGTAACGGTTCCTTATGGAAACGCGATCCGGAAACTGCTGCTGGAGGCCGAGCTCGTCGACAGCATGGCGCACTACGAACTCCTCGAAGACGACCCCGGGGGATACCGGTTCACCCAGGGGTGGGGCCTCGGACTGGAGCGCGCGGTGGAAATGCTGCGGGGGCGGAGCCGCTGGACGGCAACCAGATCCTGGACCTCGGCGCCTCGCGTATGACGCGGGAAGGGGCGGGGGACTGAGCGCACCCTCCCCGCAGCGGGAGCGGGCTGGCGGGCGGTGTCGGGCGGAGGGGGACGGCAGTTCCGCGGGTTCGGGGCCTCACTGTCTTACAGGGGAGACCAGGGGCGGCGGTGCGTCCGCGTCCTCGCGCCGGCATCGAAACCGCAGCGCCCGTTCCCGCCGGGAGAGGGGAGGAAGTTCCCCTCCCCTCTCCCCGCAGGGGACGGATGCGCTCGCAGCGGGTATTCGCTTGGCCCCACCCGGAGACGCTTAGATCAGGCGCTTCTTCCTGTACTCCCGGCGGGTCCCCAGGATGGAGCGGACGACGCCCGTGTCCTCATGGACATCCCGCACGAACTCCGGGTCCAGCTTCGTGTAGAGGAGCGTCGTGGCCGGGTTCTTGTGGCCGGCGATCTGCTGCGCCCCGAGCAGGTTGTTCTTGGCCAGGCGGTTGAGCGAGAAGCGCCGCAGGGAGTGCAGGGTGATCTCCCCGCCCGCCCCGCCGAACGCGGCGGCCCGGCGCAGGGACTTCAGGAACATCGAGGCGTCCATCCGCCCGCCGGATTCGCTGATGAAGACGTACCCCTCGTCTTCCGGGGCGGCCTTCATGATGCGGTTCCGGGCCTTCAGCCACTCCCCGAGCACCCGGGCGAATGGCTCCGACAGCGGCAGGGTCCGGGGCTGGCGGCCCTTGGCGACCCGCACCAGCAGCTGGCGCTCCGGGAGGCGTACGTCGGAAACCTTCAGGTCCAGCATCTCCCCGATGCGGCAGGCGGTGTCCAGCAGCCCCAGGACCAGGGCGTGGTTGCGCTGGGAGAAGAACAGCCGCCGGGCGTGCGGCACGTTGCGGATGGAGGGGTGCTCCTGCGGGTCCCAGTAGCGGCGCAGGGAATCCAGCAGCGCCTGGATCTCGGCTTCCGAGGGCATGGGGCGAGCCGGCGCCGGGGCGTTTCTCACCTGGTACTCCGCCATCGGGGAGCGCTCGAGTATTCCTTCCCGGGCGCACCAGCGGAAGAACTTCTTGGCGCTCACGGCGTCGTGCTGCAGCGTCGAGGGGGAGACGCCGCCCTGGTGGCGAAACACCAGGTAGCGGTCCATGTGCCGCTTGCCGAAGCCAGCGAGCGGCACATGGTTCTCGTCCGCCCAAAGGGCGAGCTGGCGCAGCTGGGTGGCGTAGAAGCGGTGGGTCTTGGGGGCGAGCGTCGCCTCGACGTGGAGGAGGAAGTCCTGGAGCGCCTCGGTCCAGTCTGCCTGGTTGGAGGGGGTGGAACCTGTGACCATCTGAGCCGTCCTTACGGGTAGGTGTCACCAGGTTAGCAAGAAATGGCAGGGAATGCCAGACCCCTTCGCAGGGATTTAACGAAAATGCCGGTTCCTACCTGTTGATGATAGGAACCGGCATTGGGATGGGTCGTATAGGACTCGAACCTATGACCCGCTGATTAAGAGTCGTTAGTGCTTAAGTTTGGCCAGATTACTCTGTTGTACTCGCATTATACCCCGTTTTTTCGACCTAACGCCTGCTAATTGTGCGCTATCTCCCCTGCTGTTTCGCTTAGCGCACTTTCTGGATGCGGTAGGGGCTGGACTGATCCACAAAGATCACGTAGTAGAGGATGGGCACCATGAAGAAAAACCACACCAAAAAGACGATGGCCACGCGCGGAGCCCAGGTACAGATGCCCTCCCAGATATCGGACCACAGATCCTTCTGACAACTGATCTCCAGGTCGATCTCCTTCTTCAGCCACACCAGTCGTACCCGCCACCAGGGAAGACGCGCGTACTTCCAGCGCTTTTCTAGTACCGGCAGCGTCCCCTCCAACGTCCGGTCTTCGGTCGGGTCGTACTCTACCCCTCTATATTTCCACTCGATGAGGAGCTTGGTGGCAATGGCGTGCAGCTCCTCCACGTTTCCCCGGTACTGAATCTTCACCTGGTCCGGGCCATCTCCGGGCCAGCCCTCCCAGGTGACATAGTTGTTCTTCACACCCTGCTCCTTTCCCGCGACGAAAGATGGCGATAGTAGCAATCCCTACTGTATCGCCGCCCCGCCGATTTACCAGCGAACAGAAGGGCAAACTATCCGTGGCTCTTGAGAATCGCCTCGAAGTAGGCCCGTGGCTTGTCGGGCTTGCGGGCGATCAAGATGGGAAGGGCGGCTTTCAGCTTCTCTTCGGGCCAGTTGGCCAAAAAGTACTCGGTGTCGCTCACACTAAGGCCCGCCTGCTCCAGCTGCATGGCCAAGGAAACGGCGGGCGTGATGTTCAGGGAAACGAGGGAGTACTTGCCCCTGGATAGGTAGCGCTCCTGCTGCACCAGCTCCAATTTAATGAGCCAGTCCAGGGCAATCGTTACCGCCTCCTCCCCGATCGCCAGGTGGGAACTGATCGTGGGAAGGGTCGCCCCGTCGCAGTAGGTCAGGAGCACCAATAAAACGAGGGCGGCCTCGGGCGTGAGGGCGCCCAGCTGCTCCTGGAAGCGGGGAGATACGGCGCAGCGCGTCTCCTGTTTGCCGGGGATGGTGGCAAAATAGTAATCCATCAGCCCAGACTAGCAAGAAGGGCGCTTGTATATAAGTCCCTTAAGTGCTAGGGTCAGGGTATGACACAGCCAGAACCCTTCACCAAAGAATTTTTTCAGCAGACCGGCTCACGGGGCGGCAAGAAGAGCGTTGCCGAACGCGCTAAGACCACGGATATCAAGGAACACATGGCCATGATGCGCCGCAAACGCGCGGAAAAGCGCCTGCAGGAGCTACGAACCGAACTAACCCCCTCTTCTTAAGGGGGTTAAGCATTGACGGGGGGAAAAGGATCTGTCAACGTGGATGCAGACGAGACGACGGGCACCCTCCCGAGATTGACAATTCGGCCTTTCAATAGGCTCACATTGCCCGATCACCAGAATCGTTCCTCTGGTCCATGATCTTTGCCCCTCCTTTGGATCATGGATGGTCGGGTAATGCGAGCTTATACCTAATATCTAGTGATCTATGCGTACCGCACTCAAGAACGGGCTCTATGCCCTGCTCTTTGCGTATCTGGTGGTCGGCTTTACCAAGGCGATCTTCTTCACCAGTACGGACACCTACTACAGTAACCGCTGTAGCGCCCAACAGATGACCTGTAAATAACCGCCATGAACGACACCCACTCCGTCGACTGGGTAGAGACCCAGCCCGAAATCCTGGAGGCGATAGCGCAAGGGGATGAAGACGCGGAAGAAGCGCTGCGTAGCCTTCCCTCTCGGGACATGTACTCTTCAGACAGGGACGCTCTCGTGGATATTCCCTTTACCCCTTCCGGACCGCACCAGATCTACTCCCGAGCCGACATGTACGGCGTCTACCACCAGCCGGACCGCACCCGCGACTACGCGGACTAATATCTATGCATTAATCACCCCTCTATGACATTTGAACAATCCGCCGAGATCGACAAACTGGCGCAGGCCCTGGTCGCCTTCCAGAAAAAAGTCGGCAAGATCGGCAAGAGTGAGGTTGCCAAGGTTGGCACCTACACCTACCAGTACGCCTCCCTCTCCTCGATCCTGGAGGCCATCAAAGAACCCCTCACCGAGAACGGCCTTTCTATCGTGCAGCTGCCCTCCGGCCCCAATGAGCTCATGACCCAGCTCAACCACACGTCCGGTCAGTGGATGCGGGCGAGCTACCCCATGACGCCCACCGACACCAAGCCGCAGGCTATCGGGTCGGCCATCACCTACCAGCGCCGGTACGCCATGGGAGCCCTCCTCTGCCTGGACATTGATAAGGATGACGATGGGGCAACCGCCAGTGCCTCCCTTCCGGCCAGTAAACCCGCTCCCGCCGCTCCCCGCGCCATGAGTACCGCTCCCGAAGGGGATAGCGTCCAGGAAATCCTGGTGGAGAGCGTGGAGAGCAAGCAGGGGAAGAACGGGGAGTACAAACTGATCCACACCGCCGAGGGCGGCCTGATGCTCTTTAACAAGGACCTGTTTGACTACTTCACGGACGGGGCGCGCCTCAAGGTGAGCATCCACACCCGCCAGAGCGGAGACAAGACCTACCGCAACATTACCGGCGTAGAGACCGGCGAGATCAATATTGACGACATAGCCTTTTAACCATGATTCCTCTCACCCTCCCCAAGCCGGGGCGCTTTGAGCTCTGGCTGGAAGTCTACGACAAGGAAACCGAAACGGTGATCTTCGAGCGCTACGACACGGATTCCATGAATGAGATCACCCAGACCTTAATCGCCGCCGCCATGGAAACCCAGCGCCATCCCTACAAATCCCTAACCAAGCAGACATGACTGAATTTATTCTCTGGTTCCTCATCATCGTGGGCTTCATCATCCTGGCTGCCTGTATTGCCACCATCGCAATCGCCGTGGTCTTGGGGAGAACCCTCGACCACATGAACAGAATCCATAAGAAAATCCACGATGATGAGTAGCCGCCACGAACTGAATAAGAGACTCCAGGAGCACTGGAAGGAGCAAGAGGGGATGGAGCGGCCGGAAGTGGCGCACCTGGCCTCGCCTCGCAAAGAGCAGCTGCCGGAGCTTCCCCTGGAGAATGGGGAGGTGGTGATTAATAAAAAGCAGATCGCTGTCTTCCTCGACCTGGTACACGGCAGAAGTCGCTTCTTCGTGCGAGGACAAACCCTCTACTACGTCTTTGACGATCCCACCCGCTGCCAGGAGCTGATGCACACCTTCTACACCGGCACCTCACGCGTTGATCCAAGGCGGTTCTTCGACTGCCTGGACGACTACGAGCGCCTGGTGCGGGACTACATTACCAGCCGTAAGTACAAGAAATGAGCACGATGAAAGAGTTAGAAGCCGAGGTAGCACGCTTAAAAGAGCGCATTGCAGACCTGGAGGGAGAGAAAGAAGAGTGGAGGCCAAACCCAGAAGAAGGATTCTGGACAGTAGGGGCTGATTTGCGTCCATGGCACTTACGATGGAGCAACGATAGGCCCCTTCAATTAATGGGATCTACTACTAAGGCTACCTTTGAAGCAGGCAACTGCTTCAAAACCCTAAAAGAGGCAGAACGAGGCGCACTCCGCTGTCAGGCAGTGATTCGGGAGAAGAAAGAGCCTGAGGTTGGTAAGGAATACTGGTACTGGAGTATGACCTTTGAAATGTCCCTCAAAACATCCTGGAATCACTGTGATTTTGATTATTTCATACTCTTCATTGGCAACGTCCACGAGACGGAAGAAGAAGCCATAGCGTGGGGAGAGAAGTACGGAAGAGCATTTAACCTTGAATAATGACCTACACCCGATTTCAGGCGGAGTTTGATTCTGTACGCCGGAAAGCAAACAAGGCCGCCCATCAGTTCCCCAAAGGGAGTTTGTATAAGAAATGGTGCTACCAGATGCGGTTTCGCACCATCACAGCGGGAGACTACGATTTATTGCGCCGTAAGTTAGCGGCGGTATGAACACCCAAGAAATACTCACCCAAGCGATTGAGAAGGCTGTAGCGAACGGCTGGGTTAATTCTTACGGATACCGCCGTTACAAGATCCACGAATGGAAGCTATTTATTTTTGAACACGATTTCGCTAAGGCGCTGTGGGGCGAAGAGATGCTACAAGTCCACAGGTTTATTGGGACCGTGGACGGAGCCACTGCGGATTATCCACAACAGGCCTGGCAATGCCACCTACAACAGATGGTACTCGCCGAAGACCCCATCCAATATCTCGGTAACAACCTGCCATGAACACCCTTCTTCGCCTACGGGTGATCGCGGACAATGCCCGGATCATCTGGCACCAATCCGCACCCATCCCCCAAAACCATGAAGAGACGCCGGTGGATGCTGACTACATCCGGCGCCTCCTCTCCACCCCCATCCAGGAGCTCGCTACCAACTGCGAATTCTGGCAGGATATTTCTAACCCCACCCCTATGAGCAACCTCAAGTCCATGAAGCAAGGCCCGGCTAAGAGTCTGGCCGTCAAAGAACTGCGCGAGCTGATGAACGAGATAGAAGCCCGCCTGGACCTCACCCCAGACCAGTTCTCCACCATCACCCGCTTGATGGAAGAGCGCGGCATTACCCCTAAGAACTAGCCATGAACAAAGAAGAGCGTGCCCGCTACCTTGCCCGCTATTTTCCGGTCCACCGTTGTGATCGGTGTGGCCGCCCTAAAACCGAGGGCAAGCAACACTGTGAAACCTGTCGCCGCCAACTGGCTAAAATGAAATCCGCTTAACGCACGGCCATGATTACCCTCAGCCTTCTTGCCTGCTCCTTTTTGCACATCATCCGACGGGCCATGCAGGAAGGCCCGCTGTTCCTGGAACAGGAGGAAACCCGCTTTGAAGCGTTCCTGCTTGGAATCATCATTACCGGGATATTCCTCGATGTAGTGCTATGATGCGTCTGCAAGCCCCCTAAGCCCTTTTGTGCAGCGCCGCCGCCCAACTCACCGCTACTACCGTCCCCAGCCCCCACACCCCCTTGTAACAGTCCTGAAAGCCGTCCTGGAGGGGGTGCTGGTCGTGGCGGTGGTGATCGGGATGTTTCTCTTGTGGGTGGTGCAGCACTGGTACGAGATCCCCGGCAGTTTCAAAGTCCCCCCGTGGCTCGGCGTCGCCGTCCTGGTCTTGGCCCTTACCCTCGTGTTTATAGCCGCCTAATCATCTCCCCATGAAGCTACCGCCCCCGCCCGATCCCGATAGAAAGGACGGCACCTACCTCAACGAATATTTGCAGCAGCTCTACGCCTATCTGCTCGCCCAGCAGGAGGGTGGCAACCGCAAGTTCGTGACCAACAGTACCGCTCCCCGCCCTTCCTGGAGTAATGAGACGCCGGCCAGTGAACATACGCCCGGCACAATCTTGGAGCGCAAGGAATCCGGGATGCTGAGAGTTGCTATGCC
The DNA here is from genome assembly GCA_937902745.1 of uncultured Armatimonadota bacterium. GTDB lineage: Bacteria > Armatimonadota > Armatimonadia > Armatimonadales > Armatimonadaceae > CALEKU01. The sequence continues at coordinate 55,151 of CALEKU010000265.1, forward strand.
GAGGGGCGCGGAATTGATGAGCCCGCCGGTCTACCGCATGCGCTTTCCTCAGCTGCCCGACCCCGAAGAAATTGCCAGTCACCCCGCCGAGCCATGAAACGCCTGATCCTCTGCATCGCGGCGGCATTTCTCTTGCTCCTTGGCCTCTTCCTCTGGGTGGAGACCGTGGGCGACAAGGCCGATCAATACCCCAGTATCCATTTCAAACTAGCCGGACCCTATGCTTCTCCCCGTTAACCCCATGGGGGCGGTGCGCCAGACCCGATCCGACGCCTGGCGTCCCCGCGACTGCGTGGTGCGCTACCGGGCCTTCCGCGATCACTTGCGCGCCGAGGCTAAGGCAGCTACCTACACGCTCGCCGAACCGCTCTCCCTCACCTTCCACCTGCCCATGCCCGCCAGTTGGAGCCAAAAGAAAAAGGCCGCCATGAACGGGCAGCCGCATCGGAGCAAGCCGGACCTCGATAACTTAGTCAAAGCCTTTAAGGACGCGCTGGTGACCGAGGATTCGCACATCGCCGAGTACGGTCCCATGCGCAAGGTCTGGGCGCGAGAGGGAGCAATCGAAATCCACAATTAATGAGTTAATGAAAAACGATGGGATACATCAAGAATGAGTACGTCATCGCCCATATACCCAGATACGGGAAAGGGAGAGGCTATGCCATAGAGATGATTGAGAAACTTCGCATGAGTAGCGAGTTTGCCGACTCACTCATTGCCGGGCCGCTCCATACCCCGGTCAACGGCGACAACATCACTTACTTTTTCGGACCGGATGGCAGTAAGGAAGGCTGGCCGCAGAGCGATGAAGGCGACAAGGTGCGTGAGCAGTTCATTGAGTCGGCACGCAATTCTGAGTATGCCGAGATCGTCCACCTGCAAATGGGTGGTGATGATGGAGAGACAAAGATCCTGGGGAGCTGGGACTACGAAGAGGAAGCGTAAAAAGCAAGGAGCCTACGAGGGCTCCTTTTTGTATGCACCGGCATTCGGGGCAATCGTGTTGCCGTTGGCGTCCAAGAGTTCGGTGGTGATGTTGTGGGCGAGCTCCACGGTATCCACCGCCTGCTGCACCGGAGCTTGGGTCGCCTCATGCACCGCCCGCTTTTGTTCCTGGGCGATTTCTGCGGCCTTGGCGCGGGCGGCGGTTTCGCGGATCGGCTCGGTGTTGCCCTGGTGCGCCACGTCCTTCACAGTGCGCTTGATGAAGTTGCCGTGCTCATCCCGGAACATAAATTCCGTCACGCCCTGGGAGATACTGCCCTCGGCCATGTCCTGCGATTCCATCTTCTTAGTGAAGTCGAGAAGATCATCCTTGGTTTTGATATCCAGCTGCTCCATGATGGTGGGCGGGCCTTTTCGGAGGCGGGAGCGGTCTTGGAACCATTCCCCGAATGCTCGACCTCCCCGGCGAAATTCCCGGCGCGTTCCCTCATTGTCGAGGAACCAGCCCATGACTAGATAGGCAATCGACAAGAAGCCGAAAAGAGCAAGGACAAAAACGAGGATGACTGCGCCGATTGGCCAATTGTACTGCACCTGCATCGTGATCCTCCTACTCGCACCATTATACAAGGGGTCACACGCGTAGAGGGCTAGAAGGCACCCCTACCCCCTCTTCGCCCTGGATGACACATCATCAGGTAGAGCACATCCCGAAAATGCCCTCTCGGTGGGGTGGGGGACACCCCCTACTGCCTTTTTACAGGTTCAGAATATTGTAAGACGTAATGGCCGAAAAGGGGTCGAAGAGGGGCTTTTTTACCGGTGGGGGAGTGCAAAGAGTAACAAAAACGACCCCATTTCTGGGATCGCTTAGGCTCTTTTGCGAGAGCGATGATTCACGTCGCGCCTCACTCCCTGGGCCCTGTCGTGGCGTATCGTCGCATGGCCTTAGCTCCGAAGTGCCTTGACGGGAATGATTTGTTTGGTGATTCACAGCCAGTATGGGCTCAGACAAAGAGAAAGTCAATAAGGCGGATCACCACGATAAATGCGAGCAGCAAGAACACCACGTCCTCCGCCCCACTCCCCGTGCGCACCCGCATGTAGGCGGGCAGTAGGTGCCGTGATTTTTTGAACGGGTAGAGAAACGGGATGCCGCTGATCGTGCAGGCGTCGAGAGCAAGGTGGCTCATGAAGCCCAGCAGCATGGCGGCGGCCGGAATGTACCAGCCGATAAATACCAGCCACCAGCATACGAGTGTGCAGACGAATAAGCCCGGTAGCGCATGGAGCACGCCTCTATGTCCCAAGAGCCGATTGACCACGATGGCTACGGGCACCAAAGGGCGAACCCCCAGTATTCTTGTGGCCGAAAGCTCGCTGATCGGCGCGTCCAGGTCGGGAAGCAGTGCGCCTAATACGGCAAAAGCCGCCGCGACTCCAAAGGAATCTACGGCGGCCAGGGGCAGCAGCCAGAGGGTGGTGAGCCCTCCGATGGCATGCGTCTTGCCGGTCATTTAGCCCTCGATAACAGGCGCATCCGTGAGTACGGGAACCGAGGTGTCGCTCTGGTCACTTCCACTTTTAAAGTTCGTGAGCTTTACGACGCCGGCGGCTGCAAAACCAACGACAATCGAGAACAGGATGCTAAAGCCGGGAGTAATGGCGGCGACGCTTACCATGCCGACTACACAGACAGCAATAACGAAGGGTACGGTCCAATCTCCCTTCCGCTTCGCCTTGATGATTTCACGGGCGGTCTGAGCGAGTCCGATGGCATACAGGAGGAAGGTGACAAGTAGTGTTGTAGGAATCTCCGGAACGAGGGTTTGTAGGTCGATGAGTTCCATGATGGATGGTTACACGGTTAGTTGGTTGTTTGCTTTTTCACGGGTTTTATCCCAGAACCAGCCGAAGTAGCTGTCTGAGGCTTTGATAACAGGTCCGGGATCACTGTCTTTTTGGAGACGGTCTACCGCTTCACTTGTCTTCATGCCGTACCAGCCAGAGCCCGCACCGATCTGCCCTCTCCAGTCGAGGTCACTACGTTTCATGTAGCCCTTCTCGATTAGGTAGGATTGTAGGCGCTGCACTTCGGGGAGTGGCTGCTCCCCAATCACCTTGCCTTTTGCATCAAGGATGTTATTAGACAGGTAGTTGAGGTTGGTATCGAAGGGGTCGTAGCGCTTCACCAGGACTTCATCGGCCCGTACCGGGATGAACACGGTAGGTCCGGCCCAGTTGTACTTCTCTGGATCGACGAAGTTCTTGAAGGAGAGATCCCCGCGCAGCAAGGCTTTGGGGTTCACATTGATATCCAGGTGCAGGTGCGGACCCGTGGTAAGGGAGCCGGTGTTGCCGGTGACGGCGATCTGCTGTCCCTTGGCAACGCGCCCTTTGGGAGCGGAGAACTGGGACAGGTGCAAGAAGCGCATAATCACGTTGTCGTGATCCGGCCTGAAGTAAAGCATCTTTCCGCCCTGGGGTCCAGAGCCCTGCCACAGAATCTCCCCATCGAAGGGAGCAAAGAGGGGTTCGTAGGTGGCAGCGTAGTCGGTCCCCAGGTGGCGCAGGGTGTACCAGGTGGGCTTTCCGAACTTGTAGCCACTTACTTTACGGTGAGTGAGGGGGAACATGGGGAGGGGTTTACCTTCTAAGAGGGCGAGTCGCCGGTCTTGCTCACGGTCGTGCTCCTCCGTCTTGGCTTGTCGCCCCCGTACCTGTCCGTATTTGTAGGAGCCCCAGAGGAGTCCACCAATCGTGAGCATGGTGCGGAAAACGGGCGAGGCGATCACCTTGGGGTGACTGCCCGCGCCTTTCAGGAGTGCGTCAATGAGCAGATCGGGCGAGAGCTCCACATTTAGCCCTGGACTTCTTCAGAAGGGACCAAGGAAGCGCGGAAGTTATTCAGCTCGTTTTGCTCGGCCTGGAGCGCTTCAATCTCCTGCCAGAAACGATCAGTCAATTGCTGCAATCTCTCTTGAGGGTTGGTCAAGCGATCATTCAGGCTCTGGAGCGCAGAGTCTACCTTGCGGAGGGTTAATTCGTTGCGCTGGGCCAATATCTCGCTATCGACTTCGGCGCGGATGCTGTCTATGAGGGCCATGGGGGTGGCTTAGGGGTTAGTAAGGTTATGGTACACCGATGAGCTCAGGGGAAACAACTACTGCTCCTGCTTCTCCCCGTAGCCGTGCCCGCACTTGATGCACAGGTAGGTCTTCCACCCATCGTTTGCAACGGTGGGTACGTACTCGTGGCGGCACTTGCCCGTGTTCGCCCGCTCCTCGTAGGTGAACTCGCTCACCGCCTCTTCTGTCTTCTCTTCCTTCATCGTCCGTGACTTAGGTTTTTAATGCGCGGGGCACGGGGCTTGCCCGCGGAACGCGCCGTATTGGTAGAGAGGCGAATCCGCTTGGTCGCCGTTGATCCCACAGAACCCAGGCGCGGGGAGGAAGCTTTAGGAACCTTGGGCACCTTCAGCTTTTTAGGAGCCTTGGGCTTCTTGAAGGCACCGCCGTAGGAGCGGTACTTCTGCACCTGTCCCACAATGGTCCCTTGCGTCTCTTCGATCTCCAGGAGGCGCAGTATGTCGAACTCGGGATGCAGGCTTTTCTTTTCTTCCTCTAGGGCGTTGTAGCGGTCCTTCTGCAGGTTCTCCCACGTCGGGTAGTCTCCGGTCTCTTTCGCGGCGGCAAGGTCCATGGATCGTTTCTTGGTGTCTACCTGCTCGGCCAATTTTTTCAAATCGACGGTGCGGTACCCGGATTCCTTGGAAGGATCGGCCAGGATCACCGTGTCACCCACCTGCACCCGTTCCGCCCGGCCGTTCTGCACATCAAATTTGGCGCGGGAAAGCTCCAGATCAGAGCCTGCAGAAGCGCTGGCAGAAAGGCCACCTTTGGGAGCGGAAGCAGTTGGTTGCTCGCCCATCAACTGATCGATCTGGTACGCCCCTTCTTCCGGGGTCAGTTCACCGCGGCGTACCCCGGACTTAATATCGTTCACCCGAAACTGAATACTCTTGGCCTGTTTCTCGGAAGCAAGGGCGGCTTCTTCTTCACTCTTCTTCGCGCCACCCACAAAGCGGCGCACAATCGGGGTGCGGTTGATCGGATCACCCTGCTCGTTGGCCTCGGTACTGTACTCCTTGAGCGAAGGGGCGGTAGCCATCTCACCTAGGCGGGCGGCACCCGTTAAATAGCCACGGGCCAGGTTTTCGATCCGGGCGGGCGATTGATTCACCGTGTCGCCGATCATGCGGTAGAGGGGAGCGGTGTTCTTGGTGTCCTGCTTGCGGGCGGGATAGTCCTGCTTGTAGTCCGGCACAATGTCCCGGTTGGTGAAGAAATTCTTATTGGCGGCGTTCTCCACGATGGGGCGCAAGGCGGTGGGGATCACGTCACCCATGTTGTCCACCGGGGAGAAGGCTTTGAGTGCGGACAAGAGCTGGGCCTGAACGTCGCCGCCCTGTCCGTCCATCTGACTAAAGGCCGCCTCTAAGGGGTTGGCCAGTTTACCAACGTCGCCCTTGGGAATCTTGATGTAGCGGCCTTCCCCAAGCCAGGGAGCCATGATGATGAAGTTCTGATCCTTCTCGTACTGGGGCACCACGTTCTCATCAAAGTAGGCCGGGTCCTGCCGGTTGTGCAGGTAGAGCGCAATGGAAGGAGCGCCCACCAGGAACGCCATACGGGTGCTAAATCCGGCGGGGTCTTTCTGGAAGGAGCGGCGCATCTGGTCGATACCCTGGACCCGCGCATTCAAGAAGGCGTACATCATGTTCACGCTGGTCATGGCCGAGCCCTTGCGCGCGAAGTTGGTTGTCCCCTCCTGGGAAGCAGCGGCGGCCAGTTCACGGGCTACCTGGGGATCGGTCCCCTTCTTCAGCTCGCGGTTCAGGGTGCGTTCAAAAATACCGATACGGGTCGGCTGCTCAGAAGCATCGGAGAACATCTGCCAGAGCTTCTTGGGGCTATTGATGATGGTCACGTAAGCTACGTCGTCTACCGTTTCGCGCAGGCTCTTCTTGTCCAAAGAAATGCGGCTGGTGCGCCCTCCGCTCTTCAGGAAGTCGCGGTACACCTCATCCTTCTTGGCCAGGTGCTTGAGGCCCCGGGCGGTATCCAGTGGGGTAGCACCGGTATTGAGGAAGGCGCTGATCGCGTCGCGGAAGACGTTGGGAAGTAAGAATTCCGGGTTGTTGCTGGTGGCGGTGGCGCGGAACCACTCAGTCGGCTTGGCGAAGATTTTGACAATGGCCGACACCTGGTCTTCATTCATCCCTTTGGCGGCTTGGGCTACCTCTTCCGGCACCAGGTACTGGGTCTTCTTCCCGTTCTCCAGGACGCTGATCACCGGCTTGCTGCCGACTTCCCCATCGAACTTCTGGATCATCCCTTCCGGCAGAGAATCCTTGAGGGAAACCAGGGTTCGGGCAACCGCGTTTCGCTTGCCGAGCGCCACGATCTTGTGGGTGTTCTCCACGATAGATTGCAGCGGGTCGACAATCGCCCGGTCACTTCCTTTAATCTTTTGAATCACGTTCTGGGAGCCGACGGAGGCAACGGCTTTCCCCGTAGGCGGAACGCCAAGCATGTCGTCTACCTCATCCATCACCCGCTTGAACGGGATGTAGCGTTGATTCTTGGCACGCATGGCGGTGTACGCCTCTTCGGAGAGCACGCCGGTCTTTACCAGGTACTCCTGCACCAGTTTGTCCTGGTAGGCGTAGAGCTTCTGGGCGGTCTCCTCCAGGTTGGAGAGGTCCCCCTGGTACTTCTTGGAGAGCGCGGAAAGGGCGTCTTCCGCCTCCAGTGCATCCGAACCCTTGATTCCTCGCTCGGCAAGCTCCATATCCCGCTGGGCGATGGTGTAGGCTTTCAGATCATCTACGTCCACGCGATCAAAAAGCGGGCTAAGTTCAAAGTCTAGGTGGTAGGTGCTGGTCGATCCCGCGCCGTAGTGACCGGCGAGCGCCCGGCGCATGGCCTCATCCTTGCCGCCCTTCTTGGCCAGATCCTCCAGCGGCTGGTAGCGGTTGATTACTTCGGAATAGAGCTTGTCCAGGCGCTGGCGGGTGCTCTTCACCGGAGACTCCCCGGCACTACCGATCTTGGCCAATCCGGAGACCGGAATCCCCTCACTGTTCAGCGCAGAGGTCTTCGCGAGCGTAGGCGCTTGCTTTCCTTTTAATCGCTTCACGCCCCCCATCACGGCAACGCCCGCCGCGGCTTTGGCGGGATCAAACCCGACCTTGTAGCTACCGTCTTCCTGCTTTTCCATTTCAATACCGGCCGCTCCCCCATAGGCGGCGTTCAGATCGTCATTCTCCCAGTACTTGTGCACTTTCAGATCATCGACAGGTTTGGGCGTTGGTACCTCGACGGGCGCAGTACGAGGAGCGGGGGAGGCTGCTCCTGGTCGCTCCGTCATGAAGGAGTTGCGGCGTACAAAGTCTTCCATCTGCGGACTCATTTTTACTGAGGCAGTACCGGCCCCACTGGGAGAGGGCAGAAAGCGGGTCTGGCCTGTAGGAATCGTCTCCTGGAACCGGGGATCAAGTTTTTTCACCCCGCTCAAGCGGCTGTAGGCAGCGGCGTTGTCCAGAGTCTCGGTGGGAACGGTGGTCTGCATCTGACCCTTCTTGGAGAAGCGCCCCGCTCTATTGCGGTCCCCACTGAAGGCGATCACCCCTTCACCGGCCACGGACTTATTGAGCAGTGGCAGGCTCTTGCCCAGGCGCACCTGACCACCCGCATGCTCAATGCCCCGTTTCAAGAGAAGCGGCGAGCCCAGCACGTTTCCGCCCGCGCCAAACAAAAATCCCTGCCGGGCGGAATCTAGCGCAAGTTTGGGATCGGCGGTCTGGGAAAGGGTACTAATCGAATTCATGGCCGCCCCTTCTACCCCGCGCAGGGCAGAGTAGGCTCCTAGACGGGCCAAGGGAGAGGCGACCTTCTCAATCGCGCCCACCTTCCCGAATCCGGGAAGGGCGATGCCTCCGGCAATATCCGCGGCAGTCTGAAAGTTACCGGCGAAGGGCTGAGAGATGATGCCGCGCGAAACGCTGTCCTGCAAAGCGCGGTCACCAAAGGACGCGCGGGGAAGTGCGCGGTTGGCCTGCTCAATCCCCTGAGAAAGCGTGGTGTCTTTGCGGGCGGCTTTGGCCGCGCCCAGTCCCACCACCCCAATATCCCGGAAGGCATTGACCGCCCCCTGTCCCAGAGAGGCGATAGTGTCACGGGCGGCAAGCTTGGCCTCTTGTCCCAGATTTTTCTTCTTCGCGTTGTTCAGCCATTCGTTGAAGCGCTGAGCCATGGAGGTTATTTAAAGTAGTTGGTGACTTTCTTGGCTTTGGGACCGGCGTACCCCAGGTACTGCTCCAGCGGGTCTTCTTCCTGAGTGGTAGGGAGCTTTACGCCACTGCGGGCTTGCGACTCGGGAGAAGCGGCCAGGGATTCGTAGTTGGTGAACTTGGAAAAGCCGGAAAGGTCGGCTTGGGGAGCGGCTACCGGATTGTAGGCTTTGAGGCCGTAGCGGGACAGGTCTACCCCCTGACTCAGATCGGTGGGGGCGAAACTGCCCACAATCTGCCCCCGGGCCTGATTAATGTAGTTGTCGCGGGAGCGGGCCGCGTCCGATGCCTGACGCTCCAGGGTGGAAAGGTCCTGCTCGTACTGGCGGCGGCTCTGGCCCTCGTCATAGTCCAGGTCGTTAGAAGCACGGAAGAAGTTCTGGTTCGCCTCTTCGCCGGTCGACTTTAGCTTTTCTTCGCCGGCGCGTAGCTGCTCATCGGCGTAGGCTTGGGAGGTTGCTTGCGAGCTCTGGAAGGCGTTGGGGGATAGGGAGGAGAACTGCATACCCCGCTTCACGTCCCCCAGGGACTTGTTCTGGCGAAACTCCCCGGTCTGCTCGGCCAGGTCCGCGAAGTAGTTCTCTTTCTCGCTCTGGAGCTGGGCCTTGCGCTCGCGCAATTGCTGCAGGTAGCGGGAGGCATTGCTTTCCAGGTTGGACCGGGAGGTGCCGATTTCTTGCATCGAGCGGTTGTAGGAGTCATTGGCACTCGCCACGTTCGCGGCGTTAGCATCCTGGAAGTAGCGCATCCGCTCATCCGGGTTGTCCAAGTTGTAGAGGCGGCCATTGAGCTCCGTCATGTTGGCGGGAGCGGCCGCGGCGGTAGCACCGCCACCAGCTGTACCGGGAGCGGCAGTAGCGGCGAAGTTTTGCAGAGCCAGGGTGAAGGGATCAACGGGAGCTTCAGCCGATTGTGATTGCGTCTGGGGCGGGTTCAGCGGAAGAGAATAGCCGGGAACGCCACCGGGTCGAAAGTACTGGTTGGCGGTCGAGACGCCGTTCAAGGTTCCATAGTCGGCGTTACCACCATAGTTGAAGGTATTCTTGGTCGCCTTGCGTCCGGCAAGTAATTCGGAGATGCCGAATTCCGGCAGACTGGCGCTGGTGCCGAGTTGGTCAACGGAGTTACCGAGTCGTTGGAAGAAGTTAGGGACTGCCATGGGGGTAGGTTAGGCGGCCTCGTACACGCCGGATACGTAGATGCTACGCCCGGCACCCAGGCCGAAGTTAGATTTGTCAGCTTTGGAAACGGCAAGGGAGCCGGTGCCCGATCCTTGTCCAATACCGGTGAGGGCGGTTCCCCCACCATCGTCATAGCCCCCGGCAAAAATAATCGGCGAGTAGGCGGCCGTGACAGGGAGGGTGGCAATGATGGCGTTGGAAGCGGTTCCCCCGGTGGTGCCGGTGGCCGAGAGGGTGAAGAAAACGAGCTTGCCCAGCTGCAGGTACTTGGCCCGGTTGGTGGTGACGCTCGTGTAGGTCATGGAGCCGGAAGCACTATAGGAAGGGGTCCAGGAGTCCCAGGCGTCCGCTGCCCCGATCTTTCCCAAGTCCCCGTAGTGGGAGGGCGTGAAGCCCATGAGGATTTTTGCGCCGGTGCTGTGGGCGACTGCAGACGTACTGTCCACGCCACGGGTGATGCTGGTAATGCTGGTGCCGCTGATCGTGCACTTGATGATCTCGCGCTTGGCGGACACGTCATAGTCCAGGATCAGAATCTGTGTCCCGGAGGGAGAGCCGAAGTTGCCGGTGGTGAGGGTGAGCGAGGTGGCGGAGTTGGTAATGTCGGAAGCAAGGGTGTCTTCCTTGAAGGCTTGGAGGGCGTACATGGGGCGGAGTTATTGCTATTAGCTTATGACAATAATGCGTCGGGTGGAACCCCCACCCGTGGTGTAATCAATATCCAGCTTGGCGCCCCGGTTCACATCACGGTCGTAGGTGGAGTGGCCGATGTAGTTGGTGGAAGCCGAACCGTTGTCGTGGGCGACGATCACCAGTGCATTGCCGCTGGCCCAGCCCGCCCGGTTCACGATCTCCTGCACAATGCTGGTCACCGTAATAGTGTCGCCGGTGTTGTAGCCGATAGATCCCCAGTTGGAGATGGAAAAGCTCTTGGTAACGGTAGCGGTGGTCGGGGTTCTCCCTTCCGGCTTGCCGCCCGCTGAGTTGGCGAAGGTGGCGGCATTGTCCGAAGCCTCTCCCCACCAGATCGTTTGGGCGGTGGTACCCCCGTTGGTCGCGGCGCAGTAGAGGGTGACGGTCGCACTAGTAATCGTGGCCCCTTGCGGCACGGCAACATTGGTCCAGCGAAAGCCGTTGTAGTAGTCGTCAGTGGCGTTGAACATGCCCAGGTGCTGGGTGATGGCGGTAGCGGAGAAGGTGCCGTTTCCGTCGATGTTACGGGCATCGTCAGTCGAGGCACTTACGGCAAGATTAACGGTAGGCATGGACTATGGGTTTTGCTGGTAGTAGACGGTGATGTGCAGCCAGGTCACCGATCCGGAGACGCTGGTGGTCTTCACCCGGATATAATCGCCCGCATCCAAGCTCGCGTTGCTGAAGCTGGTGACGGTGGTGGTGCCGGTCACGGTGGAGTCAGAGGCTTGGGTATCCGAGGCACTGGTACCCTGAGCGTCATCCGCCTCCTGGAGCTGTCCGACCCAGTTGGTGCCGCCCGTGATGGCGTAGACCACTTTTACTAAGGTCGAAGCAGCATCCACCCGAATGAGGGGCAGATCATCCGCCGCGGCTGGAGACTCGATCAATATGGACTTGGAGATGGTAGGCGTGAGGGCGAATTCAGCCCCGGAGTAGTAATTGAGGGTCTTGCTGGTGGTGTCCACCGTTACCTGACCATCCGCACTTAAACTGGCTCCCCCGGCGGCGTTGGGGATCTCGAAGGAGGTCTTACCTCCTAAATCAATGGTGGCGGGCAGGGACAGGGTTGGGTTGCCGGAAACGCCATTGCCGTTGGTTACGGTGATTTCATTGCTGGTGCCGGTGAGGGTTCTTCCGGTAAAGGTGTCGGCAGCGGTCTGGGTGAGGAGCCCGTTGGTATTAAAGGAAGCAAGCGCGGCAAGGGTCGCGTCATACGCCTGTACATCCGAACCAATCGCTACTCCTAACGTGGTGCGCATATCACCCACAGAAGAATCGTCCAGGAGGTTGCGAGCCGTGGCGGTGAGGTCGGTAAGCGAGGCGGTACCCGATCCGGTGAAGTAAGGCAACTTATTGGCCGCACTGGTGAGTCCCGCGATTGCCGCAAGCTCTGCGTCATAGGCTTGCACATCCGAGCCGATAGCCAGGCCCAAATTAGTTCGCGCATCCGAGGCGTTGGAAGCGCCGGTGCCTCCATCGGCTACCGCAACATCCGTTCCTCCGGGATTGTAGTAATCGGTTCCAGCGGTCGCGGTGGAGAGCACCCCGGAGGTTAATTTAGCAATACCTGAGCCAGTCGCTCGCTTGATGGTCTTGCCGCCGGTTCCGGAAAAAAGCGCGACTTCACTGTCCACGCTGGAGCTCGTGTTGCTGGATACATCACCCCCGCCTGATCCGGCGGGCGTGTCCCAGGAAACGGTAGAGCCGTCAGTCTTGAGGAACTTACCGTCATTTCCGGTCTGGGAGGGCAATACTTGCGTTGAAGTGACGCTGTGGGGATTGTTGGTGAGCGCTTCATGCGAAGCCAGGTCGGAAGCTATGGCATCGGCGTAGGCTTTCACACTTTGCTGGGTGGGGACTTTGGTAGCAGAGTTAGAGGTCATGTCGTCTTCATCCACCACAAAGCTCATGGAAGCGGTAGAGGTGTCCGACTCCATTACCGCACCGGCCGCCGCGACGTTCGTGGCATCGGTTACATCGGCGGCAGTTTCAATGCCCGCCAGCTTTGTCTTTTCCGTGGCGGTGTAGGCTTTGTTGGTCGTTCCATCGGTGATGGTGTCCGCATCCTGCGTACCCGTGTGGTTCGATCTATTTCGATCAGCGGAGTGGTAGTGGAGCGTGGAATCGTTGCCGTCCGTTAAGTCGGTCGCGTTCGCATCGGAGATGTTGTTCACCTCTGCCCCACTCTCAATCCCGGCGAGCTTGGTCTGCTCGCTTGCGGTGTAGGCTTTATTGGTGGTGCCGTCCGTGATCGTATCGGCGCTCTGGGTGCCGGTATGGTTGGCACGGGAGCGGTCAGAGGCGTGGTAGTGCAGGGTGGAGTCGCCCCCATCAGTCAGGTCGGTGACGTTGGCGTCGGATATATTGTTGACCTCCGCACTCGCCTCAATGCCGTCCAGCTTTGATTTCTGGGTAGGCGTCATCAGTCCGGCGTTTGTGCCGTCGACTGCGGGAATTGTGGCGTCCGTGCCCGTGTCCGACGTAATGACGATCTCCGTGGCAGAAAGGGTAGCATCCAGGTTGGTTGCCCCGCCTCCCCCTCCACCACTTACCGTGGCGTCAATCACGCCGGTGGTGTCGTTATAGGAGAAAGAGATGCCGTCATGCGTTCCCCCGGTTAAGAGGGCTGCCGCGGTATCTTCAATATATTCCTCTAGGCCGGTAATGGCGCTTGTGGTGTGTTTGTGGCCAGGATCGGTGGAAGAGGCACTGGTGAGCTTGTAGTCGAGGCTGCTGGTGACCGCAGAGTTATCAACGCCTACCTTGGCTTCCAGAGCCATGATCGCATCGGCCTGTTTGTTGTTGTCGGCGGCAGAGCCGGTATTGCCGGGTACCCGGCTGTTGGGGAGGGTTGCCCCGGTGTTCAGGGATGTAGGAAAGGGAGAGGCCATAGAAGGCGTTACGAGTAGGTGTCGTAGGAGACAGAGCGATCCACGATGGTAGCGTTGGCTTCCGATTCGTAGGGGCTTCCTTCGATGAAGGAAAACTCCACGTCGTCAATCTTGAAGTCTTCTCCCGCGTTCGCGTTGGAGAAACGGATACTGATCTTCTTGGCCGCCTCGAACTCACAATCAATATCAAAGTCACTGTTGGTGGCGAGCGTGGCAAAGGTGGTGTCCGAAGCGTACTCCGCTCCCACCATAAAGGTGCCGATCATCTGGCTTCCGATGCCCACCGGTCTTGAGGCGGAGTTGCCGAGCTGCTGGGAGCCGGAAAGCCGGGTAGTCTCATCCAGGATCACCTCATAGTTGAGGGTGCCGTAGACCATGGAGTAGAAGACTTTAGCCCGCGCAAAGCGCTTGATGAGACCAGGGCGTTCGCAGTCGCTGCTCTTGGTCTCAAACACGCTCTCAATCGCCGCGCCTGCCAGTTCGTTTCCCGAATCAATTTCGTATACGTAGGAGTCCGATGGGTTGCTGGAGCCGTAGAGGAGGCGCCGCTGGGTGCCGTCCCGGTACTCCAGGAAGAAGGCGGCGTTGTACCCTTCCAGGGGAGCACTCCAGGAGCCCAGAATGGTGTCGAAAACCAGGAGCCGATCATTATAGGTGCCGGTGGGGTAGGCGAAGTAGACTTTTTGATCCTTGAAGCCAATCGTCGGGAGGGTCGGGTAGGTCTGGTTGACCGAGCGCATCTCGGAGCGCACCCGTCCACTCTTTACGGTGACGCGAATGTTGTTGTAGAGCTGCACTTCGCCCAGGCTGTTGACGTTTTCCCCGTCGAAAAACCACTGGTCATTGCCCACCTTGAAGACGGAGAGCGGCGCCTCCGTACCAAAATACGAGTTGGCCTGAGAAACGGAGTGGCTGATCGAACCATCACTATTGGCCGCGGCAACCGGCGTGATCTTCCAGTAGCCGTGGCGCTTGGTGTAGACAAAGAGGCTTTCCGTCCCCCCATCCTGATCCAGGAAGAGACGTACCGGTTCCACCCCCGCTCCCGGAAAGAGGCGAATGAAGCCCGCGTTTTTCTTCGGCGTGGCGGTGAGGTCGGTGTCAAAGGAGCCGAAATTGGAGGTAGAAACAGCCGGCGGACTGGAAGCGGTAGCGTAGGGGTTGGAGTACCAGATGTCGTTCTCGTCGATCAGGTACAGGCGCTGGTTGTAGAAGACGATGCTGGAGCCGTCCCGCCCGTTGCTCTGGCTGCTCCAGGAAAGGCCATCGGTGGTGTAGTAGAGCGCCCCTAATCCCGGCTGGGTCGCGTACAAGCGGTCCAGGGCTTGGCAGAACCAGACCGGCGTAGAGGCGGAGAAAGTGGCCCCGGTCATGGCGGTCCAGGAAGAGCCGTTTTTATACTTGGTAGCGGTGCCGCTGTGCACGATCAGCTTATCCACCGAGGCGTTCTTGAAGTGAACCCCGGCAAGGACAGCTGATCCAGAGGTGACCTCATTGCCGAAGCGGGTAGCGCCCGGCGCTTTAGTGAGCGAGCCGTTGTCGTCTAAGACTACGTTCACCCCATAGGGAAACTCGGTGTCTTTGAGGTTGCTCTTGGAGCCGGTGAAGGAGGAGTAGCCCCCTTTAAAGCCGCCTAAGCGGTGATTCTTTAGTTTGCTCCCCATCAATAACTCCTCGTGTTATTCCAGCCCATTGCCGCGCGGCGCAAGGGATGTTTGTAGCGATACGGAACGCTGGAGCGGCTATCGGCGTGCCAGGCTGCCTGTAGGAGCGGCTGGTAAATGTCTTTGACGAACCGATCAAAGTTGGTTTCATCCCGTTCGGTCGCCAGCCAGTACATGCCCACGGCCAGTTTGGAGGGGGGAGTAAGGTCCGGGTAGGGTAAGGTGTCGGCATCGTCGGTGCCGTCGAGCGCAATATCTTGCGGGGCCTTCTGGTAGACCAGGTTCACGGTGGTCGCCTGGTGATTGCTCTTTACGAGGCCGTTCTCCAGGTCGAGCGCGTACCGATAGGCGCTGGTGTCATCCTCTTCAAAGGAGGCAAGATCTTCCAGGGCAACGCGAATATATTCGATCTTAGTAGTGTCGTCGTAGGCGTAGACGCTCTTGGGCTCCCACTTGGCGGAGTAGTCGGTAGGGAGCGCGATAGAGCCGCCGGAGAAGGTGAGGGCACTGGTTCCCCAGTTCCAGCTCCAGGGATGTTCCAGCACAAACTGGCGGTGAGCGCCAAGGGCGGCTTCATCCCGCTTGGTGTTGGCGGTGGCGGCATCGTTTTTGCCCAGCTGGTTGGCAATCTGTCGCTTAAACTGCAGGACAGTGTAGGCCATAGGAGACGGTTAGAGAAGTCAAGCTGGACGGTTTGGATCAAGTATAAACCGCTGTAAGGCCGCTTACAATGACTCCACGAGGGAAAGCCACTGACCGGCAATGGTCGGCCATCCGTACTGCTCACGCATCAGCTTGGCCCCCTTCTCCCGTTCCGCTGCCACTTCATCCGGGTTTTGCAGGGCATGGGCCAAAAGCTCTAGATATTCCTGCTGAGAAACGGCCGGCTTGGTGATGAACCCGCTCTTTACCGTTTCCGCGAGCGCCCCGGAAGGAACCACCACGGGTACCGCTCCAGCCGCTTGAGCCTGCAGAACGGTCAAACACAGGGTTTCGGGATAAATGCAGGGGTAGGCCAGTACCTGTGCTTCTTCCAGGTGGCGCAGCAGTTCTTTGTGGGAGCGACGGCCCAGGTGGTGAATCCCCTTCTGGTCAAATAAATCCTCCACGTACTGCTTGAAGTGCTTGTACTCGGCCTGCACCCGCGCATCTCCACGCGCTGCCAGGGCATCCATCGTATTCCAGCCGTAGAGCACGTACAGCTGAAGCCTCGGGAAGGAGAGCTTTAATTGGGTCCAGTTCTCCAGGAGTACGAGCAATCCGCGGTCGTAGTTGGAGCAGTAGACGATCTTCCAGGGATCGCGCTTGAAGGTGCCCTCCACAAGGCCCAAATCAATGCCGGACGGCTGAATGCTGATCCGCTCATCCGGGATGGCCGGGTAAAAAGCGCGGTGAAAGGCACTCTGCACCACGATCTGCTCATACAGGTACATGTAGGGCAACAGCTCTTTCTCCGGGGTCATGTCGTGCATCCACAACACTTTCTTGGTAGCCTGCACCCCCTTCAGCTCTTCCTGGATGGCGGCTGGGTAGCGCCAGACAATCAATAGGTCGACGGGATCAATGGGGGTATCAGCGGGTAGCCACTCCACCCCTTCCAGGGTTTCCGGCGCTTTTACGCTGTTGTAGATCCGCACACTATGGCCGAGAGTAGCGAACTCGCGGGAAAGGTGAATCACGGCCGCTTCTGAGCCTCCAATGCCGGATTTCAGATTGCGGGAGGTCCAGGGCTCCAGGGAGTGGGGACAGTAGAACGCGATAGTCATGCAGAGCGGTTAGGGGTGTATTCGGTCACCAGGTCACCAGAAGCGTACTGGTAGGAGATGTGGTAGCCCAGGGGCCGCAAGATATCAAAGCAGCGGGCCAGCTCCTCGATAGTGCGGTGCTCGGCCAGGATTACCGGCTTGTGGGCTTTGATGGTTTCCAGCGCTCCGCCCAGCACCTGATCCTCCATCCCTTCCACGTCCATTTTGATGAGGTCCGGGGAGAGATTGAAGGAGTCCAGGGCGGCAACCGCAATGCCGCTTCCGGCCGTTAAAAAGACGCCACCACTGTTGGCCATGACCACTTCACCCGCTTTATTCTCCATGTAGGAGCCAAGCATGGCTGCCCGCTCTCCCGCTTCCGAGGCGAGGCCGGTGGTATGGATCGTGGCTTTGGGAGCGTTCTTCTGGGCAATCTCGGCAAAGTGCGGGATCGGCTCAAAGGCCGTGACCTCGGCTCCAATCGCTTCGCTAAAAAAGAGGGAGTGCTGCCCCAGGTTCGCCCCAATGTCCACCACCCGTTTTGGCTGGTGAATCTCCTTCACCCGCTCCAAAACGGGCAGTTCGCTAAAGGTGTGGGTCTGGTGCAGGCGGTGGCTCACCCAGTCGAGCATGGGGCCGTCCGCGGTTTCTAAGTTCTCCAAAAGCTCAAAGGGGTAGCGAACCCCGGCGTATTCCAGGTAGGAGGTCATAACCGGCGACGTGCTACCTGATGAATCCCGGCAAAAGCAAAGTAAATCCAGGTGAGGGGCCAGTAGAGGGCGTAGCCGACCGCATAGGCCAGGGCGGTAAGGAGATCAAGCCCCTTGCTCAGGGAGACAATAAAGAGCACAACCAGGGTAGCGCCCATGCAGAGGAAGTAGATGGGAAGAAAAGCGGCATCCGGGATCATTGCTGTTTCTTTAGCTTGCCGAGCTCCATCTTGAGCTTGAAGTTTTCCTTCTTCAGGGCGTCGGTATCATCCGACCCCTCTTCCCAGAAGAGGAAGTAGTTGGCGCGGTCGTAGGGGTAGAAGTGGACCAGGCGGGCGGTGGGGTGGGCTTCCAGCCACTCTTGGAACTTAAAGGTGAGAATGTTGGGGTTGCCCCCTTCAATGTAGGTGAGGTTCATAGGTTGGGGTTAATCTCGTACTGAGCGTTGCCAGGGGCTTCTATCTCAGTAGCGGTAGTGAGGGTATGGGAGGTGGAATACTGGCCACCAGCCAGGCGAAAGACAAAGCGCGAGATGTGCTGGTGACCGGCCACCATATCGGGAATAACCGTGGTCGTCAAGCCCAGGCGGTTAGCCTCGAAGAAAAAATGAATGTCTTCCCCTGCACTCGGCTCATCATCCCGAACTACCTTCTTGGTGCTCATTTTGATGGTGCCGTCCTTGGTGCGGAACAGGGGATAGGCGGTGCCTTTGAAGCGAAACCCAGCGGCTACCATCTTCTCCAGGGCTTTGCGGCGGATCATCACACAGCCCAAGCCCGCCCAGGCTAGTTTCTTTCCCTCGGTCGGTTCTCCGTCCTGCCACTGCTGCCAGACCGCTACCCCCAGCTTGGGAAGGTCGCTGTTCAAGCCTTCCGCCCGGTGGTGCGGGTAGTCGATCACGGCAATGTCCGCTTTTTTGAGGGCCCGGCGCATGGCGACCAGGGCTCCTTGAGGCAAGACAATATCATCATCGAGGAATAAGAGCTGTTCCCACCACTCGTTCTCCAGGGCGGCATCAATGAGGAGGTTGCGGGAGTCGGGGAGCGGTACGCCATTGGTACGCATCACCTGTGGATACTGCTGAAGCGTCGTGAATTCGCGCTCCAGGGCTTCTTGAGCGGCGGTGTAGAGAATGCCGCGGGTGGGCTGGATCACCAGGACTTTAGACATAACGCAGGGCGGATTTAAGATCTTCAATGTTCACACGGGCGCGGACGCCATTAATCTCCACCTCACAGAGATGGGTGTCATAGGCGGTGCGGTTGATCCGCTTGAGGGAGCGAATCTGAATGTCGTTACTGCCGGCCCAATCCCGGACCACGATCTCTTTGCCAGAGTCGATGATGGCCTGGATGGTCTCTTCTTCGGTGTACTGGGGGCTACTGGTGCGCATAGGCTCCTACATAAAAGCGCCGCCCTAACCGTCCAAAGAAAGAGCAGCGCGTTGATATAGTGGACGGTTGGTTGTCCCAACCATAAAACAGAAAAGAGCCCCTGTAAAGAGGCTCTTGCTCTGCTTAGAAAGCTATCTGATCAACCGATACCGTAGTAAATGTGTCCAACGTGGTCGGTGCGGGCAATACCGTGTCCGTACTGGTTGTATGCAGCAGTCTTCCAACCAAGGTAGTCAATGTCGTACTGACTCTCTACAGTCTCTTTCACCTGCATGGCGAGCGCAATACCGCTCTTGTGGAAGAAGATACCGTTTTTAACGTTGGTGGTCTTAGCGGGCACCTGGTTTGTCTTCAATAGGTTCAAGCCGTAGAGCGTACCAACACGGCCGTTCTCGATCTTGGAGCGACCCAATGCGTCGTAGCGCACAAAGTCATCAATGTTGAGTAACTGCTCGTAGCCGTATCCTTCAAGGGAGAAGTAACGATCCTCATCAGGGGCGTTGGCAATGTCTAGGTAACGGTTAGCAGCGGTGAAGAAGGTCTTGGCCAGGCGAGTACTAGTATTGGTCGTGGACCCAATCGCGTTAGTAACGCCGGTGTGGGCAGTGGCCAGGGTGAATAGGTCAGAGTCTACCTGCTTTGCAATGGCAAAGGTGGATTGCTCAACGTAGATGGAGCGGTTGTCGTACTTACTTTGCGCTTTCAACATGTCTGGCACCAAGAACGCCTTATAGACGAAACTGGTGATGCTGATGGTGAACTCACCTTCAGTTGTAGCGTCGAAGTCGAGAGGGCTTCCTGGAGTGGTAGTTTTGGCGGTGATCTCAGATACACGTGGTACGTGGATCACATCACCGAATTTCATTACGTCACGGTCGTGGCGGGTAACGTGCTCGGCCAATACTAACTTGTTGCGGCGAGCAAGTAACATCTCGTTGGACCACACTTCAGGAATAAATACTTCGTGTGTTCCACGTGTTTGGGCATTGGTTGCCATAGGGAGGGGGTTTAGCTAATGAGCCCCCGTGCTAACTGGTCTTCGATCTTGGCCCGATTTCTCGCGTACTCTTCTGAAGTCATAGAGGCGAGTTGTTCTCGGGTGAAGGAGGGTTCGACAGAGGAGCTGCCGCGTCCAGTAGCGGGGGTGGTGGTGGACTCCCGCACGAACCTTCCAGCTTCATCGCGTGCCCGTTGCTGGGCCTGACTCGGCTGCTGACCTTGCTTCATCTCTTCCAGGCCGATTTCGTAGGCTTCCAGAGGGGAAATGTTCTCGGCCCGTGCCATATTCACCACATAGCGGCGAAACACGGGGTCCTGCATCTCTTTCATCTGGGATACCTGCATCTCTTCCATTTGCCGCTGTTGCTGCGTCTGGAAGGTCTGGAGATTCTGTTGAAGGCGGTCTTCCACCATACGTTCCATCTTCTTCACCAGGTCAGCCGGATTTATAGTGCCGTCTTCGCCGATGATGTCGGATAGGTCGGTAGGTGAGGTGGTAGGGCGGGTCTGCGCTTGGTTGGCGCGAGTAGCCTGATTTTTCCAGTACTGGGCTTCCGCTTCGGCGCGTTTGCGAGCCTCTATGACTTCGCGTATGCGCTCCTGGGAGCGATTCTGGACAGGCTGCTCATCAGACGATCCCTCTTCCTGCTGTAACGCCGCATCGGGCGAGGTGGCTTCTTCTGCCGAAGGCTGGGTGTCCTGGTTTTCTTCCGATAGCGACTCGGTAACGGTTCCTTCCGTCTCTACGCTGGGTGAGGTCAAATCCTCCATGAATGTGTGGTTACGCTTTTATCCTGGTAGCGGTTCAGGGACACCGTAACGCCGTGTCTGGTCGTGTTGCGATTATTGTAAGGATACTCACAGAAGAAATGCAAGAGCTACACCAGCCCTTGCTCCTTGGCCTGCTTCTCCAGGGCGACAAAAGAGTCTGCCTTCTGCTGGACGTGCTGAAGTACGAAATTAAAAGCACGAGCTTCTGTGAGAGAGTCGTGCTCTTGGGCCTGGGAATTAAAGCTGGTAGTCACCGCGCATTTGGCGGCGCGATCCACCAGGTCAGAGAGGTAGGCTTCGACACTCTTCCACCCTGCTGACTCCACTAACTCCTTATAGCTCTTGGCCTCGTTGTATCTTTCCGGTAGGGTCATTTCTTACTAGTTACGGGTATACGCGCACTCAGGCGCATCTCTTCTAAGGCAAATTTATCGGCCCGGTCCGTCTCTCGGTTCTGCTGGTCCTGCTCCATCTGCATCATCTGCTCGGCCCGCTGAATCTCCTGATCCAACTGCGCTTCCTGGGCGGCAAACTGGGCTTCTCTCGCTTGCATCTCCTGGGCTCTACCCTCCTGATCCATCACCTGCTGCTGCATGGCCTGCTCCTGCTGCATCATCATGGCTTGCTGCTCCTGGACCCGCTGCATAGCGCCGTCCAGGGCGTCGGTGATCTTTTCTACGCCGTCGAACTTGGAAAGCACGAACTTCAAGGCTTCCGTCTGGAACTGGGGATCAGGTATGGCCTGGGACACCAATCCATAGACTTGCAGGGCTGCTTCCCGCTCTGCATCCCGGTTGGCGGGCTTGCTGGAGCCGGACTCTACATCAATGTCATACATCCCGGCAATATCCGCGGGCGACAGGCGTACCACTTCCTCCACCCCATCTTCTCCCATGACCCGGATCAATTTTTCATCGGTGAGGTGCTGCTGGTAGAGACTCATGACGAAGAAGCCCATCTCCTTGATGAACTCCTCCAGGTGCTGAATCTTGAGGTTAAAGCGGGCGTTGGCGGCTTCAATAACTGCGCTGATGCCGGTCGCCGTATCGGAGGGGCCTTCCGTTCCGCCTTTGGCATAGTCGTAGATGCCCAAGGCTTTTTGCATAGTCTCTCTGACTCCGGCAATTCCCGCCTGAGAGCTGCCGGTAAAGTCGGGCACTTCTACCGGATTGGCGTCGCGTCCCATCTTCTCATCGACGTGAATCACGTTACCTTCAAAAATCTCGGCTTCGTCTACGTCCCCACTCACCTTCCATTTGGGGTCCAGTGCAAGGGTGCGGTTATCCAGGTCCATGCTCATCAAGGTATCCAGGGTCCACTGCATGGTTAACACGGGCTCTAATTCCCCCTTGCCCCAGAACTCACCATCCACAATGGAATCCAGGTAGCGGCTGAACGGGTAGCGCCCATGCCAGTAAGGGTTGTCCTGGACGGGTTCAATTAACAGCCCATGGGAGACGGTACACTTCTGGATGCCGTTTGGCCCCTTCTCCCACATCTCCCAGCAGGTAATGCGGTCAATGGTGTCGTCTGCCTCTAAGGTGCCAAGATCGGCGTACTTTCGGCTCTGGGCGGCATGAGAGCTTTCCTCATCCAGCTCTTTAATTGCCGCTTCCACTTCATCCAGGTTCTGGTACTTGCCGTAGCTTTTGAGCTCCTGGATACCCTTTCGGAATCGGAAGATGATCCAGGCTGCTTCCTGAATGCTGGTGGCTTCGGGATCAATAAAAAAGTCGTAGGAAGAGATGAGCTCCATGCAGGGATCGTCATGGGTAACCACCTCTTCACTCTGCTCAGCGAACTTGGAATTGGTGAGCGCTTCTTCCGGGAGGTACGCCAGTGGGGTGATGCCTTGGATTGATCCATCTTCGCCACGCACCACCTGGGCTTCTAGGACTGGGCGGCCATCCTCCCCATAAATGTAGGAGCGGACTCTGCCCTTCTCCGTCTTCCAGTACCAGCGCACGAGCTTGGTTCCGTGTCTGAGTCCCCCCTTAACGGTAGCGACCGTTTTGGTGAAGGCGTTATCCTTATCCCACCAGTAATTGAAGAGGGCCTGGTTGGCGTCCGCGCCGGATTCGTTACTGTCTTCTCTCGGCTTATAAATAACGGTAGGTCGCCTAGCCACCATGCGAGGAGCAACGGTTTCTACATGGCTCCAGGAATCGGGGGCGTGAATCTGGGCGGTTCCCTGCTGGTCTTTACCTTTAACGTGGTAGACCTCATCGAGCAAGACGAACAGATCGAACTTGGGGCGCTGGGCGTTTAAAGCGTGCTGGATACGTTTTTTGAGGCGGGCTTCTGGGGAGTAGGACTCCATACGAGAGAACTAGGGCTGGTTGGCTCAACTATACGCTAGAGCGTGCGCTTGCGGTAGACGGGGCGCTTTCCATAGCCTAAGCGGTTACCCCCTACCATTCCAACCGGGATTTTCTTTTCTCGGATGGGTCGGTAGCCCAAGGCGAAGTAGCGGAAGGCATCGGCTCCATGGCTGCTCCAGTCGTGGGCCGGTCGATCCTTAAAGACTTTGTTCTTCTCGTCCCATTCCTTGTGGTAGTTCTTGAGGCAGGAGATACCCTTCTCGCACTTGGTCTGATCGAACCAGCACTTCGGCAGGATGTTGCGAACCGCGTCTATCCCATCATCCAGGGAGACGTTGGGCACCACAACAAAATCAATGCCCAGACTCTTGGCGGTTTCTCGCCTAGTCTTTCCGTTGGTCAGTTCGCGCACTTCAATGTCATGGGGGGCGAAGTGGCGGCCGTAGGTGTAGGGCTTTTCCTGGAGCTTCTTGGCGTAGTACTGCAGCCCCTCACCTGTCCCCTCTAGGTAATCAATCACCCGCATTTCCATGCCCACACCCTGAACAAACCAGATGGCCATGGAATCGCCTACGCCCAAGTCCCAGATCGTATCCACCGGAACAGACGGTTCATAGGGGACGTTGGTAATGCGCCCGTCCTTCTCCGCCTGGGTCATCTGAATGCCGTAGTAGGAACCCTGCACCGGCGCTTCAAAGGAACAGTAGTACTCCTGCATGTAGAGCGCGTCCGAGCCGGTTTGCTCGAACATCTCTTTTTTTTCCTGCTGCAGGATGGTTGGGTTAATGGCCTGGGTATCGTCCACGGTCAGCTTCTGGACGAACCAGATTGAGGGATCACGCACGGCCATTTTGTAGAGGTCATGGCCATGGTTGTCGCCGCGGGGGGTGTAGTTAAAAACCGCCCATCCTCCGTTCTCTGCCAGGATCGGACGGATGAAGTACCAGGCACTGGGGTCTTGTAGCGAGTACTCGGAGAAGACACAGCCGACCGGGTTGGTACCCACGATGGAATTGATATTGTCGGTGCCGATCACCTGGAAGATGGAGCCGTTCTTGAGCTCGATCAGCATCTCTGAGTTGTCGGTACGCTTGCGGAGGGCCTTGGGAATATGGTCGATAAATTTCTGCCCGTTGCGGTCCATTCCATTCCAGAGGATCTTCTTTCCCTGCTGGTAGGTGGGGAAGAAGTAGTAGTACGCCCCTACCCGCTCCTGCATCTTCTTGGCTACCAGGTTGACCAGGGATTTATCTTTTCCGGCCCGCCGGTGCCAGATAGCGACCGCACGTAAAAAGCCGCTATCCATGGCGCGGAAGAGCGGCAGTTGGTAGTCGCGGGGGGTGTAGTTATACGGAAGGGTTATTTCCACTCGAACCGTAATTAACGACGTTCACGTGAATGTTGGTGTCGCCTCCTTCGTCTTTGCCAGAGAGCAGACCCATCAGCTTGGCGGCGAATTCCATAGCCTTCAAGCGAGCTGTGTTATCCTCATACATCTCACCGCTGAACTGATCCCGCTTGGTTGCTGTAAGAGCAATAACGGCGGTATTCTGGGCGATCACCTCATGAGTCAAGCCTGCTTCATGGAACCAGTGACCCATCTCAAGTTTCCTCATGTTCTCATATGCAATCTGTTCCGCCACGTGGCGGTTGCTCACTTCGTACCCTGCATCAATCACGGCTTGGGTGGCCGATGGGGCGGTAGCGAGGGCTTTAACAAAACGACGCTCTTTCAGCGTCCTAGGAGCTCGCTTCTGGATAGTCTTCTTCTTCCCAGTGGTCTCGCTCATCTTTGAGGGCGGTTTCTAGTGCTAAGAGGTCGTCATCAAAACCGATGGGGTAGCCGGTGTACTCCACGGAGTAATCACAGAGATCACCGGATCGGTAGAGATGGTCCATGCGGAAAGCATCACCTACCGGGCGTTGCTTGTCAAGGGGGTAGAAACTGTTCGCAGGTTTGTCTCCTGAACAAACAGGAATTTCTGAGGAAACAAACAAATATAGCGGGGTGACACCCTATCTCCAAAGTCTCCTCTCTGCATCGTCGTCTTCGGGGATAGGGCCGTCTCTTGAGGTCGGCACCTTCGCCCTGCAGC
The DNA here is from genome assembly GCA_937902745.1 of uncultured Armatimonadota bacterium. Classification (GTDB taxonomy): domain Bacteria; phylum Armatimonadota; class Armatimonadia; order Armatimonadales; family Armatimonadaceae; genus CALEKU01. The sequence continues at coordinate 79,921 of CALEKU010000265.1, forward strand.
CGCCGGTGCCTCGCGTTCCCAAGGAGTGGAAACCGCATCTCACCACTCCCTGGGGCGAGGAGAACCTGAAGCGCTTTGACCTTGCCCCCAACCATGATCCCTACACCATTCCCCACCAGGCGTTCTCCCGCCACGCGTTGATTGTGGGCGGAACGGGCGTGGGAAAGACCGTGCTCTCCCGCATGATCCTGGCCCAGCAGCTGCAGATGGGCCATAGCGCGGTGATCCTGGAGGCGAAGGAAGAAGGGATTGCCAGCGCCCTGGAAATCATCCCGGAGGGCGTGCCGGTAACGGTCGTGCATCCCCACTTTCCCATTCCCGGACTCAACCCGTTTTTGGTGCCGCAGGAGGAGCCGACCAACCAGATTCAGGACTTCGTGGAATTTGTGATCGGGTACGTGGGTGAGGGTCGCATGGGCTTTGGGCCGATGCTCGACGGGCTCAATCAGCTGACCGCGCTCATGGTGGCGCACGAGCTTTCCATCGTGGAGATGGTGCGCTGCATCACGAACGACGCCTACCGAAACGCGCTCCTGAAGCTTGATCCCAAACACGATTCCCTGCCGTTCCAGGAGGCGATTCGCTACTTCACGGAAGAGCACGCGGGCAAGCGGGTGGACGCGGTAAAGTCTGCCCTTGGCCCGCTCATCAACAAACTGCGCCACTTCCTAACCAACCCCTTTTTGAAGCAGATCGTCTGCGCCGAAGAAAATACGCTTGATCTGGCGAGCCTCTGGGATCGGCAGCAGGTGATCGTGGTCTGCGTGGATGCCAGACGCGTGTCTGCCTTTGGGGTGCGTGCTTTATCGGGCCTGTTTACCCGCCGCTTATTTGCCGAGCGAGGGAAATCAGGCAACCGACCCGTGGTATTTGCGGTGGATGAGGCGAGCTTTGTCCTGCCCTTCATTGAGGACGTGGCGGCGGATATTGCGGCCATTGCCCGCTCCAGTAACCTGCGGCTGTTGTGGGCGTTGCAGAACGAGGCGCAGGTGAGTAACAAAGCCTTTCTCAATTCGATGAGCACGGCAGGGGTCAGAGCCTTTTTCAAGCTTTCCGAGGATGACGCCAAACGATTCGCCCCCAATCTGGCTAGCGCTGCTGAGCCGCCCACGGACGCCAAGCTGCTGGTGAAAGAGGAGCATCAGAACAACATCAAGTTCCTGGACGTGACGTTGGTGCGCGACCAGGAGAAGGCCATAGCGCTTTTTGAGCGGATGAGGAAAGATGGGCCACCTACCGTGGGCGGGTTCCTCATTCGACTGGAGATGGAGCGGCTACTTTCGCTGGTGCCGCTCCAAGGTGGGGATGCGCTCTTTGCCTGGATCATGCAGAATGCAAACGGCATGGGCAAGGTGCGCTATGAAAAGCAGGAGTTTCGGGCCTTCTCCTCCACGGGCGGACGGGAACTGATGAACGCGCTTCAGAACCTGGTGCGGGGCAGCAATCCCGATGCGGCGAAGAAGATCATCGGCGAGCACATGCCCAAGCTCTCCTATCCCTCCTTCTCCCAGATCCCCCTGCATGGGGTGAGTCGGTTGGAGAAGGGTCTGCGGCTTTCCCTCACCGTTCCCTGGTTTGCCCCGGATCGGGAGTTTAAAGCGCCGGAGCGGGAAGCGCTCTCCCAGCGGCTCCAGAAGCTTGCTATCGGGCACTGCATTTTTCGCATCGACGGTGCGCCCAGCCGAGAGATTCGGATTCGGCGGGTCGTGGACTCCACTACCACGCTTGCGGACTTTGGGGCGCGTCCCGGCAAGGTGGCGGACGTGATCGGGCCGATTCGGGAAGCGCGGATTACGGCCCTGGCCAAAACCTGGGAGGAAGCACAGCGGGCGGAGGAGGAACCGGCAAAGCCACAACCAGGAGCGCGCAACAAACCCCTGGTCATCATCAAGAATCAGGGTGAAACCGATGATCAAGCCCAAAACTGAGCCGTACATCGAGCTCCTGAGCTGGTACGGCTGGCTTTCCACAACCCACCTGGCGACGCTCACCGGCAATCCAGAATACTCGGTGCGGCGACATTTATTGGCCCTGGAGAAGGGCGGCTGGATCACCAGTCGGCGCGTGTCGGTGGACCGCATCAACCCCTCCGGTCTCGGGAGCGCCCCCAAGCTCTGGCGGCTTTCGGAGGCTACCTGCAAACAGCGCAAAGAAGCGCTGGCCGCCTGGCCGAATAATCTCGCCCATGACTACCGGGTGCGGGATGTGCTGGCCTGGGGCGTCACCAACGGGGCCACCAGGATTGCGTACAAGGGCCTAGAATGGACGAATGTCACCCCGGACGCTCTTGTTATCATCCCCCAGCCCGAATGCCCCTTCTGCGGCATTGTGGAAGTCGACAGACACACGGAAGGCTTGCGCGTCTGGGAACAAAAGGCGGATGCCTACGCCGTGTTTTTCGCGGGGAAGCCGAGCGGACTCTACGATGCCACCGACTGCGCCGTTCCCACCCTCTTGATCGTGGTGGAATCGACCGCCCGCATTCCGGGCATTGCGCGCTCCATCGGCGTCCTGGATCAGTTGGCCTGGTTCACCACCGACCTCATCACCTGGACCAATCAGGGTGAGGTGAAGCCCCTTCTACCACCCGCGTAACTTTGCTACGGTAAGCCGGCGAAAGGAGGATGGACCCATGAACGTCTATCCGGTCTACGTCGGCTTTCCCACCTTGGAAAAATGGATTGCCCAGCTCTCGCCTAGCGAGCCGGTCTACGCCATGAAACTGGCGGAGCCGAACGGGGGTGAGGGCGGCATGACCTGGGATGAGTTAATCGTCTTCTGCTGTCAGCCCACGGGCGCGGAGATTCGCTACTGCCGCATTACGGCTACCTGCATGAAGCGGCTGTACGGCGAACCGTTTGATTCTGACTGGAGGGAACGGGTAGAGGTGCACGATTCCCTCTGGGAGATGGTGCAGGCAATTCTGGCCGATAACGAAGTTGGGTTTGTCGAGGCGACCATTGCCCGCCCGAAGAACCTGAAGTACCTGAACGGCACGATGGAGGGTGCGCTGTTCGACCCCGAACGCAAGCGCTTTGTTGCGGAGGCGGCCTGAGATGGGCGCGGAGCCACTGTTTGATTTAGGCCGCCTGGTTTCCACCCCGGAAGCTTTGGCCGCCTGCATCAGCCAGGGCATTTCTCCCGCCAGTCTCATCATGCGGCATGTGTTGGGCGACGATGGGGATCTGGACCAGGAAGACAAGAACGCCAATAAGCGAGCGCTCAGGGACGGAGAGCGCATCTTCTCCTGCTATAAGCTCCCGGACCAGCGCAAGTGTTACGTGATTACCGAATGGGACCGCAGTGTTACCACGCTGCTGCTGAGCGACCAGTATTAATTCTCACCCTCAAGCACATCGCTTGGGGGTTTTCTTTTTCTGACGCCGGATTTGAACCTGATAATCTCACATTTCACACTATTACCAACTGTTGACAACAAGTGAGGGTTCTGGCATTATAATGATGTCTAAGAAGTAACCAATCGCCCATGAGCAAGACACTCTGGCAGAGGATCAACCAAAGCATCCTCACCCGCGAACTGCGAGGCATCCTCAAAGGAGTCCTCAAGGAACTGGGAGCCATCCTCAAGGCGTTCTTCCCCTGGTAGGGGGAGAGCGCCGGACACCTTACCAACCTAATCAACACACCATGGAGCTATACGACCCAGCGAAAATCAAGGGCAAGACCGCGGCAGAAGTCCGCGCCTACGAACGCAAGTACCTCCGCTCTTACATCCGGGACCAGTTCGGCTTAGAGGCCACCGTCACCAACCGGCCGTTTGGCACCACCTACCAACTGATCGTCACCCTGCCGGAAGAAACCACCGAAGAGCAACGAGAGCACATCGAAGAAGTCATCTCAGATGATGGCTGGACATTCATCCTCAAATAATCACTAACCGGGGCGGTTTCCCGCCCCATCCCCTAATTAAGCCACATTATGAACAGAACAAAGAGAACTGAACTGCCTATCTACGAAATCATTGATCGTGGTTTTAGAGTCAGGGCATGGCGTTTAGAAGACACTGAAACCGAAAAGGGTGATGCTTTAGTAACGATAGAGCGTGATGGTTCCCCACTTAGGGAGTTCATCTATCCTGCATACAGGATTTACAACATAGCCGCTCACTTTAGTGACATTGTAGACGGAGAAATTAAGAACAGTTCAAAGGGTTATGAGATGGCGAATTGGAACGGTCTTCCATAAAGACTGACTCCGCAGATTAACCTTTAACTAACTCCCCTCTATGGAGTACAAACTCAAAACAACCTACAAGCACAAGAATGGCGCCCTGATACACGTTCTGGAAGAAGGAACCAATCCCGCTGTTGACGCGTGGGTATCACAGCTGTCGGCCGATTTTCGCCTTCATCCCTTAGAGGCCCCTGGTTGGTCTGCTGAGGAATTGAAAGAATGGAAACGACGAACGACTGACACGTTGATGCAACTAGAGGCTGCCAAGAGCAACGGCAAAGGCCAGTGGCTCCGGGTCCGCTTCCCTAGCGGCAACATCGAGACTATCCACGTATCCGAACTCGAAGATTGATCCCTAACTCCCCTCTATGACTGACACCCTCATCACCTGCCCCTGCTGCAACGGCACGGGCCAAGTCAAGCGCTCCCTCAAACCCTACCGCCGCTACACGGATGACGAAGTAGCCACCGCCAAGAAAATGCGGGCAGACGGCCACACCCTAGGCGAGATTGGCAAAGCATTGGGCATTGACCACACCCAGAAAGTACAGCACCTACTGAATCGCAAGGAAACATAGAAAAAAGCCCCGCCGAGATGGTGGGGCTTTTTTAATGGGTGAGTAACCTACCCATGAACAAGACAGGGACAACATAGCAGGAAGGACTGCGGCCGTCAACGGACGGGGTGCCCCTCCTTCTTCAGGGGGTTGTACTTCAGCAGCTCCCAGCACCGGTCCATGCGGTTGCAGCAGGCAATGACGAACCGATCATCACGCCGGGTTCTCCATAATTCCTCAGCTTCCTCAAAAGTCCTGACCGGATCACTGGCCCGTACATAGCGCTTGCCGCTGGGAAACGGGAGGCACAAAGCGTACTTGCCGCCTATCTCCTTGGCCCTTCCCGCCTCCATGCGGAATTTGTTGGGGTTGGGCACTCTACTGCCGTCCGTGGGTGGGCTGATGCGGGCGAAGTAATCGCGCCGCTCTACCTCCATCGCCTCCTGGAACACGCGGATGCTGAATTCCAGGCCGACCTGTACTACGTCGTCAATGGTAGGCAGTGGTCGGGTGTGGTACTGGCGGGGCATGGCCGCCCCATCAGCGTAGCGGTAGTCGAAGCGGTGATACGCGGGTCCTAGGCGCTCGTAGGAGCAGGTACCCTCGGTGCCGTCGGGAAAGGGGACCGGAAAACTGTGGGTCTTCAGGATTGGCTTCTTGCCGGGTCCAGTGGTGCCGACGATGCGGGCTTTTTCTTCTTGCGAAAGTGTGGTGTAGCGGGGGAAGTCTGCCATGTGCTCACCCTCCTTCGAGGGCGAAGCATAGCAGGAAGGGGTGGCTTAGTCAGTGGCGGTCCAGGATGGCTGCTATTTGTTCTTCTGCCGCGAGCACATCTTCACCGAGCGCGTTTCTCACCCAGTCCACGACCAGTGGTATCCGGTTCCGATAGCTCACCTCAGAATGCCCCTCCAGCAGCCGCACCAGCATTTGAAAGCACTGCTCCTGGGTTTCTGCTCCATTGCAAAAAATGACGTTCTCAGTTCCGCGCACCTGCTCTTCCCAATCTACGATGCTGTACAACACGGTCTTCTTGGGATTGAACGGCTTAGTACACACGCTGTACCGATCTGAAGTCGCCTGCACCGTATATGCCTGTTTCTCTTCTGCGAACTTAATGCGGTCGCCCTCAGTGAGATAGCGAGGCCGCTTCACTTCTCCCCTTTCTCTGTATATCTGCGGACTATGCCAGTAATAATCTCATCTGTGGCTGAAGCGCCAATGTCCATATCGGACATAACGTACTCGTACACTGCTTCCCGTATCACTTCTCCCACCTCTCGCACTTTTTCATGTGCATATTCGTCTAACAGGTCTGGCAGCTCTACCTTTCCAGCCTTGCCGTTGCTACCAAATGCCAGAACGTGCATACCGTGCGCGTTATAAAGCAGGCACTTACGCTTGATAAAGTCTTTTGCCGTCACTTCTCTCCTTTCTCTCTCATATTAAATCTTAATTCTAAGAATGTTATCTATAAGCTCATCTTTTTCCATCTTCTTACGGTCGTAAAGTTCGATAAAAGCTTCCAAAATTTCACGTTTTGTGAACTTGTTAATCGGAATGATGGGGAGTCCTCTATTAGAGGGGCTGATTGCGACCCCTTTCATATACTGGATGATATGATGTCTTGCTGTGTTTGGATGATTCAGACCAAACATTTCCGCTATCTTTCGGTAGCTGATTCCATCCTGCCTGAACTTGAACATTCTCTCCCTTGTTTGTTCATCCATTACCCTCCCTCTGCCCAGTTCGGAGCAGATAGTCTCTAGCTTTTCGTCCAGCTCTTGCTCATTCATCTCTCTCCTTTCTCTCTCAAATAATCTTCTACATCCCGCACAAACTTGGCATGCTGCATCTCTTTCACCTTCTCATAGCCGGTAATCAGCAGGTCATCACTCTTGGGGATATTCGCCCCTAAGAAAATGCCCATGATGAGGCCGGTGAGGAAGATGAAGAGGCTGGCGAGGTTAAGCAGGGTTCTCATCGGGGGACTTTACGGCAATGGCGAGGTTGTAACAGGCTTCAAGGGGGGTTGCTCCCTCACCCTTCAAGGCCCCGTAAGCATTATGAGCCACGAAACTGCTTCCAGGCTCCTTTCTCAGTAGTGACCATATATCATCTCCCAACCACTCAATGAGCTCTTCAAGGGTGGGGCAGTCCCAAGCATCAATATGCGTATCAGCGTAAAGATTCTCAATCTCATTATCTGTGTACAAATCAGTTCTGATATCCCCTATTTCATCCTCATGGTGATACCAAAGAGTGTTTGTCGTCCCTTGTGGAAACCCAATCTCTTTTAACTTCTTGCATTGTTCTAAACTCAAGTGTTTCACTTCTCTCCTATCTTGTATTCGTTGATAAGCCATTCCAGGCACTCCCGACAGCGTTTCAGGGTGGTGCCTTCTCCCTGGTTGTTCATGTGACGCCGTAAGCGGGTTAAGGCTTCCAGAGCACCTTGGCGTTTGAGTTCTTCCGGGGTCATGATCGGTTGTTAAGAATGTCGTAGAGGCAGACAGCGCCTAGAACCAGGCCGGTGAGCTGCACCTTTGGGTCAAAGAGGCTTAAAGTGCCACTCAGTACGTTGCCGACCAAGAGGCCCATGAGAAGCCAAGCCAGGAACAACAGGAGATCGATTTGGTTCTGGGTCATAGCCGCTCCAGGTAGTCGACGCTCTCACTCACTGCACCCCTTCCTGGTTCTGGGAGCGATCAGCGTCCCAGCCCCGGCTCTGGATCAGGCGGTCAAGTCGGTAGAGGAAGTGGATGGCGGCCGGGTCAAGTCGGTTGATGCCCTTTTCGCGTAACCAGCTCTCGTAGAAGCGGAGGGCCTGGGAAACGCTTCTGGCCTCTTCCCGGTCGATCCGCATGTTGGTTTGGTCCATGGTCGGTCGTTAGTTTACTTGGTGTATACGCCGACGATACGCGGATGTAGGGGCGGAGTCAATACTAATGCGGGGCGTTGGAGTCCAGGTAGTGGCGGTACTCCAGCATCGCCTCTTTGCCGGTGCGGTTGCAGCTGCAGGGGTAGGCGCCGTTCTTGGAGAACAGCCAGCCATTTTCACAGCGGCCGCAGGTGGGGGGAGCGGTGAGGCGTAGGTCGGAACCACTGATGCGGCGGATGCTCTCAATCTGGGTCCAGGAGAGGTAGTCGTCCTTGAGATAAAAGCTACGCCGGGCTTCCACCGCGCGGGCGACGTTCGCCGCTTGGCTTTCGCTCACCCGGTACTCGGTCTTGTCCTTGAGGATGACGAGGTGGGTGGCGCTCATATGCGGATCGTTTCGCTCTCCTGCTGCTCGCTCTGGTGCTGGGCGGTCTTACCCTTGGCCCAAACGATGAGTGCGCCCCGGTTCTCCCGCAGTTGGGAGGGTCGGGAGACTTTGAGGTGCTTGGGGGCAAAGCGGTCACTGTGCGCGGCCTGGGCGATACGCAAGAGCTTGGCGTAGTTCTCCGTGCCACCGCACTCGCGAACTAACGCCACCAGCTCATTGCGCTCAAAGCCCTTGTGCCGGGTGGTGATCGGACAGAGGGCTTCCTCGAAAGCGTCCCAGAGGCGCTGGGTCTCCGGACTGAAGGTCAGCTCCTTGGCTTTCTTGGGCTTTTCCGCCTGGGGGGTAAGGGGGGAAATATTCTCTATACTCACCTCTCCTTCCCTTCCCTTTCCTATCCTATCCTGCGGAACCATTTTGGATCCGGACTGGATCCGTTCTGGAACCGATTTGGATCCAGTCTCGCGGGCTCCCAGAGCGTATTTCCCTTTAACATCGCGAAGGCGCGCGTGAAAATCGCTCGGAACGTAGCGATCATTTTTTACGTGGTTGTGTTCGCGCCAATGCAGGATGACGAGTACGCCGTCGTCCCACACGTGCACAAATCCTTTGCCGTGCAGCACGCGTAGATCATCCTGACTGGCGCCGGTCATGCGGATGACGCGCTGCGGCGTAATAAAGCCGTCGTCATCGGCACGCGCTAAGAGGTCGTAGTAGAGCAGCCGGGCGGTTGCGGGCATGTCCAGGAAAAAATCAAGATCGAGGATCTTGGAGTTCATCATTCGTCGCATATCGCCCCCTATTTCTTTGTGGGCTTGGCGTAGAGGCGGGCCAGCTTGTCGCCGGGATCTTCCACGTCGTACTCCGAGAGGAAGGTTTCGGTCTGGGCGGCCATCAGGTGAAAGCCGTCCAGCGGACAAAACCAGCGCTTCAGGGGCTGGGAGAAGATACACTCGTTGCCGTGCAGCACGACACGCGCAAGCTCCCGAAAGGTCTCTTTCGGGATGGAGGAAGTAAAACGGATGGGCACGTACTCACGGCCATCTAAATCGACGGGTTCTCCGTCAGTCACGACGATAGTCATCGTTGGTCATTAATTGCGAGATGGTCCTAGTACACGCCCGCCAAGCCCTCCGTGTCAATACTGTACGCGCAACAAAAAAGAGCACTCTCCCTACTGAGTGCTTTTCTTTGTGATCCTTGAGGTGCTTGGACTTTCCGGGATCAGCATGTATGTCTTCTCAACCCCGCCCTACAGCATCCAGCCTACCAAGTGTGAGAATAGGGTCTGTACGCCTGATCACAAAAAAGAAGGCGCACTCACAGAGAGTACGCCAGAGAAATAGGAGATCACAGGTCCGGTATGCCAGGAAAGGGGTCAGTCGTCAATGCCCATAATCGACTTGATTTCTTCGCAGAACTCGTCCCAGGCGTCACCTTCCTGAGCGACCACCTCCGACACATCAAACCAGGCATCCGTCGTTGGAGATTCCCCGGCCAGCGTATCCTGATCGAGCTCCCGAACCTGAAAGAGCGTCCAGCAGTCGCCGTATCCCTTGTCCTTCTTCGCTTTGATGTGCGACTTCTCGGCTTCACCTGCCCTGTTGTGGGCGTTACTGTCGTCCGTCCCCCCTTTGATCTCGATGGCGACCAGATTCTCCGTGTCCTTGTCGGTCCGCTTCTGGATCGTCACGTCGGGATCGCTGGCGAGGGTCACGACAAACACCTCACCCGCGTCGTTCTGAACCTCCAACGTCTTGGCGGTCTGCTCGATCACGTATCCATCGAGGGCCGCGGCAATGGCCTTGAACACTCCATCGGTGATCGCTTTTCCGATGGTGTTGTTGTTGCCACCCTGGAACTGGGAACCGAGTGTCAGCAGCGGCAGTTCGCGCACGTCCTGGTCGGTGATAGTCGGCGACACCTTGCGAACCAGCTCCGCCAGGGAAGCGCACATGGCCTCGCAGAACGCCTCCAGCAGCCCTTCCTGGGCCGCATTGATCGTCCCGCTCGTTTCCATGCTCTTCACCTGCCCCATACCCGTTCCCGTGCCGTAGAACGTCTTCTGGGGAGAACCCAGGAGCAGACGGTAGTACCCGACGAGCGACGGGGCGGCCCGCAGGACGCTGGGCGTGGGAAAGACATGTTCATCCCGCACGCCCGCGCCCGCCAGAATCTTCTGCACGTCCGCCGGGACGAGGCGAACGATCTCTGCCTTCAGGGTCGCCGGCTCTACGTTTTTCAGCGCTTCGCTCATCGCGTCCATGAGCCATTGATTGCGCGCCGCCACCAGAAGGGTGTGGAAAGTAACTTGCCGGTCGGCGCTCGGAGCGGTCATCGCGCGTGCTGCGCGGGCAGGTTTATTCATGCACGACCGCACCGTTCAGCCGCTTCTGGGCGATCTCCACGTATTCGGGGTTCAGCTCGACCCCGACAAATCGTCGATTCATGGTTAACGCAACGTCTCCTGTAGTACCCGATCCGAGAAAGGGATCGAGGATGATATCGCCGGGCTTACTGCCCAGCGCCAAACACGGTTCCACGACGGCGGTGGGGAACGTGGCAAAGTGCGCGTCTTTATTGGCTTGGGTGTTGATGTCCCAGACCGTACGCATGTTGCGGTCGTTCGGGCCGCGGATGCCTTGAGGGTCGTAGTAGTACTTCTCGTTCTTGGAAAACAGAAAGATACTCTCGTGGGAACGGGTGGGTCGATCCTTGACGCTCTCCGGCTGACAGTTCGGCTTATTCCAGACGATGTCCGCGCGCAGGTACCACCCCGCCTCCTGAAGCGCGAAGGCGAGACGCCAGGGAACACCGATCAAGTCCTTGGGTTTCAGTCCGTCGGGAGTCGGGGGACGCATTCCCTTGCCCATGCCCATCGCACGGCCTGGGTTTTTCTTGTCGGGCGCGCGCCAGTTCCGTCCACCCGACGTGTAGGAATCGCCGATGTTCAGCCAGAGGGTGCCGTCGTCACGGAGCGTGCGCCGCACCTGCTCAAATACGATCACCAGATCACGGATGTAATCGTCCAGGGAGGGCTCCAGGCCGATCTGTCCCTCGATGTTGTAGTTCCGCAGGGACCAGTACGGCGGAGAAGTAACACAGGTCTGAAAGATTCCCTCCGGCAGGGCGGATAAGACCTTGCGGCTGTCGCCCGTAATAACGCAGGAGGCGGCGGACGGATCGGCGATCATTTTCTGCACACAGGGCGCGGCTTCTTCGCTGCGCAGGATGCGCACGCTTCCGCCCCGCGGGGAGGCGGGCAGAGTCGGCGTCACGGTGTAGAGGGCAGGCGTTTCCAGCAGAACTAACTGTTCGCCACTGTGTCCGTTGCTGCTCGGGTGGGTCGTTTCTTCGCTCTTCAAGGCAGGCTCTCTCAGGGTAAAAACACTCCCAGTCACTATACCGCCAGTTTGCGGACCCAGAAAAACCAACAACCCCGCCCGTGGGGAGCGAGGTTGTTAGCAAACATCAGTAAGCAATGGTCGAGATTGCATCCCGAGTGTAACACTGGCATTAGGGACTGTCTACACCCACTTCTCGAACTTGCCCATGATGTAGAGGGCGGTCTGTCCCTTGCGCGGCAAGGGGTCTAATTCTGCTTCTACGGGCGCTGGAGTGGCTTGGAGCTGCTTGAGCAGTATTTGTATCAACTTTTGTTTCATCGTGTCTTCTTGGGGCTTGTAAGGGGTTTCCCGTCATTAGGAAATTAAGCGAGTATAGCAAACAAGCTACCCGTTGTCAATCAGGTGAGGCGCTTGCGCTTGGCTACCCTCCTGTTGGAGAGCACCGCGTCCACCACGCCCGCCTGATCGTGGGTCTCCCGCAAATGGCCGGGATCGAGCTTGGTGTAGAGCAGCGTGGTCTTGGTGTCCTTGTGGCCCGCGATATGTTGCGCGCCGAGCACGTTGATCTTGGATAGCTTATTGATGCTGTGCCGTCTGAGAGAGTGCAGGGTGATGTTCTCGGAGAGTCCGGCGAAGCGCAGCACCGCCTTGATCGCCTTCAAAAATCGGCCCGAGTCCATCTGGGTCCCGTACTCCGAGAGGAACAACCAGCCCTCATCTTCTTCCGGGGCGGCCCCGCTCATCAATCGCTCGCGCGTCTTCAGCCAGGAAGAAATAGCCTCCACCGTTCCCGCACTGATCGGCACGGTGCGCGGCTCTTTCCCCTTGCTCTCCCGCACCGTGATCTCAAAGGCTTTGGGCCGGTAGTCCTCCAGCTTCAGGTTCAGCACCTCCCCGATCCGGCAGGCGCTATCCAAGAGGAGCAGCAGCAGGGCGTAGTTTCGCTCTCTATGCACGAGCCTGCGGGCGCGGGGGATATTTTTCATGCCGGGGTTCTTCTCCGGGTTCCAGTAATCACCCAGCGCGGTAAGCAGGGCCTGCATGTCCTCCAGGGTCGGCATGTACATAGCAGGACGGGGCGCGTTGTGCACCTCGTACTCCGCTAAGGGATTCCTCAAAAGAAGATCATTCTTGGCGCACCACTTGAAGAAGCTCTTGGCGGCAATCGCGTCATGGCGCAGGGTGTTGCGCGAGACCGACTCCGCCCGCTCCGCCAAATAGCGGTCGAGGTGCCGCTTGCCGAAGGACGTAAAGTCGACGCTCTCTCGCCCGGTCCAGCGGATCAGTTGCCGCAGCTGCACGTCGTAGAAGCGCAGCGTCTTGGGGGCTTTCGTGGCTTTGATATGGAGGAGGAAGTCTTTGAGGGCTTCTTCCCAGGTTGGGGAGTAGGGACCTATCGCCATCTGACGCACCTTACTTTGTAGCTACCATCAGGTTAGCAACAAGTATCAACAGCGTCAATAACCAAACCGCCGGACTGACGAAAAGAGCGGTAGTTACCTGTTACTGGCAACTACCGCTCTTCGGATGGGTCGTATAGGACTCGAACCTATGACCCGCTGATTAAGAGTCAGCTGCTCTA
>CALEKU010000266.1 GCA_937902745.1 uncultured Armatimonadota bacterium
GTGGACTGAAGTCCCGGCTTCGTTGATTCAAGCCCGCCTCCGCGGGCTCCTTGGGACGGGTAGCGGCTACCGGAACGCGGTAACGGCATCGTCTACCGGAGCCCGCGGAGGCGGGCTTGAATCAACGAAGCCGGGACTTCAGTCCACGGCGCACACCCCGCCGCACCACCATGCCCGAGCGAACCACCAAACCCCTCCGCCCTCGCCTCCTGTACCTGACCCTCTGCGCCGCCGTGGTAGCACTGGGCCTCGCAGCGCGGCGGTACCGGGACCTGCTTCCGTCCTTCCTCGGGGAGTATGCCGGAGACACACTCTGGGCAGCGCTGGTCTATCTGCTCGCCGCGGCCGCCTGGCCAAAGGCGCGGGTGGGGAGCCTGGCTCTCTGCGCCGGGGCGTTCTCGCTCGCCATCGAAGTGAGCCAGCTCTACCACGCGCCCTGGATCGACGCCCTGCGCGCCACCCGCCTCGGCGGCCTCGTGCTCGGCTTCGGCTTTCTGTGGAGCGACCTCGCCTGCTACAGCGTCGGTATCGCCGGTGCAGCGGTTCTGGATGCCGCGATGCTCAAACGCGGACGGGTCAGTAAGGGGTCTTGAGGGCGTTGGCGCGCCACGCCTGGAAGGCGGCGTTCGCCTCGTCGCGCAGGTCGGTGACGTGGTGCGTGGGGAGCGACCGCTCCGAGATTGGCAGGGGGATCTCCTGGTACAGGAACGAGTCGTCGAAGCCCGCCTCCGCGGCGTCGGCGTGCCCGGCGGCGAAGTACACGGCGTCGAGGCGTGCCCAGTAGATCGCGCCCAGGCACATCGGACACGGCTCGCACGAGGCGAATATCTCGCACCCGGCCAGCGAGAACGTCCTGAGCGCCGCGCAGGCCGCACGAATCGCCGTCACCTCCGCGTGCGCTGTCGGGTCGTTTGCGGACGTGACCACGTTCACCCCCGTCGCCACGACCTCACCGTTCTTCGCGACCACCGCGCCGAACGGTCCGCCCCGGCCGCTGTCCACGTTCTCCCGGCTCAGACGGATCGCCTCGCGCAATAGCTCCTCGCGCGTCATGCAGATACCCCCGGTGCGGGCGCCTTCGGGCGCTCCCGCACGAAGAACAGGCTCAGCACGAAGCCCACCGTCAGCATCGCCGCTGCCACCACAAAGATGGTCAGGTGCTCGGCGTCCAGCGTATACAGCGGCGATGCTAGCGCGGCGCCGAGCAGGGCGCCCACCCCCTGCGCCATCCGCACCGCCCCGATCAGGCCGCCCCGCTCCTCCGGCCCGCCCAGGTCCGCCAGGTAGGCCATGTACGACGGGAACGCCAGCACGAACCCGACCCCTAGCAGCGTCCCCAGCGCGACCACCGCGACCTGACTCTTCATCAGCAGGATCAGCCAGAGCGAGACGGCGCAGACGCCCATGCCGAGATGGATGGAGCGCACCTTGCCCCAGGTGTCTGCCAGACGGCCCAGCGGCAGCGAGATCGCCGCGATGATGAGCGCCGGCAGCAGCAGCAGCGACCCGAACGCCGACTCGGAGAGGTTGAAGCGCGCCATGCAGAACGTCTTGGCGTATGGCGCGATCAGGCCCACCCCGAAGAAGATGAGGAAGCCCAGGACCATGAGCATCGGCACGGTCTGCATCGCCTTACGGATGGCGGACATTGCCACCGGCGGATGCGCCGCCTCCGCGATCTCCCCGACCGTGGTCTCTCCCTCCTCCTCCGCCTCACGCTGCTGCACGGGGAGCGGCACCTGCGCACGGCGCGGCGCGACCAGGTAGGCGATCACGGCAGTCAGAAAGAAGCACCCGGCGGCCAGGAAGAACGACGGGGCGTAGCGGCGCGGGTCGTCCATCGCGTACCCCCGGCCGAGCGTATCGTTCATGATGCCGCCGATGAACGGCCCGATGGCGATCCCCACGAGGTACGTGATGTTCAGCGCGCTCATGGCGGACGCCTGTCGCTCCGGGGGCACCCGGTCGCCAACGCTGGCGAAGACGGAGGGCCAGAGCATCGCCGCGCCGAGGCCGTCCAGCACCCGGAAGAGGAGGATGAGGCCCACCGCGCCCCAGATTGCCCCGCTCGGGGGGACGCGTACGAACGCCGTTCCCAGGCAGGTTGCCACCGAGAGCAGCGCCCCCAGCACCATGATGCGCCGCCGCCCCAGTCGGTCCGCCAGCGCGCCCATGGGGGAGTTACCCAGCGCCTCAGCCGTGTAGAACGCCGCCAGGGCAATACCGGGAAGGTTCGGCAGGTGGAGGCCCGCCTTGAGATAGACCGGCAGTGCGGAGACGTTCACAATCACGAATGCCAACTCCGCCAGCCCCGCCACCGCCGAGAGCCCGGCTAAGAATGCCCACAGGGAGCCGCCGTTTCCGTTTGCGCCGGAGGGGGGGGAGGGGGGCATTTCGTTCACAGTCCCGGTCGTGGTCGGCATTTCGGTTTCGCTGTCAGTATAGCATGCCGGTAACCTGGCTTCGCGGCGAAAGCGTGTGCTACTCTGTGTCTGACCGGATATCCGAAAGGCGGGCGAGGCTAACGGAACGGTACGGCGGGCGCGCTGTAGGTGGTGTGACGCACCTGAGCAGTGGCTTCGAGGCGGACATCTTCGCGTTCTCTCTGGGGCCAGCGGGAGAAGACCAGAGCCTGGTCCTGCGTCTTTTCGCGGGGGCGGTGCGGCGGAGAAGGCTGCGCAGGAGTTCGGCGCGATGCGCCGCCTGGGGGAGGCGGGCTACCCCGTGCCGCGAGTAGAGGGCTTCGGAGACGCGGCGGCAGGGTTCGGGCGACCATTCCTCGTTATGGAGCGGATCAATGGCACCTCCCTGGAGGCGGCGTACTGGTCCGCACCGGAAGAGCAGCAGGCGCAATGCCATACCCTGCACGGGGCATTGATGGTCCGCCTCCACGCGCTGGAGGGACGTGCCATTCTTCCCAACTCACCGCTGGCGCAGGCCGCGGCGGGCGACCCGTACGCCGCTATCGACGCCGAACAGGCTACGCTGGCGTGGCAGTGCGACCAACTGGAGGGTACAGAACCGCGCTGCCTTCGGGAGGCCCTGGCTTGGCTGAGCGGCCGCCGCGCAACGGTTGCCTGCGAGCGGCCAGTGGTCGTACACGGCGACTTCCACCGCAACAACGTGCTACTGCGGGCGGGTGGCGACGGCGGCGCGTCTCCCGTGGTTATCGACTGGTCGAACGTGAGGCTCGCGGATTACCGCACGGACCTGGCCTGGACGCGGCTGATCGCCTCCCTCGCGGGGTCGGGCGGCGGCCCCATGAACGTGGCACTCTACGAACGGCTGGCGGGCAGGCGCGTTTCCGACCTGTCGTACTTCGAAGTGGCGGCCTGCCTGCGGCTCCTGCTGAGCGTGCTGCTCATCCTGCGGTTCGGGGCGTCCCGGCAGGGGCTTCGCCCCGAGGTAGAGGTGCGCACCCGCAATGAGGCGGATCCGGCGCGTCAGGTAGCCGGGTGGTTGGAGCAGATCACCGGCCTACCGATGAGAGGTTTCGACGCGGCACTGACCGCCCGTACTTGGCGTGGGCTGACGGAGTGACGGGCCAGGCGACGGGTGAGCAGGGGCCGTCACTTTTACAGGATACATGTTGTTATACATGTTGTTTGGGCTGCCTTAAGCCCTATCAAGTACGGCCATCTGGCTGGGCGCGCCCACCTCCGGGTCTTCTGGGCCCAGAGGGAGGAAGCGGGCGGTATACCCATATCGGTCGGCGATGGCGCCGGCCCACGCCTGGAACTCCGCGCGCGTCCACTCGAACCGGTGGTCCGGGTGGCGGAACTTCCCCGCCGGGAGCGACGGGAATCGGACGTTGTATTCGACGTTCGGCGTGGTCACCACGACCGACTTCGGGCGGGCGAACCCGAACACCACCCGCTCGAATGCCGCCAGGCGCGGCGGGTCCAGGTGCTCGATGACCTCTACTACGGCCGCGGCGTCGAAGTTCTCCAGGCGCCGGTCGCGGTAGATGAGCGACCCCTGCATCAGGCGGACGCGCTCCCGCACCGCGGGCGGCAAACGGTCCAGGCGCAGCCGCTCTTGAGCCCGCTCCAGCGCGCGGTAGGAGACGTCCATGCCGACGACCTCAGTGAACTGGCCGTCCTTGAGCAGCATCTCCAGCAGGCGCCCCTCGCCGCAGCCGAGGTCGAGGACGCGCCGCGCCTCACTCTGCTTGAGAACGGCAAGCACCGCCCCGAGCCGCTGGTCATGCAGGCTGAGCGGACGCTCCACCGCCGCCTCCGCCGCGTCGCCGCGCTGCTCCTCGGCCTCGTCCGCCGCCTCCGGGACCTCCTCCTGCGTTAGCTGCGCCAGGGCGTCCCGCACGAGCGACCGGCGGTGCTTGAGGTACCGCCGCACGATGGCGTCCTTTTCCGGGTGGGAGGCCAGCCAGCCCTCACCGCGGCGCAGGAGCTTTTCCACCTCGTCGTCCCCGATGGCGTAGTGCTTCCCGGCGTCCAGCGTCGGGATCAGGACGTAGAGGTGGGTGAGAAGGTCCGCCAGGCGCACCGTCCCGCTCAGGCGGACGGTGAAGTAGGGGCTTTCGTCCCACTCCGGGAAGGTCGCGTCCAGGGCGTGCGACTCCGCCTCGACGGCGTAGCCCAGCGGCTCGAACAGGCGGCGCAGGAACGCCTCCCCGCCCCGGCTCGGCACTACGGAAAGGGTCGCTTCGAGCGGCAGGGGCGTCTCCGCCAGCTCCTGCTTCTCTTTCGTGCGCCCGTTGAGCGCGCTCCCGAAGACGCCGGCCAGGGCGACACTCAGGAACGAGGACGCGACATAGGGCCGGTCGTTGACATACTGCGCCAGCGTCCGCGGCGCCCCGGGGCCGCCCCCGCGCACGAGCCCCACGGCGTCCACATCCAGCAGCAGCGCCGCCGTGCAGCGCTCGGGCGTGGCCTCCGGGTAGAAGACGTGCGCCTGGCCGAAGCTCAGAGGGAAGGTCTGGGAGCGCGCGGGGTTCTTGTGCAGCAGGTAGCCGAGGTCGGTAGCGGGCCGGTGCGTGGTCGTGATGGTCAGCAGCATGGGGGGCGGTGTTCTCCTGACCTACTGTATCGGACGGCCCGGCGTGTGGGTTAAACGCGCCCGGACTCAGCGCGCGACCAGGAACAGGTACGCGGCGATGACGGCTCCGAGCAGGGCGAGTGCGGCGGCGACGGCCACACCCGGGGAGGCGGTGACGGGGTACATCGTCTCGCCCCGGTTCAGGCGCGCGAGGACGCGGTAGTGCTGCCGGACGGAAATCAGGTTCACCGCGACGCCGAGCGCCACCAGGGCCATCCCGATCGCGAGCGAGAACCCCGGCGCGGGCGTGGCGGCGGAGGCGGGCGGCGGGGCGACGCCCGGCTGCACGGCGGCTAGTTCGCGCAGGAACAGGCCGAAGCGTGCCACGACGAACCCGAACCCCATCAGCGACAGGCCGGTGCGTATCCAGGCCAGCAGCGTCCGCTCCGCCGCGAAGACCACGCGCGGGTCGATCTCCGGCGTCTGCCCCGCTTTCGTGTCCGCAGGAATGTTCGTCACTCCTCCGTAGTACCCGGTCCAGCCGTGACGTACTGCCGGTATCAGACGATACATACAAGAACACCCTCTTCATGCTCCACGACCTCTGCATACAGCCGGCGCAGGTAGTGGAAGTAGCCGAGCAGGTATTTGAAATCCTGCTCACCCTCATCTCCGCTCATCTTGTAGACGTACGCCGCCCGCATCTCTGCCGGGGCGTAATAGGTGCGCAGGTCCGCCTCAGTCACACGGTCCAGGAATGCGGCTACCTCCAGCGCCCCTTCGGCATCCGTGTAACGCACCTGGTAACCCTGGCCGCCATGAATATCCTGGCCGAGACGCCGCTGACCTCGGACCGCCATCGTTCCAACGTCCTCGGCGTCCTTGAAGTTATAGGGGCCATGCAGCGCGGCTCTACGCGGGCCGGAGAGGAGGTAATGCAGTTTGTCCCACCAGCGCATCAGCTTTACGTGCCGGAGTTCGACCCCGGGACGCTCCCCCAACAGGCGGCCCGCCTCCGTCCGTATGGGCGGCTCAGGTAGGGGATCGGGTCTTCCTTCTCGTACGGAGACAAGGTGGTAGGCGAGGAGCGAAATGTCCGCGCGCACTTCCCTGCTCGCAAGGATGCGGTCCCACCAGTCTGCCCCGGCGGGGACCGCCTGGTGAAACATATCGTGTCCCATGCGTGCCCCTTCCTGTGGGGTTTTTCTCACGAATTTATCAGAGACTCCCGCCGCCGCGATAGAGGGGCGTATGAATCTGAAAGAACAATGCAAGCCGAGCGGGCAGGGCTATTACACGCTGGAAGAGGGCGTGGACGTGCCGAGGCACCTTGTTCCCCGGCATGCTGGACGTTTCCGAATCTCCAAGTGTAGAGGATATGAAAATACTGTATGGGTGACCGTTTGACAGACGCGGCTGCTAAGGGGCAACTTTCACGGGTGGCAGCATTAGCTTCGGGGCAAACAGTAGATGTTGCCGACGAGAAAGGACGAACTCCTTTGATGCTGGCGGCGCGTTCAGGACACAAAGAGATTGTTCGCTTTCTGCTCAACGCGGGGGCGGAGATAAATCGTCAGGCGACCTATTATGGATGGACGGCCCTCACACTTGCGGCGCAAGGTGGTCATGCCGAAACTGTGCGCATTCTGCTGGACCATAAGGCTGATCAGAATGTCAAAGCGGAACGCGGAAAGACCGCACTGATGCTTGCCGCCGACCGAGGACACACCGACGTGGTCGCGGCCCTGCTGGAAAACGGGGCCGATCCTGATCCAGTGCCCGACTACCACGGCTGGGTACCGTTACGTCGAGCAGCACGGAACGGACATACTGAAGTAGTACGCCTTTTGCTTGATGCAGGTGCAAATCCAACCGTAGGCGACTACCGAGGCGAGACACCACTGGACATCGCGATCAATCATAGACATATGGATATTGTCGAAATTATGCGCGCGGCAGCGAGTGAAGCGATATGAATCTGAAAGATCAGTGTGAACCGAGCGGCGAAGGATATTACACGCTCGCTAAAGGCGTGGACGTGCCGGTGCGGCTGTTTTTGAACGAGAAGCTGTACGCAGAGTCCGACGAGGGGCTGTACCAGCAGGTGCAGACCGCTGCCTCCTTTCCCGGGGTGCTGGACGTGGTGGTGACTCCCGACGCACACATCGGCTCGACGGTGCCGGTGGGGTGCGTCATCGCGACCGACGGAACCCTGCTGCACGCGCCTGTGGGCTACGACATCGGGTGTTTCACCGGTGACACGCTCGTTCCTACGGCGGATGGCTGCTCGTACCCACTGGAGGAGCTTGCCCGCCGGGACCAGGACCTCTTTGTTTTTGCCGTAACGCCGAGCCATAAGATCACCGTCGCTCGCGCCACCGCGCGCAAGACTCGGACAAATGCTCCTCTGCTGAAAGTCCTGCTGGATAATGGGCGGGAGATTCGCTGCACGCCGGATCATGAGGTCATGCTGCGCGACGGAACTTACTGCCAGGCAAAAGACCTGACCCCGGATACCTCGCTCATGCCTTTCTATTCCGGGAAGGACCGGGACGGCTACGTTTTTGTTCAGCAGCCGTACTCCGGTCGCGATCAACGGGTTCACTGGATGGTTGCGCGGGCGGGACTACTCGGGCCGGTGCCGCGGTTTGAAGGGCAGAAGACCATCATTCATCATCGCAACTTCAACCCCGCGGATAACCGCCCAGAAAACCTGACGTTCATGGGCGACAGAGACCACGCGAGCTATCACCGGCAGAACGTTGAGAAACACACCCACTGGCAGTCAGAGGAGTTCGAAGCGCGCAGAAAGGCGTCGCTTGCTGCTAAGGCGAAAACGGCGGAGGGGCATGCCTACTTCGCGAAGCGGGGTACGCGTAACATCCTGGAGTATATGGAAACCAGACCGGACCATTTCAAGGAAGCGGTTTCCGGCAACGGAGTGCGCGGTAAGCAGTACCTCGTCGCGTACAACCAGAGCGAGGCAGGGCGGGCGAAATCTCGGGAGATAGGCAGTCGCATCTATACCTGCGAGGTTTGTGGCAAGCAGGTGAAGAGCGGGCTTGGCCTGTCCGGACATCGCCGCTGGAAGCATGGTTTCAATCATAAGGTCGTTGCCGTAGAGCCACTTGCCGAGACAGCTGACGTGTACTGCCTAACCGTGCCGGGGTACGGCAACTTCGCATTGGACGCGGGCGTCTTCGTTCACAACTGCGGAATTCTGTGTTTCAAGTCCGAGGTGCCGCACACGAAGGGGCTGGACGAGAAGCTGAGGCGCAAGTTCTCGGAGCAGGTGATGCACCGCATCGGCCTGGGGGTGGGGCAGCGCGGCAAGGTGGCGTTCTCGCACAAGCAGTTTCAGGAGGCGATCCGCCACGGGGCGAGCGCCCTGGGCTACGCCCGCGAGAACTCGGAGCGCGACTTCCTGCCCGTGGACGACGACTGGGACGCGCCGCACCGCGCGGTGGACAAGGGCATCGGGCAGCTCGGCTCGCTCGGCGGCGGCAACCACTTTGCGGAACTGCAGTACGACCAGAACGGCCACCTCTGGGTAATGGTGCACACCGGCTCGCGTGGGTTCGGCTACCAACTCGCGCACCACTACATGGGCCTGGCGCGCGAGGAGCTGAAGAAGAAGGGAGTGCGCGGGCACTGGCAGGAGGCGACCTACTTCCTGCCGGACTCGCCGCACTGGCGCGGTTACAAGAACGCGGTCTCGGCGGGCGGCAACTTCGCCATCGCGAACCGCCTGGTGCTGTGGGAGCAGATCAGCACGGCGTTCCGGCGCGTCTTCGGGCAGGAGCCGGAACTGGTGTACGAGATCAGCCACAACCTGGCGCAGTGGGAGACGATGCCGGACGGGCGCGAGGCGTGGGTCCACCGCAAGGGGGCGACGCGCGCCTTCCCGGCGGGCCACCCGCTCTTGAAAGGGACGAAGTGGGAGACCACCGGCCACCCGGTACTGATCCCCGGCTCGATGGGCGACAAGTCCTACGTCCTGATGCCGAAGGAGGGGGCGGCGAAGGCGCTCTGGTCGGTGAATCACGGGTGCGGGCGGCGCATGAGCCGGGGCGAGGCGCGCCAGCGTCTGACCCAGAGCGGGGTGAATCGGCAGATGAAGGCGCTGAACGTGATGGTGAACGCGGGCGGGGATGTGCCCATCGACGAGTCGCCGGATGTCTACAAGCCTGCCAAAGATGTGATCGCCGCGGTGGTGGATGCGGGGCTGGCGGAGGTGGTGACCGAGCTTTCGCCCATCGCCAGCATCAAGGGCGTGGACTGAGGGCGCGTTGTAGACGTAGAGGCAGCCATAGGG
The DNA here is from genome assembly GCA_937902745.1 of uncultured Armatimonadota bacterium. Taxonomy (GTDB): domain Bacteria; phylum Armatimonadota; class Armatimonadia; order Armatimonadales; family Armatimonadaceae; genus CALEKU01. The sequence goes on from CALEKU010000266.1 coordinate 9,314, forward strand.
TTGGGCGCCGTGGGGGCATGGTTGCGGTGGCCGTGGGGCGCCGTGGTGTGTTGGCGCCCGTGGTGTGTTGGCGCCCGTGGTGTGTTGGCGCCCGCATGCCGCCGTGGACTGAAGTCCCGGCTTCGTTGATTCAAGCCCGCCTCCGCGGGCTGCAT
>CALEKU010000267.1 GCA_937902745.1 uncultured Armatimonadota bacterium
ACTGACTAACTAACTGACTTGTAAACTGACTGGTAACTTGTAAACGGAGCGTATAGACCGACTTCTGAATCGGGTGCCCGTACGCGGCGCAACGCGCGCCGCGTGTGCGGCCCCTAGTTCATGGGCATCTTGGTGATGAGGGTGGACGCGCTGAAGTTGTTCAGCGGTCCGTCCGGGGTGTTGCGCCATTCCAGCGTGACAGTGACGTTCATGAGCATCGCCTTCTGCTGGCCGGAGACGCTCTTCACCGCGGGCGCCCAGGGGGTTACGGTGATGGTCCCCGTGACACCGTTCGGGAAGTACGAGGCCAGGTTGTCCACCGCCGTGAACTTCCCGGTGACGGAGTAGTTACTCCCGTACGACTCAACGGTAGTCCCCTGCTTATAGACCGTGCCGGCCTGGGTCCATCCTGAGTCGATGATGTTCAGGCTCTTGAGGCTGGAGCCCTCCAGTTTGGCGTAGCCCGCGGACTTGTCCTGAAGCTGATCGATCTTGCGCTGAACGATCTGGACTGCCAGCGAGTGACTGTTGGCCATGCGGGTGCTGCGGGCGGCGACCGGAATCACCGACGCGACCATCAGACCCATCAAGAGCAGGATGAACAGGGCGAAGAGGACTTCGATCAGGGTAAAACCACCGGCGAGAACGCCGCGGGAGCGGCGCCCGTGGGAGCGGCGCGCAGACCGTGGTTTCGGCAAGCTACGGGTAGGTCGGTTCATCAGTATGCCTCGGTATCCACGCGGAGGGGATGGTGGTGCGGGTGTGCGCGGGTGACTCTGGGGTCCGCCGCAGCCCGCCCGTTCCTGTCCTAAATCTGTATTTCGGCAGACAGCCGTCTCGCCTCGACCCTTCGAAACTCTGTAAGTGCCCGCCAGCTTACCAGATTATTGTGACATCTGTCGGGCCAGTCTCGGCTCGACAAATGCTGTCCCCGTGTTACACCCAGGGACGGCCCATCCACAGGTGGAAGTCGTAGAACCGTTGCGGGATCGGAAGCGCCGATAGGAGCGGATAAAAGAACAGGAACCAGGCGACAATGAGGGCGCAGTAGAAGACCACGAATCGGCGCTCGGCCGTCCAGGGGTCCGGGGCATCGCCCTCCTCCTCGCCATTCCCCATGTTTTCACGAGGTGCAAGGTTCGTGCCGACTTCGCGGCGTCGCCACGCGCTGTAAAAAATATAGGCGAGCGCGAGGCAGACAAAGGGGATGGACTCGAACATATAGTGCAGGAAGTTGAGGCTGCGCGCCTTCACGCCCCACAGGAGCCACTGGCCCAGGCCCATCAGAACCACCAGTGCAACCGCCGCGTTGCGCTGCCGCCAGGCCAGGCGCGCCGCGATCACGAACGCCGGGATGGACGCCCACCAGATAAAGACATTGCCGATGCACCAGATGCCGCGCGTCACGTTCCCGTCGCCCCGCCAGTAGTACCACACCGGCCGGAGCACCAGCGGCCACGACCACCAGGGCGAGTTGTAGGGGTGCGTGTCCTTCATGCCGCTGTGGTAGCGCCACATGTCGCCCTGCATCGACAGGACTTTGCCCCATCCGTGATTTCCGTAGTCCGCGGAGAACAGCTTTTCGGCATACGTTCCCTGTTCGCCCTGAAGCACAAAGGGGATGTAGGTGGCGAGGTAGACGGCGGCGGGCAGCACGAAGAAGAGGCTCAGAACCAGCGCCGCCCACCGGATGGAGCGCGCCAGCGGCAGCCCGCTTCCGTCCCCGCGCTGCCGCCGCTCAGACCAGACATGGTGGACGAAGAGCGCCAGGAGCAGCAGCGCCCAGGCGTACAGGCTTGACCAGCGTGAGGAGAGCGCCCCGCCGATTGCCAGGCCCGCCAGCGCCAGGAAGCGGGCGCGGTCCTCCTCGAAGAAGCGCCACACGCCGAACGTGGCAAGCAGGATGAAAAACACCGTGTAGATGTTCGTCATCGCGGTGCGGCTCTGGACGAAGAACACGCCATCCAGCGCCAGGAACACGGTCGCCAGGGTGGCGGCGCCGCGGTGGCGTAGGAGCCGCCGGGCCAGCGCGTACATCACCACCAGCGCCAGCGCGCCGAAGACGAGGCTGGGGAACCGCCAGCCGATCACGGCGCGCTCCGGGTACTCCCCGCTGTCCTGCCAGACGCCATCGGACGGGTCAAAATGACCGCCCCAGGCCATCAGCCCGGCCGCCATCATGAGCTTGGCGAAGTGTGGGTGCGTCCACTCGTGCGGGTTCTGGCCCAGCACAAACTCCATCGCCGTCCGGGAGTGGTGAACCTCGTCGAAGACCATCTCGTTCGGCTGGCCCAGGCGCCACAGGCCCAGCAGGTAGAACCCGACCGCAATCACGGCGGGGATGACCCGGTCCCACTGCACGCTGTCCTGTCGCCGCCAGCGCGGCCGGTTCGCGCCGCCGCTCGCTGCCCCGGCGCTCTCTTCGTCCTCCTCTTCTGCCTCTTCCTCGTCTTCCTCCCCCGGAGCGAGGGGGGACGGGAGGGGCGGCGGCTCAGAGCGACGTACCAGCAGCACGATGGCCAGCAGGATCAGCAGCACGGGCACCAGTGCCTTCAGGACGTCAACCATGGTATAAGCCGGAGGATGCAAGGCGGTCTCCTGGACGCGGCCGCCGCGGGCGGAGGGCCGCCGCAAGGCGCGAGGCGTGTCGCTGAACGTTTTTTCGGCGAGCGCGGTCCTTCTCCGCAGCCGCGCGCCGGGAGCGTGGGCACTCGCGCCGGAGGTGCCCCCTCCACGAACGCATTGTATCGTCGCCGCGCTCTCCTCTAGCAGGGATGCACGGTGTCCGGCGAGAACGTAACAAAAAATCTACCGAAGAAACGGATGGAAACACGGCAAAACATGGTGAACAAGGAAGCAGTTTTTTCGAGCGGTGGCCCGGCGGCGGGCGCTCCTTACACCCCGGCAGTCCGGGTCGGCGACCTGCTCTTCGTGTCGGGGCAGCTCGGCCTCGACCCGGAGACCAAGAAGCCCTACGAAGACTTCGACAAGCAGGTAGAGGGGGTCTTTGCCTCTTTGCGCGCGCTGCTGGAGGCGGCCGGCGGGTCGCTGAGCTCGGTCGTGAAGACCACCGTCTTCCTGACGGACATGGCGCAGTTCGCGCGGCTGAATGAGATCTATGCGCGGCAGTTTCCGGAGGGAGAGGTGAAACCCGCCCGCTCGACGTTCCAGGTAGCCGGGCTGCCTCTGGGGGCGGCAGTGGAGATTGAGGCCATCGCGTACCTGGGGAAATAGCAGAATCGGCATAGCCGAAGGGGCGCCGCAGGGGGAATCCTGGTCTCTCGTATGCGCGGGCTATGCCGACAATGAGAAGAAGGAGCAACGCCCACCCCGGGGCTTCCATACCGCCGGGCGCCAGCACGGTGGCATAGCGGGGCAAGGGAAGGCGTGAAGAGTTATGCAACTGGCGCACATTGTCGAGGCACGGCTGCAACAAGCCCAGCGGATCGACCCACGCCAGATCCTGGCGAGCGAGATCCTGACGTGGACGGCCCCTGAACTTGAGGCCGCCATTGAGCGGGAAATGGCGGAGAACCCTGCCCTGGAGTTCCGCGAGAGCGCCCCTCTCGCGGAGCCCGGGGGCGGGGCCAGTCCCGTTGCCCCCACCCCGGAGGCGCCCCTGTCTCGCACCGTGGACCTCGACAGCCTTCTGCTGCGCCCGCGTCGCGAGGAGGGCAGCCTTGGTGGCGTCACCGGCTCGCTCGCTATCTCCGGCGGCGACTGGGAGGACGATGATCCGCTTGACCGTGTTGCTTCTTCTCTTTCCCTGCGCGACCATCTTCGCGACCAGGTAGGGCAGGTCACCAGCGGCGGCATCCAGGAGGAGATCGTCCGCTACCTCATTGAGTGTGTGGATGATCGGGGCTACCTTATCGCGGAGACGATGGAGGTGGCCGAGCGCTTCCGGGTCACCTGTAGCGATGTGGAGCGAGCCGTGAAGGCGCTCCAGGCGATGGATCCGGCAGGGGTGGGCGCGCGCGATCTTCGCGAGTGTCTGCTGCTGCAGGCGGAGTACCTGGAGCAGACCGGCGAGGGGCACCCCCTGGCTCGCCGCGTGCTCACCCAGTGCTGGGACGAACTGGCAGCGCGCCGCGAGGAGCGCATCGCCTCCCGGCTGCGCGCCCCGCAGGCAGATATCCGCACCGCGGTGCGCTTCATCCGCGAGTCGCTGACACCCTATCCCGGCAGCGCGTTCCGTCCCTCCTCCATGCCGCGCGGCGCCTCTCCGGGCGGGGCGGCGCCGTCCGTGCGCCCGGACCTGATCTTCCACCGCACCGAGGCGGGCTTTCTGGTGGAGTTGACCCGCGACTTCGAGCAGGTGCTCGTGATCGCGCCCATGTGGCAGAAGCTGGCCGAGCAGCCGGAAAGACGCTCCGACGAGGCGATGCGGCGGTATGTCCGCGACAACGTCGAGCGGGCCCAGGCGTTTCTGAACGGGGTCTCCCGGCGCGGGCGGACGCTGCGCGCTATCGCTCAGTCTCTGGTGGAGTGCCAGCAGGGCTACATCGAGACCGGAAACCGGGCGTTCCTGCGCCCGCTCACGCGCCAGTCTCTGGCGGAGAAGCTGGGGCTGGACGAGTCGGTCATCAGCCGCGCCGTCACCGAAAAGTGGGCGCAGCTCCCGACCGGCGAAGTGGTGCCACTGGACGCCTTCTTTGGTAACGCCCACGCGGTCCGCGAGGCTCTGGTGCTGCTGATCGCTGGCGAGGACCCGGCGAACCCGTACTCGGACGACGAGATTGCGGACGCGCTGACGGCCCAGGGCTTTCCGCTGGCGCGCCGGACTGTGGCCAAGTACCGCGGCCTGGAGAAGATACTGCCCGCCCGGCTGCGGAAGCGCGCCGCGGGCGTCAACCGGAAGCCTTTCCGGGGGCGCGACGAAGGCGCTACTCTTTCCCGGACGTAAGGCGAGAGGATTACTGCGTGCGGGTTCAGGATATCATCGCCCGGAAGCGGGACGGCGCGGCGCTCAGCGCGGACGAGATTGCATTCTTTGTGCGCGGCTACACGCAGGGCGACATCCCGGACTATCAGGCGTCCGCCCTCCTGATGGCGGTGTACCTGCGCGGCATGGACGACGCCGAAACGGCGCACCTGACGCGCGCCATGGCCGAATCCGGCACGGTCCTGGACCTCGGCGCCTCTCTGCCCGAAGACGCGCGAGGGCGCCCGACGCTGGACAAGCACTCCACCGGCGGGGTGGGGGACAAGACGTCGCTGGTGGTGGTGCCGCTGCTGGCCGCTGCCGGCGCGCTTCTGTGCAAGATGTCCGGCCGGGGCCTCGGGCACACCGGCGGGACCCTCGACAAACTGGAGGCGATTCCTGGCTTTCGGGTGGGGCTTACGCCGAAGGAGATGGTCGCTCAGGTGGCGCGTGTGGGCGCGTGCCTTGCCGGGCAGACCGGCGCCCTCGCCCCCGCCGACAAAAAGCTCTACGCCCTGCGGGACGCCACCGCGACGGTCGGCTCGCTTCCGCTCATCGTCTCCTCTATCCTCTCGAAGAAGCTCGCCGGGGGGGCGGACCACTTCCTGTTCGATGTCAAGACCGGCGGCGGCGCGATTCTGCCCACCGAGGAAGAGGCGCGCGACCTTGCGCGTGCTCTGGTGGAGGGCGCCCGCCGCAACGGCCGCCGCGCCGCGGCGGTCCTCTCCGACATGAGCCCGCCGCTGGGCCGCGCCATCGGCAATGCCCTGGAGGTGCGCGAGGCGGTGGACCTGCTGCGTGACCCGGACGCGGCCGACGGACGCCTGCTTTCCCTGTGCCTGCTTCTCGCCGCCGAGGGCATCCTGCTGGCGGGCCTCGCCCCGGACCGCGCCGCCGCCCGGTCCCGTGCGGAGGAGGTTCTGAGAAGCGGAGCGGCCCTGGGGGTCTTTCGCGAGATTGTCGCAGCGCAGGGGGGAGATGTCTCGGTGGTGGACGACCCGGCTCTGCTGCCCGCCGCGCCGGTCAGGGTCGCCGTGTCGGCCCCGCGGGCCGGCTTCGTCTCCGCCATCGATGCCCGCGCTCTCGGCGAGGCCGTGGTTGCCCTCGGCGGCGGCAGGGCGAAGAAGGAGGACGACATCGACCCCGCCGTGGGCGTTGAGGTCTATGTGACGGTGGGCACGCCGGTGGCCCAGGGCGACGCGCTCGCCACGGTCCACGCCGCGGATGAAGAGCAGGCCGCCCGCATCCTGCCACGCATCGCCGCCGCGTTCGCCCTGGTGAGCGAGGCCGTCCCCGAACCGCCCCTCGTGCGGGAGGTGATCGGGTAGCAGGGGGGGGCTACATCCGCATTTCGGTGTCGCCGAGCAGGGTCTGGATGTAGTTAATCTGCCCGATGTGGTAGCAGAGGTTCCAGTAGGGGATAAACAGAAGGTCCGCCTGAGTGCGCGTCATGCCGCCGTTGAAGGGTAGAATGCGCTCCTCTTCCAACCGGTCGGACGGGTAGGACCGCAGCACTCTGGCCAGCGCCTGGGTCTGCGGAACCGCCACCGCGTACGCCTGGTCCAGCGTTCCCTGCATGAGCCGCTCGATGTCGCGCAGATTCGCGTGGTAGGCGTCCATCACCGCCTCCTCGGGCGCGCCCTCGATGATCTGAATCTGCAGGCGTGGGGCCACGGCGCACTCGGCGACCTGGGACATGACGCTACGCGCCGCCCCCATCGGCGACCAGCGGAGGTTGGTCTCGGGCACATGGCGGGCGGCCCGGAAGAGGCTTTCCATCCCCTCCAGGGTCAGGCGCGCCGCCTGCTCCTGTACCGTCAGAATCCGCATGAAGCCTTTCCGCCCTGCTACTTGTTTCGGCCTGCGGCCTTCCGCACCCGTGCGATGGTCTCCTCGGTCACAGCCCGCTCGAAGGAGCGGAAGCCGGCCAGCTTGAAGCCGTGGCGCGTCGCCAGGCGTAGCGTTTCCTCCGCCTGCGCAACACTCACCTCTTTGCCCAGCGTGAACGACTCGTAGCGCCCTTCGAGCGCCAGCATGATGGTCTCCGACATGCAGGCGTAGGCGGTCTTGGGCGGGAAGCCGAAGTTGAAGTGGAAGTCCACATCGGCGCCGGGGACCGCCACAATGCCTCCCTCGATCACCAGCACGTCGTCGCGCTCCTTCGCCACGCGCACGGAAACGTCCCGCGGGCGGGCGACATCGCACACCACCGCCCCGCGCTTCAGGTGCTCGGGCTGGATCACGGCGTCTACCGCAGAGGTGACGGTCAGGATAACGTCCGCCTGGCGCAGTCCGTGCGCGACATCGCCGGTCACCTCCACCTCGACCTGCGGGTGCGCCGCCGCGATCTCGCGCGCTACCGGCTCCAGCTTCTCGGCGTTGCGTCCGATCAGCGCCAACCGCTTCGCGTCCCGGGCGAGCATCAGGGCGCAGGTCCGGCCGATACTGCCCGCCGCGCCCACGATGGCGACCGTAGCCTCCTGAATCGGCATGCCCATGATGTCCGCGCCGCGCCGCGCCCCCTCGACCGCGGTCGCCACGGTGTAGGAGTTGCCGGTGGTCACCGCGATGTTCAGGTTCTTTGAGATGGTGACGCCGCCATCGCCCACGACCGAGGTCAGCGCGCCCAGTCCGAGGATGCGAGCGCCCAGGTCCTCCGCGATCTTGCCACACTGGATCAGCTTCTTATAGACCACTTCGGTCGGCAGGGTCAGGAGCTGGGTGGGGGTCAGGGGACACGCGATGAACCAGCCCTCCGCCTCCGTGCCGGTGGCGGAACGGATGCCCGTGATGTGCGACACCTTGCGCGGGGACAGATGGCGGATGCCCGCCGCGACCACCGACTCAGGCAGGTACCGCGCGATGGGGTACTTCCTGCCCACGTCACGCCGCACGTCGATCGGGTGAATTACAAACGCAAATCGCTCCATGCCGGTCCTTTATTCCGCGCGAAATCGGCCGCGCCTCTCAAGAAGAGACAGCGCTTTCCGCCGGTCGTTCCGCCTGAAGACGCTGCACAGTGGGCTCCCATTCCAGGCGCTCCAGCATCGCCCGGTACCCCTCCTCCGTGAGCGGCTTGCCGTCATTCAGCGCCACCAGAACCCCCTCCATGACGTTCGTTCCGGGGGAGCGCCCTTCAAAGCGCGGCGTGCTGGTAGCCAGCAAAGCCGCCCCGCGCCGCCGCAACTCCTCCACATCGTCCGCGGTGGTGGTGTTGGTTACCACAACCTTGCCCTCCAGCGGGCGCCCTTCGGCGGGCGGCAGGTAGCGTCGGATCAGGTGAAAATCGCCTGCCAGAATGTCCGCCCAAGCGTACCACGCGCCCCAGCGCGGCGCCGTGCTTTCCTGCTTCTCCCCCGTAGGATACACCATTTGGAACGGAAGCTGCGTCAGGATCGGTAAAAGCGCCCGGGCCAGCCGCCGGTGTGTCCGCCACGACCGTATGGGGTAGGGGATGCCCAGCGCAAACATCAGGTCACCGAAGACCACGGGGCCACCCTGCTCCACCAGGGCCTCGCTCATGCCAAACCGGTCCACACCGCAGACCATCAGCGTGTGGGAGTGCCGGAAGTCCACCATCCCGTTACGGGCGAGGAATCGCACGGTCTCCCGCTCCAGCGAGTTCTTTAGCCCGCTGCCGTCCACGATAGGAGTCCGGGTCACCCCCGCAATCAAGCGGCGGGCGTCGCGGAACTCGTAGCGCTGGCCGCCCGACCACACGTAGCGGTCGATGCCGCCCAGGCACAGGGCGTCCACCGTGCCATCCAGTTCCAGAAGGAGGGAGCGGTAGCGTCCGAAGTCGCCATCCGTGCCCGTGCGTTGAATCTCTACCTCCTGGCCCAGGAAGACGGCTGTCTCCCGAAAGTCCCGCTTCGATGACCCGAGCGAAACGGATACCACCTTCTTCATCGGGCAGTGACCTGAGTGGCGGTGGTCCGCGGGAACAGGACGGCCACCTCGCCGGGCGTAGCGTGGGCGGGCTCGTCGTGGGTGACATTTACAGAGGCGGCCGCGCAGCCATAGCGCGCCGCCTCCAGGATGTCGCCGGAGGCCAGATACTGCACCGCGAAGGCGCCCACCAGCGCTTCGCCCGAGCCCGTGGGATTGAAGTGGGAGACGACGGGCGGGCGGATGCGCCAGGCAGCCGCCCCTTCCGGGGCGCCCGCGGAAGGGACGCCACCGCCCATCGTGAGCAGAGCGCCCTCCTCGCCGAAGGTTACCAGGACGTTCTCGACCCCGCGCGCGATCATGGCGCGTGAGCGCTCCAGGATGGCGGAGTCGTGCTGCAGGCTGTGCTCCGTCACCTTCTGCAGGGCGTCCAGCCGGACCCGCACCAAGAGCACACCCGCCCCGATGGCCGCCTCCAGCGCCTCGCCCCACAGGTCCGCGATTACGGGGACACCGGCGTCGCGGGCGATCGCCACCGCCTCGGCGAACAGGCCCGGGTCGGCCTCGTCGTCCCGGTCGGCCAGGACGAGAAGCTGCGCATTGCCCACGTGCCGGCGCAGGGCCGTCAGGAGCTTTGCGCGCTCGTCGTTCGTGACCTCGGGCGGGCTCTCGGGGATGTCGGTGACTACGCCCTGCTCCTTGTCCAGGACCAGGAAGTCGCCGCGGGTGTTGCCTGCGATGGCGGTGAGGACATGGGGGATGTCCTGCCGGTCCAGGCAGTCGCGCAGGAGAGCGCCGAGCGGGCCGCCAACGAAACCCAGGGCGAGTGTCTCACCCCCCAGGAGACGGATGGCGTTGGCGATGCGCAGCCCCGCCCCGCCTGCGAAGGTCGAGACGCGCATCGGCTTTTGGGAAACGCCCGCCTGGAAGCGGTCTACCAGGGCGACGCGCTCCAGCGCCGGGTGCGGGGCAAAAACAAGAATCATCGTGTACGGAATCTGGCGGCGCGGTGCCCATCAAAACGACCCCGCCTGCGCAGCGTCAGTGTAGTGTACCCCAAACGCCCTGCCCATCGCCTCTCCCCGGATAAGCCCCCGCTAACGAAAGCCGGTCCGGCGACCGATGTATTAGAGTGTGACGCGCGACTGTGACGCGCCGGTGTCAGAGGCCAAAAACAGCCCGCGCGCCGTCGGCAATCGTGCGCAACCAGTGCCAGTTCCCGGCAGACGCGTGTGATATAATGGCCGCGAGCGTTTTCCCCGCGACCCTCCCCGAGCGCGTCCCGGAAGGCGCATGCCAGCGTCCCGGAGACCCGTCAAACGTATGCGCTATTTCGGCAATATGTTCGGTCGTTTCTCGAACAATATGGGCATCGACCTGGGCACCGCGAACACGTTGGTGCATGTCCGCGGCAAGGGTATTCTTATTCGAGAGCCCTCCGTGGTTGCCCTGGACGTTCACTCTCAGCGCGTCCTTGAGGTGGGAGAGGACGCCAAACGTATGTTGGGGCGAACCCCCGGGCATATCGTGGCTATCCGTCCTCTCAAGGACGGCGTGATCGCCGACTTCGACCAGACCGAGAAGATGCTGCGCTACTTCATCCAGAAGGTGAACCGGCGCCGCTTCTGGACCCACCCGCAGGTTGTGGTCGGCATCCCCTCGGGCGTGACGGAGGTGGAGCGCCGCGCGGTGCTGGATGCTACCCGCAAGGCCGGCGCCCGCGACGCCTTTGTGATTGAGGAGCCCATGGCGGCGGCCATCGGCGCGGGTCTTCCCGTGACCGAGCCCACCGGCTCTATGATCGTGGACATCGGCGGCGGCACCACGGAAGTGGCGGTTATCTCTCTGGGCGGCATCGTGACCTCCCGCTCCATCCGCATCGCCGGAGACGAGATCGACGAGGCGATCGCCGCCTACATCCGCCGGGCCTTTAACCTCTACATCGGGGATCGGACCGCCGAGGACGTGAAGATCCAGATCGGCTCCGCGTACCCGGTGGAGAAGGAGATGAGCATGACGGTGCGTGGCCGCAACCTCATCTCGGGGCTGCCGCGTTCCACCACGCTCACCAGCCCGGAGATCCGCGATGCCATCATGGAGCCGGTGAACCAGATCGTCAGTGCGGTAAAGGACGCCCTGGAGTCCGCGCCGCCGGAACTGGCGGCCGACATTATGGACCAGGGGATCTTCCTGGCCGGCGGCGGCGCCCTGCTGCGCGGTCTGGACCAGCTCATCGCAGCAGAGACGCAGATGCCTGTTCACATCGCGCCGGACCCGCTCTCCTGCGTGGCGCTGGGCGCGGGCGCGGCCCTGGAGGCCGCCGAGCAGCATCCGGGCCTGCGGCACGCGCTGCTGTCTAATACGTCTCTCAACTGAACTTCGGCGGGCACCCATAGCGGAAGGCGGAGAGGAGCATGAGGCCCAAGAGCCGCGCGGAGCGCGCACGACTGGAAGTGCTGGGGCGGGTCGGGTCGGTCCCGTCCGGCCGCGGTCGTCGTCTCTCCGAGCCCGGTCGGGGCGTCGTCCCCGCCTCGCCAGTCCTCGTGCTCCTGCTGACCCTCGGGGTCGCGGTCGTCCTCGGCGTCCTCCACAACCGCTGGACCGACCGGGGACAGACGGACCCCGCCCTCGCGGGCGTCCGCACCGCTGTCTTCCCCTTCCAGATTGGCGCTGCAAGGGCGCGTTCGGGCGCGCGCACGGCCTGGGACTGGCTGCTCCCCGGCAAGCGGCAGGCGGAGGAGATCGAGAAGCTGCGCGCCGAAGTGGCCCGTCTGAAGCAGGAGAACGCGGCGCTCCAGAGTGACGCCGCGGAGGCCGCCCGTCTGCGGGAGGCGGTGGGCCTGGTTCAGAAGAGCAAAGAGAAGCCCCTGGCAGCCGAGGTCATCGGCCTGCTCCCCTCTGCCAACTTCGATTCCGTCACGGTCGCCCGCGGCTCCCGCGACGGCGTCAAGCCCGGCACCGTTGCCCGGACTCCGGACGGCCTGGTCGGCCAGGTCACCGAGGTCAGCCCCGTATCGGCGCGCGTGATGCTGCTGACCGACATCAACTCCGGCGTGGGCGTGCTGGTGACGCGAAACGGCAAGCAGAAGGGCGTCGGTATCGCTCGCGGGCGCGGGCGCGGCGAATCCCTGGAACTGGTCTACCTGCGCCAGGAGGACGACGTTAAGGCGGGAGACGCCGTGGTGTCGTCCGGCTACGGCGGGGTGATTCCGCCGGGCATCCCGGTGGGCGTGGTGGCTGAGGTGAAGCACGACTCCACCGGCTTCCTGAAGTCCGCGCGCATCGTGCCTGCCGCCCCGCTGCCGGGCGCGCTGCGTGAGGTCTACCTGATCCGATGACGCCCGAACGGCCGGGAATCCCCACCGGGTCCGCGCTCCTGCTGGTGCTGGTTCTGCTTATCGCCGCGGGGCTCCAGTCGGTCGTCGCGGGGCCGCTCTCCGGCCTCACCGTCGGCCAGCCGGACTTCATCCTGGTCCTGGTGCTTGTCGCCGCACTCTTCACCGACTCGGGGGTGGGCTGCCTGGTCGGCTTCGGGGGCGGACTCCTCACCGCGTCGCTGGTGGGGGAGACGGTGGGCTCTTATCTGGTGTCCCGGGTCCTCGCCGGCTTCGTTGCCGGGAGGCTGTCCGGCCGGTTCTTCCAGGGGAATCTGATCGTGATCCTGGCTGCCGTATTCATCGGCTCGGTCGTGGCAGAGGTCGCCTACGGGCTGGCCGCCCCGCCCCTGCGCGGCGTCAGCCTGCTGCGCTACCTCCAGACGGCGGGCGGGAACATCCTGTGGAACACCGCGCTCGCGCTGCCCGCGGCGTGGGTTCTGACGCGCTGCGGCTGGAACCCCAACGCTCGCTGAACGTCCCCGCTCCGCTCTTCTTTAGTGCGCCTCTGCGGCGGCTGCGGCCGAGGCCCCGCCCCCAGGGCGGCGCAGCAGCAGCACGATCGGGGCGGTCACCACGAAGCAGATCATAATGAGCAGAAACGCGCTGTTGTAGCTCATGGTCTGCGCCTGTGTGGCAACGGTCCGGTTGATGAGGCCCAGCGTCGCCCCCGCGGCGCTCGACGGTGCGACCCCGTGCTCGATCATCTGCTGGGCCAGAACCTGCTGCCGCTCCACGAGCCACGGGTTGCCCGGGTACAGATGCTCCGACAGAATCTGCTGATGGAAGCGCGTCGTGTTAGTGACATAGGTGCTCAACACGGCGATGCCAAACGAGCCGCCGAGCTGTCGGGTCAGGTTGATCATCCCCGCGCCCTGCTGTATCTCCCGCCCTCGGAGGCCCGAGAAGGCGACCAGATTGATGGGGGTGAACAGGAAGCCGAGCCCGAGCCCCCGGATAATCAGGGCGAGGCGTACGTCCGGCTCCCCACTCTGCGCGGTCAGGTGCCCCAGGTCCCACATCGAGTACAGAAAGATACCGATCCCGAACAGTATCAGGACGCGGGGATCTATCCGCTGCTTCGGGCCGTTTAGCAGCAGGCCGCACACGATCACGCCGAAGCCGGTGGCAATCCCTCCCGGCAGCAGCACAAGCCCCGTCTGAGTGGGGGTGAAGTGCAGAATCGTCTGGGCGAACAGCGGGAAGATGAAGACGCCCCCGTACAGACCGAAGCCCAGCACCAGGAACAGCGCCAGGGACATCGCGAGCGTTGGGTTGCGCAGAACCCGGAAGTTGACCACCGGGTTGGGGTTCCGGGGCGACATCTCCCACCAGATTAGCGCGGCGAGCGAGACCAAGGCCAGCACCGTCAGGCGCGTGATCACCTCGCTCTGGAACCAGTCCTCCTTGTTGCCCTCCTCGAGGACGTACTGCAAGGCGCCCAACCCGACGGCCAGCAGACCGATGCCGGCCCAGTCCACCTGCCCGGCTGGTTGCTTATGCACGCTGTCGGTGAGGAAACCGGTCACCAGGAACAGCGACACGATGCCGATGGGGACGTTGATGAAGAACACCCAACTCCAGGAGTAGTTGTCCGTGATCCATCCGCCCAGGGTCGGGCCCAGGGTTGGGGCCATAATGAGGCCGAGCGTGAAAAGCGCCTGGACGATGCCCTGCTGGTCGCGCGGGAAGATCTCCCGCAGCGTCGCCTGCGCGGTCGAGAGCAGCGCGGCGCCGCCCGCGCCCTGCAGGATGCGCCACAGAACCAGTTCACCCAGAGTTCGCGACGTCCCGCAGAAGAACGACGCGACGATGAACAGCAGGATCGAGAACGACAGGTAGCGCGTCCGGCCGAAGCGCGCGGCCAGAAACGCGGTCATGGGCAGGACGATGACGTTGGCCAGGATATAACCCGTGCTCACCCAGCCGATCTCCGTGGTGGTCGCGCCCAGGTTGCCCGCCATCTGCGGCAGCGCGACGTTGACGATGGTGGTGTCCAGCACCTCCATAATCGCCGCGGTCACCAGCCCGATGAGGATGAACCAGCGGAATGGGTTCAGCGGCTCCTCTTCGGGGGGCGCAGGCGGGGCGGCCGGCGCCGCCGATTCTTCGGCCATTAGCGGTGCGATCCTTCCCTCGCGCTCCCGCCCGTGCCCGCCGCCGCGGCGAGGGGCGGGGCGGCGGCGGAGGCGGCGGTGCGGTCGAACCCGGCGGGGACGCGCTCCGGGTGGTCATTCGGGTCGGTCGTTTCCACGGTGACCACGGTGGACATACCCTGCCGCAGCCGCGCGATGTCCTCCGCCGTCGCCTCTCCCGGGCCACTGCCAGGGAGCAGGGCGATGCGGACGGGGATGCGCTGCACGACCTTGGTGAAGTTGCCTGTGGCGTTGTCGGGCGGCAGGAGCGATGTGGCCGCCCCGGTCGCCGCGTTGATCGTGGCGACCACCGCCCGGAACCGCTTGCCCGGGAAGGCGTCCACTTCCACATCCACCGGCTGCCCGATTCGGACGTGACCTAGCTGCGTCTCCTTGAAGTTGGCGGTGATCCAGACGGGGCCGCCCTCCGCCAGAGTCATCAGGGTTTGACCGGAGGCGACGGACGTTCCGGGATTGACGGCCTTGCGCACCACCACGCCATCCGCCGGGGCATAGAGGTAGGTGTCCTGCTCTGCGACCTGGGCGGTCTTCAGCGCCGCGAGCGCCCGTCGAGCATCTGCCCGCGCTGTCGTGATCTCCTGCCGGCGCAGGGCCACCTGTGTCCGCTCCGCCAGGGCTGCGCTCAGGTCCGCCTCCGCCTGTCCCTGCTGCTCGGCGCTGGCCGCCACATTGCTGGACTGAACACCCACCTGGCCGGCGTTCGCGCGGGCCACGGCGACACCGGACCGGGCCACCTCCACCTGCTGACGCGCCGCGGCCGCCGCCTGCCGGGCCGCCTGCGCCTGCGCCTCCGCCCGCGCCACCTCCGCCCGGGCCTGCTCAACCTGGGAGCGGGCCTGCGCCACCTGCTCCTGGAGGTTCGCGAGCGCCGACCGGGCGCTCTCCGCTCCTGCCTGCACCGCGTCGTACTGCTGCTGCGTGACCGCCTCCGCGGCCAGGAGCTTGCGGTAGCGCGCCTCGTCCCGCTCGGCCCGCGTCACCTCTGCCGAGGCGGCGGTCAGGCGCGCCGCGAGCGCGCCGACACCCTTTTCCGCGGTGGAAACGCCCTGTCGGGCCGCGCGCACCGCCGCCTCAGCCGTGGCCACCTGCGCCTGTGCCTGCGCGGCCTGGGCCAGAGCCTGGCGTACCTGGCTTTCCGCCCGCTGCACTTCACTGACCGTGGTGCCCCGTGCGAGGGCGAGCTGGGCGCCCGCGCCCTCCGTGCGGGCGCTCTGCGTCGCGATGGCAGCGCGCGCCTTCTGAATCGCCGCTTCCGCAGTGGCCTGTTGATAGGCGAGAGAGCTCTCGGCCTGCGGCACGCGAGAGAGGGCGGCCTCATACGCCGCCTGCGCCTGGCGCAGCGCGGCACGCTGCTGGCTGTCTTCCAGGCGGGCAAGGAGCTGGCCCTTCCGGACCTTGTCCCCTTCGGCGACCAGAATCTCCGATACTGTGCCGGCGATGGGCGGGCTGACGTTCACCAGGTTCCCGGTAACGAACGCATCGTCGGTGCTGACATGGTCTCGCGCCCACAGCCAGTAGCGCGTTCCGGCGATCCCGCCCGCCAGCACCATCACGGCGGCGACCGCCGCGGCCACCCGCTTCCGGGCGCCCGACAGTCCGCTCGGCGGCGGCGGCGGCGCCGCCGCCGCTGCCGGTGCTGGTGCCGCAGCGGCAGGCGCCGTGCCATTTCCGTTTCGGGCTTGCGTGCCCTCCTGAGCCTGCTCCTGAACCTTTGCGTCGCGCGCTTCCTCAGCCATTTCCGCGGTCCTCTCCTCGAATCACTTCCGCTCCTCGGTCCGGTGTCGCCCCCGTTTCGCTGGTGCCAGGGGTGGGCGTGCCCGTCAGGGGAGCCAGTCCCAAAGCCGACTCATAACGCGCCCGGGCGATCAGGTAGGCGTATACGGCGTTCACCTGGTCGCTTTCGGCCCGTACCAGGGCCGCCTGGGCGTCCGTTACCTCCAGAAACAGTCCCACCTGACCCTCATAGCGGATCTGGGCGAGTTGCCGCGCCGCGGTCGCCTGCTCCAGCGCGGTGTTGGCTGCGGCGATCTGGCGGGCGGCGGTCAACAGATTCCGGTGCGCCTGCCGCACCTCCAGGGCAATGTCATCGCGCACCCGGTCGTGGTCCGCGCGGGCGCTCTCCGTGCGCAGGCGCGCTTCGGCAACCCGCTCGCGGGTCGCGCCTCCGTCGTAGAGCGGGATGGTGAGGGCGGCGCTAATCCCCGCCGTGCGCTGTCGCGGCGCTTGCAGCGAGGTGGTAGGGAAGTAGCTCCCGGTCGCGGAGACCGAGACCTCCGGCTCCTGTCCGCCGCGCGCGATTTTGACGCCCGTTTCGGCCACGCGCACGAGTACCTCCGAACGAAGCGCCTCGGCGCGGCGCGATTGCGCCTCGCGGATATCGCGGTCCAGGTCAATACGCTCCACGTCCGCGATCGGGGGTGTGAACGGTGTGAAGGGCAGGGAGGCCGCGCCTACCGGCGCGTTCTCCAGCGCGTTGGCGGGCAGGTCTGTTCCGACGCTGACCCCGGGGACATCAGCGAGACGGACCGGTGTCGCGAGCGGGCGGCCAACCAGATCGTTGAAAGCAGAGCGGGCGTTGTCGCGGTCGTTGCGGGCGCGGGCGACCTCCTGCTCTGCCTGGGCCTCCTGCGTGACCGCGCGCAGCAGGTCCAGCTTCTGGCCGACCTGCGCCTCGTAGAGCCTGCGGGCGGTGGCGCTCTGAGCGCGCGCCGCCCGCAGATTCGCCTCGGCGACCTGGACCTGGTGCTCCGCGCGCAGCAGATCGTAGTAGGCAACCCGGGCACGAAGCGCCTCGCTCTGCGCGATCGCGTCGGCCCGGAAGCGGTCCGCAAGCGCCTGGAGTCGGGCTTCGCTGGTAGCGGCGCGTATCTGGCCGGTGAGGTCGAGGCGCTGCGTCACGCCGAGCACCAATTCTTCCATGTGGTCCGGCAGCACCTCGACCGGCGGGGAGTCCGGGGAGAACGCGACCGTGGTGGCCTGGTCAAAGCGGGTCGCGCGCGCGCTACCCGTGATCGCCGGGCGGCCCTGGGCCGAGGCGGCGCCGGCACGCCGCTCATCGATGGCGACCTGACGGAGCGCGTTCCGCAGCGCCGTGCTGTTCGCCAGCGCGGCCCGGACCGTCCGGTCCACGTCGAACTCCGCGGGTGCCTCCTCGGCGGGCGTCGAGGGGGCTGGCGGAGGTGTTGCCTGGGAGGGCGGCGGCGGCGCAGTCTGTTGTGCGAAGGCCGTCGGCGAGGCGGCCAGGAGGTACACAAGCGCCAGGGCAGATCGACGCCGGTCCTTATTCGTTCTCATGGTTCTCAGCTCGCAGGCCATTCAGGAGAATGGCGGTCAGGGTGTTTATCATCGCGTCCGGGCGTACATCGCCGGAAGCGAGGAGATCGTCATACTCGGCGTCGCGCAGCACGCTGAAGAGCGACTGCACCGCGACCCGGGTGTGAAGCGACCGGGAGAATTCGCCCCGCGCCTTGCCCTCTTCGATGATCGCGCAGAGCGCCGCGACCACGCGTTCGTACTCGCGGCGGTACTCCGGGTGCTGGCGGATGGCCGGGCCAAGCGCGTTCTTCGCCGTGCCCAGTTGCCCACCCCGCTCCACAAACTTGCCGTACATCACCCGCCGAAGCACGTGCGACAGCCGCTCCCGCGGGCTGAGATCCTCCGGCAGCGTGGCGATGTACTCGCAG
This sequence comes from uncultured Armatimonadota bacterium, assembly GCA_937902745.1. Classification (GTDB taxonomy): domain Bacteria; phylum Armatimonadota; class Armatimonadia; order Armatimonadales; family Armatimonadaceae; genus CALEKU01. The sequence continues at coordinate 18,026 of CALEKU010000267.1, forward strand.
TTCCGCCGTATTGCCCGAACGATGGCGCGCACGGCGATGGCCTCTTTGGAGGGGAAGTGTCCGTACAACGTGGGCTTGGTGATGCCGACGCGCGCCGCCAGCTCCTCCATCGTCATCTCGTTGTAGCCGACGCCGTTCATCATCTCCTGGGCGGCATCCAGGATGGCGTCTTCGCGCTCCTGGCGCTGGCGCTCCCGGAGCGAAACGGGTTCGGTCGGCGGGGGTAGCGGCGGTTTCGGTGGGCGGCGGGTATCTCGATATTCCTCAGGCAACGGCATGGCTCTCGGGGTCTTTACTCGTTGGTAAAAGTTTTAACTGCACGGTTAAATAGGCCCCTGAGCCCGACAAAGTTCCCGGAGATTTTGGGAGGATTTTGCCCGTCAGTCCGTGGCTTTGGTCGGCCCCCGTTTTATCTGCTAAACTGGCTGTGACCGGTGATACCAATACACGACGAGGTGTAGAACAAGAAGGCCATGATCGATCTGACAACGGCGGAGAGCCGCCCTCAACGCGCCGAGACCCTGAATGCTTTTGACAATGCGCGGCAGCAACTGGACAACGTAGCGAGCAAGATCAACCTCCACCCCGACGTCCACGCGATGCTGAGCCAGTGCCAGCGCGAACTGACCGTCAACTTCCCCGTTTCCAGGGATAACGGCTCGGTGGAGATGTTCCGCGGGTACCGCGTCCACCACAACCTGACGCGCGGCCCGGCCAAGGGCGGTATCCGCTTCCACCCCGAGACCGACCTCGATGAGGTGCGCGCTCTCGCGTTCTGGATGACGGTGAAGTGCGCGGTGGTGAACATCCCCTTCGGCGGCGCGAAGGGCGGCGTCGTCTGCGACCCCCGGGCGCTGAGCCGCGCCGAACTCGAAGACCTCACCCGGCGCTATACGTCGGAGATTGGCATCCTCCTGGGGCCGGACAAGGACATACCGGCGCCCGATATGGGGACCGACGGCCAGGTGATGGCGTGGCTCATGGACACCTACTCCCAGGCGAAGGGTTACACGGTGCCGGCGGTGGTCACGGGCAAGCCGCTGTCGGTGGGCGGGTCCGAAGGGCGAGTGGAGGCAACGGGGCGGGGCGTGGTTACCGTCACCCGCGAAGTGCTGCTCTCCGAAGGACGCCAGCTTCCCGACTCCACGGTGGCCGTGCAGGGGTTCGGGAACGTCGGCTCGGTCGCGGCACTGCTCTACCACCGCTCTGGCGCGCGGGTCGTGGCCGTTTCGGACGTGAACGGGGCGATTCTGAACCGTGGCGGTCTGGATATCCACGCGCTCCTGCGCTATTCCCGCGAGAAGGGGACCGTGGTCGGCTTCCCGGAGGCCGAGCCGATGGACCCGGCGGCGCTGCTGACGCTGGACGTGGACGTGCTGGTGCCCGCTGCGCTCCAAAATCAGATCACAAGCCGGAACGCGGCGGACGTCCGCGCGCGTTATGTGATAGAGGGTGCGAACGGTCCCACCACGCCGCAGGCCGACCTGATCCTGGCCGAGAACGGCGTCACGGTGGTCCCGGACGTGCTGGCAAACGCGGGCGGGGTCACCGTCTCCTACTTCGAGTGGGTGCAGGGACTTCAGTCATTCTTCTGGACCGAGGCCGAGGTCAACTCGAAGCTGGAACAGATCCTGGTGCGCGCGTTCTCCCAGGTCAAGGACGCCGCCCGTCGGCATTCGTGCGACCTGCGGACCGCCGCCTACATCGTAGGCGTCAGCCGCGTCGCCGAGGCCACTCTGGCGCGCGGCATCTACCCATAGCCTGCCGCGACACCGATAATCATAACGATAATCATAACGATAATCATCAAGCGTAACGCACACCCGTCACGCCGGTATTGGGGGGCGTCCGTGCCTGACGGCAGGGGCGCCCCGGTGAGGGAAAGGATACACACCACGTGAATCGCCGGAACGCGGCACCTACTGCCGCTGCTGCTGCCATCGCCCTTCTGATAGGGGCGAGCGCCCTCGGGGCGCTGCCCACGGTTGGGGGCGGCGCTGCCGCCCTTGCCGCCACCGGGCTGCAGGAGAAGACTGCCACCGATCTATCGGGCGCCGACACACCGGGCAGCGCGGCCGAGGCGAAGAAGCTGGCCGCCAGCGCGCCGGACGCCGCGCAGTTCCCGAACGCCGCCAAGGCGACGCTGCTGGACCTGGCCGACATCACGGTGAGGCCGGACGGCTCCTCGCGCACCGTCACCCGCATGACCGTCAAGGTCTTCAACGAGCGGGGGCGTGAGGCGGAAGGGGAGGTGCGCCTGCCCTATGAGCAGGGACGGCAGACGATTACCGTGGTATTTGCACGCACCATCCGGCCGGATGGCTCCGTGGTCGTGGTCAAGCCGGAGGATATCCACGATCAGGGCTACGACGAGGGCGACAACTCCTACACGGATGCCCGCGTAAAGGCGTTCTCCATGCCTGCGCTGGAGCCGGGAGCGATCGTCGATTACCAGTACATCACCGAGGAGAAGGCGCCCTACATCGAGGGGCAGTTCTGGACGCAGTGGTACTTCGCCAACCTCGACCCGGTGAAGCACTCCCGTCTCACCATCACCCTGCCCAAGGCGATGAAACTGCGGGAGGATCTGGACAACACCAGCATCAAGGGGCGCAAGGAGGAGCTGCCCGACGGTCAGAGCGTGCGCTACACCTGGGAGATGAAGGACATCGACCCGCTCGAACTTGAGCCCATGATGCCGGACCCCAGCCGCTACCTGCCCCAACTGCACGTGTCCACGCTCCCGTCCTGGCAGTCTGTAGCGGACCTCTACTGGACGCTCTCCAAGGACCGTATGGTCGCCAATGAGGAGATCAAGCGCATCACCGCTGACCTTATCAAGGGGAAGAACTCGCCCGAGGAGAAGGCGAAGGCTATCTTCTACTACGTGGAGGAGAAGACCCGCTACGTCGCCAAGGAGCTGGGCATCGGCGCGATTCAGCCGCGCCCCGCGGCTCTGACGTGCGAGAACAAGTACGGCGACTGCAAGGACATGACCACGCTCCTGGTGGCCATGCTCGGGGAGGCCGGTATCAAGGCCCATCCCGTTCTGCTGAAGGCGGGTTCCAAGGCGCCGATCCGCGAAGACCTGCCGGGGCTGAACGCCTTCAACCACGCCATCTGCCTGGCCGAGATCGGCGGCAAGAAGTTCTGGCTGGATGCCACCGCGCAGATCTGCCCGTGGGGCGAGATTCCCGGCGCGGACCGCGGCTGCGATGCCTTCGTAATCCGCGATGGCAAGGGCCAGTTTGAGACGATTCCGCACTTCACGCCTGAGGAGAACCAGCAGTCCCTGAGCGCCAAACTGGACCTCAACCCGGACGGCTCCGCCAAGGGCAAGATTACGATCACCGGCACCGGCGACGTGAACATGGCGCTGCGGGGGACGCTGATTTACCTGCCGCCGGACAAGATCAAGCCGGTGGTGGAGCGCATCGCGCAGGGGCTGGCCGCGAACGCCCGCGTGACCGACTATCGCCTTTCCGACTTCCGCGACAAGGACAAGCCGGTCACCATCGAGATGGACGTGACCTTCCCGTCGTGGGCCAAGAAGTCGGGGGACCTGCTGGTCTTCAATGCCCGGCCGGAGCAGGTCGGCGGCGGCACCTCCACGCCGTTCGGCCCGGACACCATCCGGCGCACTCCGATTACCCAGGAGAACAGTGCCATGGGTAAGTCCGTTCTGGAGTTGACCCTGCCGCCGGGCTTTACGGTGCTGGCGGTGCCGGATGCGGCGGACGTGAAGAGCGATATCGGGCACTACACCCGCTCCGTTTCGGTCACGGGCAACACCCTGACCATCCAGATCAGCGGCAAGGACTTCCGGGGCACGATTCCCCCCAACCGCTACGGGGAGGTCCAGTCGTACTTCGACCGCTATCTCAAGGCGGTGGACGAGTCGGTAGTCGTCAAGAAGATGTAACCGTCAGGCAAGTGCGTTGTACCGTCCCATTGCCGCCGTGGACTGAAGTCCCGGCTTCTGTGATTCAAGCCCGCCTACGCGAGCGAAGCTCCGCTTCGTCGGTGCGGGCTCCGGTAGACGATGCCGTTACCGTGTCCCGGTAGCCGCCCCGGTTGTCGTTAGCCCGCG
>CALEKU010000268.1 GCA_937902745.1 uncultured Armatimonadota bacterium
TTTAGAGAGTATAAAGAGCCGCCCGTCTTATGGCCGCCACCCTGCCGGACCGCCGTCTTCCCGCCAGCGCCGCCCCCGGCGCGGCCGCCGCTCTCCCCCCGCCGGACGAAAAGCATTCGTACGTCCGGGACATGTTCGACGCCATCGCGCCCCGGTACGACCTGCTCAACTCCCTGCTCTCCGCGCGGATGCACCACCACTGGCGGCGCGTCGCCGCGGACCAGGCCGCGCTGAAGCCGGGCGATAGCGCCCTGGACGTCTGCACCGGCACCGGCGACCTGGCATTCGAGCTGGCCCGGCGCGTCGGCGGCAAGGGTAGAGTGGTCGGCACCGACTTCTCCCGGCCTATGCTCCAGATTGGCGACCGGAAGAAGGCGCAGCGCGGGCTGACCGGCGTCTCGATGGCGCTGGCGGACACCCAGGCGCTCCCATTCCCCGCCGACTCGTTCGACGCCGTGACGGTAGGCTTCGGCATCCGCAACGTCGCCGACATCCAGAAGGGTATTGCCGAGATGGCGCGGGTCGCCCGGCCGGGCGGGCGCGTCGTGATCCTGGAGTTCAACCAGCCGACCAACCCGGTCTTCGCCGCCCTGTACCGCTGGTACTCGTTCACCGTGCTGCCGTTCCTGGGTGGACTTGTCTCCGGCCGGCGCTCGGCCTACGAGTACCTGCCGTCGTCCGTCGCCGCCTTCCACTCGCGCGAGGCCATCGCCGAGATGATGCGCCACGCGGGCCTGACCGACGTCCGCGTCACTGACCTCGTGTTTGGGACCGTCGCCATTCACCGGGGCGTGAAGGCTCCGGGGAAGGCTTAGAAGGACAGCGCCGCCATGCCTACCGTCACCGCCTCCCCCCGCCCCGAGGCCGCCACTGCCGCCTCGACCACCGCCGTGCCGTCCCTGTTCGCCGCGGTGGAGGACGATCTGGCGCGCGTGGAGGAGAAGCTGCTCGCGGAGACCCGCTCCGACATCGGGGCGGTGCGCGAGATCTCCGGCCATACGCTGCTCTCCGGCGGCAAGCGGCTCCGCCCCGTGCTGGCCGTGCTGTCGGCGCGCGTGGTGGGGCGTGACTACCCGGCGGAGCGCGTGGTCACCGCCGCCGCCGCCGCCGAACTGATTCACATGGCCACCCTGATGCACGACGATGTGGTGGACGAGGCCCCGGAGCGGCGCGGGCGGCCCACCGCGAACTCCGTGTTCGGCAACGGCATCACGGTGCTGACGGGCGACTACCTGCTGGCGAAGTCCATCGCCCTGCTGGCGCACAACGACGACAACCTGCACGTGGTGCGCGTGTTCTCCGACGTGACGGTGACGATGGCGGAGGGCGAGGTGCTACAGGCAGCGGTGGCGCACGACCGCACCATCCCCCTGTCCACCTATGAAGAGGTGATCGACCGCAAGACCGCCCGCTTCCTGGCCGGGTGCTGCGAGACCGGCGGTATGCTCGGCGGAGCGACGCCGGAGGAGCGGGAGGCGCTGCGGGTCTACGGGCGGGAACTTGGGATCGCGTTCCAGATCGCGGACGACCTGCTCGACTTCCTGGGCGACCCGAAGAAGACCGGCAAGCCGCTCGGCACCGACCTGCGGGACGGCCGCGTGACCCTGCCGCTGATCCACACGCTCGCGGTCGCGGACGAGGCCACCCGGGCGCAGCTCGAAGCCGTCCTTTCCCGGCGCGACCTGACCGACGCCGACATTGCTGCTGTAACCGGCGTTCTTGCCCGTTGTGGCGGTTTCCAGGAGGCGCGGCGCGTGGCCTTTGAGCGCGCCGAGCGCGCCGAGCGCGCCCTCGCCCCCTTCCCCGACAGCATCTACAAAGACACGATGGCGCGCCTTGCCCGCTACGTCGTCGCCCGCGACCGCTAACCCCCGGGCCCTCGTGCTATACTGGGGGCGGGGGTAAGTGCCCGATGACCACGCCTGCGACATCCTGGGAGTCTCTCGCGCCTCCGGTGAAAACGGAGGTCGTTTACCCGGAAAGCGACGGTAATCCCATCGCCGACAACACACTCCAGTTCGAGTGGATCGTCACGATCAAGGAGAATCTGGACGCCCTGTTTTCGGAGCGCGAGGACGTTTTCGTGGCGGGGGACCTGCTGTGGTACCCCGTAGAGGGGGACAACCGCACCCGGATCGCGCCGGACGCGCTGGTCGCCTTCGGCAGGCCCAAGGGCTACCGCGGCTCCTACAAGCAGTGGGAGGAGGGCGGCATCGCCCCCCAGGTCGTCTTCGAGATCCTTTCGCCCGGAAATCGGGCGGGGGAGATGACGAACAAGTACCTGTTTTACGACCGGTTCGGCGTCGAAGAGTACTACCTGTACGACCCGGACTCCGGCGCGTTCAGCGCCTGGATACGCCGGGAGAGCGCCGGGCGCCTGGAGCCGATCGACCTCTCCCCGGCTGAGTGGACCAGTCCGCGCCTCGGCGTCCGCTTCAGCCTCACCCCGAGCGGCCTTGTCCTGTCCGGACCGGACGGCGAGCGGTTCCGCACCTTCGGCGAGGTAGCGGCTGAGCGGGAGCAGGAGCGCCGGGCGCGCGAGCAGGCGGAGCGGGCGCGTCAGCAAGCTGAGCAGGCACGTCAGCAAGCCGAGCAGGAAAGGGATGCTGCGCAGGCGCGTGCGGAGCGACTGGCCGCGCGGCTGCGGGAGTTGGGCGGCGACCCGGACGCCGCGTAAACCACCAGAAGACGACAAAAAAGCCCTCGCCCCGCTGACCGGCGGGGCGAGGGCTTTTTTTTACTTGCAGGTCAGGGCTTGCTGGATTCGGCCAGGTAGTGACGGCAGACCACGTCGTTCGGGTAGCGGGCGACACACTCCTCGGCCGCGGCCCGCGCCTCGGCGGGCTGCCCGGCCTCGCGGCGGTTCAGCACCAGCCAGCGGTACGCGTTCTGGAACGCCTCGGCCTCGTCCTCGGTCATCGTCTTCGGGTCACGCTGCTTGCCGATCGCGATGGCCTCGCGCAGGTAGGGCACTGCGGCCTCGAAGTCGCGCTTGCGCCCGGTCAGGAAGTGGCCGAGTTCGGTCTTGATCTCCAGCGCCTGCGGGTTGTTCGCCTCGCCCTCCTTCAGAAACGCGATGGCGTCGTCCACCTTGGAGCGGTCCCGCGCGATCATCATGGCCCCCAGCGTATAGCCCGGGATGAAGTTCGGGTTGCTCCAGGTCATCAGGCGGAAGAGCGGCAGCGCCTCCTTCGGGTCGCGGTGGGTGTGGGCGCTCATGTCCTGATAGGGCTGGACCTCCCGCTCCAAATCGCCCAGGATGCCCCGCCAGTCGCTCTGCTTGGACGGGACCACGGTGGTCTCGTCGTGACCGTGCTGCTTAAAGCCCTCCCGAATGTCGGACTCGGCCACGCCCACCTTGTCGGCGTGCTCGACCTCCTCCTCGTAGGGAGTCAGGGCGCGCAGTTCGACGCCGTTGTGGAGGTACTTATCCACCTTCAGATACAGGAAGTCGGCCATATTGGAGCGGAATTGCCCGAAGAGCGAGGCGCTTGCCACCTCCTCCAGGCGGGTGTGCTGCGCGCGGGTCAGGCCGGTGCGCGGCATCTCCACCTCGGACTGGGCCCGCGGGGCCAGCACTCCGCCCACGGTAGCCGTCGCCACGAATAGCGCGGCGCACAGGGCGATCTGCGGCAGGTCACCGCGCTTCTTTGCCCCCGTGCTGCTCACAGTGCCTGCCTCCGAAAGCGGAGCGCCCCCAGCGCCAGGAACAGCGCAACGAACAGCAGGGCGTACACGGTCAGCGTTCCCATGGCCCAGCCCGCTACCGGCTGCCAACCATAGCTGACCTTCTTGGTCAGGTCAAACAGGTTGAGCTGCGGCAGGACGTAGTAGGCCCCCTTCAGGAGAATCTGCTGCGCGGGAGAGGAGCCTGGCACCAGAAGCTTCACCGCCCC
>CALEKU010000269.1 GCA_937902745.1 uncultured Armatimonadota bacterium
GGGAGAAGGAGACGGAGCCCCCGGCGTCCAACAGCCTTGAGGAGGAACCCGAGCGTATGGCAGCCGTGTGCTGGGCAGTCGTTAACCAGAAGGGCGGGGTGGGCAAGACCACCACCGCCGTCAATCTCGCCGCCTACCTTGCGCAGGAGCGGCGCGCCCTGCTCATCGACACCGACCCGCAGGGCAACGCCACGTCGGGCCTCGGGATCGACCGCCGGGCGGTGACCGGCGACATCTACACCGTGCTCGCCCATGGCCAGCCGATCTCCGAAGTACGGAAGAAGACCGCGGTCCCCGGGCTCGACCTGGTGCCGGCGACCATCAACCTGGCCGGAGCGGAGATGGAGATCTGGGAGCGCTCTGAGCGGGAGTTTGTCCTGAAGCGCGCCCTGGAGGCCGTCCGGGGAGAGTACGACTATCTGCTGATCGACTCGCCCCCTTCTCTGGGCCTGATCACCGTGAACACCCTCACGGCCGCCGATCAGGTGCTGATCCCTCTGCAGTGCGAGTACTACGCCCTGGAGGGGATCACGCAGCTTTTGGAGATCGTGGAGCGTGTCCGCCTGCACCTGAACCCCGACCTGGAGATCGGGAAGGTCATCCTGACCCTCTTCGACGGTCGGACCAATCTGGCGAATCAGGTGATGCAAGAGGTAAAATCCTACTTCGGCGAAACGGTCTCGCCCACGGTCGTCCCCCGTAACGTCCGTCTTTCGGAAGCCCCCTCCTTCGGGCAGCCGATTTCCGTGTATGACCCGCGCTCCAAGGGGGCGCTGGCCTACGAACAGATCGCAAAGGAATTGATCGCTGATGTCGAGCGCAAAACGGGTGGTGCTGGGGCGGGGACTGGCCGATCTCATACCCGTTGGTGGCAAAAACTCCGGCGGGGATGACCCTGCCTCCCGCCTGACCCCCAGCGACGAGGTCCCTATCGCCACGCTGCACCGCAACCCGCGGCAGCCGCGCACCCGCTTTAATCCGGAGGCGCTCAGCGAGCTGGCGGACTCCATCCGCGCCAACGGCATTCTGCAGCCGATTCTGGTGCGCCCGCGCGCCAACGGTGGCTACGAGATCGTGGCCGGCGAGCGCCGGTATCGGGCGGCGCTGCAGGCGGGTCTGACCAGCGTGCCGGTGATCGTCCGCTCGCTGAGCGACGATGAGACTCTGGCCCTCGCCCTGATCGAGAACCTGATTCGGGAGGATATCGGGCCGCTGGAAACGGCGCGCGCCTTCCGCCGCCTGATGGACGACTTCGGCTGGACTCAGGAGGAGATGGGGCGCCGGGTCGGCAAGAGCCGGGTTGCGGTGACCAACTCGCTGCGCCTGCTGCACCTACCGGAGCCGATCCAGAAGAGCCTGGAGGCGGGAGAAATCACGGAGGGGCACGCCCGTGCCCTCCTGGGGGACGAGAAGACCCGCACCACGCCCGAGTTCCGGGAGCGACAGATGGCGGTGTGGCGCCAGGCAGCGGAGAAGAAGCTTTCGGTACGGGATGTAGAGCGGATGATGCGCCCGCCCGCCCCGGCGGCAGAGTCGGCAGCCGGCTCGGGAGGGGCGACGGCGCGCAGTGGGGCGGCAGCGGCCCGGGCGAGCGGGGACGCCGCCCGCGTTCAGGGGGCGGAGATGCGCGCGCTGGAGGATCTGCTTCGCACAGCCCTGGGGACAAAGGTAGCCCTGAGCGGCGACCTGGAGCGTGGCCGCATCGAGATCGAGTACTTCTCGGACGAGGAGCTGGACGGGCTGATCTCTCGCCTTACCGGCCGGAGCCCGGAGCCGGAGCCTGCACCGGCCACACCGGCGTCGCCCCCGCCGGCGTCGTCTCCCGCGCCCGCTTCGGGGTCTCGCCGGCGGGAGAGCCCGATCCTGGGCCTTCTGACGAACCGGCTCCCTTCGACCTGAGGCGTTGTTTCACGTGAAACACGCATCCCGCCCCGCTGGGGACCGCCTGCAGAGGGCGCTGTCCGCCGCCGCCGCTGCCGCCGTATGCCACTGACCGCAGAGAGCGTCACCGCGGGGTACGGCGCCCGGCGCGTCCTGCACGGCGTTTCCGTTTCCGCGGACGCCGGGGCGGTGACCGTGATCCTCGGGCCGAATGGCTCGGGCAAATCCACGCTACTCCGGTGCCTGGCGGGAGCGCTGCCCCCCGCTTCCGGTGCCGTCCGCTGCGACGGCGCCGACCTGTACCGGCTTTCCGCCGCCCGGGTCGCTCAGGCCATCGCCGTGGTGCCACAGGAGACCCCGATGCCCTTTGCCTTCACCGCGCGCGAACTCATCGCCCTCGGGGCGAACGCGCCAGGCGACCCGGTCGGGGCCGAGCAGCGGGCGCGCCGGGCGGCTACCCTCATGGACCTGGACCCGCTTCTGGACCGGAGCGTGGTCACCCTGAGCGGGGGGGAGCGTCAGCGAGCCGCTGTCGCCCGCGCACTCGCACAGGATACCGACTATCTGCTCCTGGACGAGCCGACGGCCCACCTCGACCTGAAGCATCAGGGGCGACTCTTCGACGCCCTGCGCACCCGGGCGCATCAGGAAGGGAAGGGGGTGCTGGTCGTGCTCCACGACCTTGCCGCGGCCGCGGCCGTGGCCGATCGCGCCGTGCTGATGCGAGGCGGGGAGATCGCCGCCGCCGGAGAAGTCAAGAACGTATTGGTCCCCGATACATTGAAATCCGTCTACGAAGTGGACATCGGCCTCCTGACCGGCGATGATGGCCGCACCTATCTGTCCCCCTTCTATACGCTCAGCGAAGCCGACCGAGGAGCGCCCTGAACTGGTGCAGGTGACGGCGGTGACGCGCGGGAAGTCTTAACATTACCTTAACCTACGCGGTTTGCGAAGGTGCTACAATCCTCTGGAGAGCGTTTGGCGGCGCGGCCCGTACCTCCCACTGCCCCCGCGGGCGGTGCGGTATCATGTAGCGACGCGCGTTCGGTGGCCCGCGGGCACCGGACCGGACAAGGATTCATGGGAACGCCCGACATGCGAACCGCGATCATCACGCGACTGCGCGCCGGTCTTTTTGCGCTCTGCCTCCTGCCGATCCTGGCCCTGATGACGGGTTGCCCCGCACCCACCTCGCCCTCTCCGGAGTCTTCCGGCGCCGTAGATCCCTCCGGACTGCTCGTAATCAAGGGCTCCGATACCCTTCTTCCCCTGTCCCAGGAGTGGGCACAGGAGTTCAAGAAAAAGCATCCGAACGCCAATATAACGGTCACAGGAGGCGGGACCGGAACCGGGATTGTCGCCCTGATCAACGGAACCGCCAACGTGGCGAACGCCTCGCGCGCCATCAAGGACGCGGAAAAGAAGCAGGCTGAGGCGAAGGGCACGACGATTATGGAAGTGCCGGTCGCCCGTGACGGCATCACCATCGTCATCAACCCGAAAAACCCCATCAAAGAGATCACCCTGGATCAGCTCAAGGGTATCTATACCGGCCAGATCAACAACTGGAAGGAGATCGGCGGCCCGGATCAGGAGGTCGTCGCCTCCGGTCGCGATACCGCCTCCGGGACCTACGCCTACTTTCAGGAGGAGGTCCTGGGCGAGGAGGAGTACCGCCAGGACATGATCTCCAACGTCTCCAACAACGCCATTGCCCAGGACGTCGAGAAGAACGTCGGCGGTATCGGGTACATCGGCGTTGCCTACGCCCACGAATTCACCCGAACTGGCAAGGTCAAAGAGGTGCCGGTAGCCTTCAAGACCGGCGAGCCCGCGATCCTGCCCACGCCGGAGAACATCCTGAACGGGAAGTACCCCATCTCCCGCGAACTCTTTAACTACACGCTTGGTTTGCCGCAGGGGATCACCAAAGAGTACCTGGACTACGTTACCAGCCCGGAGGGGCAGGCTATCGTGAAGAAACAGGGCTTCATTACCCTCAAGTAGCGCACACCGAAGTTAAAAACTCCGTTATAGAGCTAAGGAGCGGCCCGTTCTTGGTAAGGGGCCACTATGTCCACGCAGGCAAATAACTCACAGGCCGGCGCTCCCCAGGCGCCGGGAGGCGCGAGCCATATGCGCTCGGCCCGCCGTTCTCCCTTTGCGAAGGCGGGGGAGCGCGTCATCACCGGGTGGATCTACCTCTGCGGGTTTCTTTCCATCATCCTGGTTGTCCTGATCTTCCTGTTCGTCTTCAAGGAGGCGCTGCCTCTGCTACGCGAGTACCCGTTCGCGTCGTTCTTCCTGGGGACGAAGTGGATACCGGAGCCCGCGCGCGGGGACCCACGGTTCGGACTCGTCCCGCTCCTGGCGTCTTCGCTCCTGGTCACGCTGGGCGCCATCGTCATCGCGGTGCCGCTGGGACTGGCCACCGCGGTCTATATGAGCGAGATTGCGCCGGTCAAGGTGCGCGAGTACCTGAAGCCAGCGGTCGAACTCCTGGCGGCCGTTCCCTCCGTGGTACTGGGATTTTTTGGAGTCGCCGTGCTGGCGTCCCTGCTCCAGGACACCCTCCATCTTCCTACGGGAAAGACGATGCTGGCCGGTTCGGTCACTCTGGCGTTTATGGCGGTGCCGACCATCGCCACAATCAGCGAGGACGCCATCAACGCCGTGCCGCGCGACGTGCGCGAGGGCTCCTACGGACTGGGGGCAACGCACTGGGAGACGATCTGGCGCGTGCTTCTGCCGGCCGCCTTCTCCGGGATTGTCGCCGCGGTGATGCTGGGGGTGGGCCGCGCCATTGGGGAGACCATGGTCGTGCTGATGGTGACCGGGAACGGCGTGAGCCGGGCCCTTTCCGACACTATGGCCGGCGATTTCCACCGGGTCTTCGCCACCTACCTGGGGCTGTGCCGCACCATCACCGCGACCATCGCTGCCGAGATGGGGGAGGTCGTGCAGGGGGGCGAACACTACCGGGCGCTGTTTATGCTGGGCGTCGTTCTGTTCCTCATCACCTTCCTGATTAATCTGGTGGCGGACTTCGCGCTGCGGAGGGCACAACGCACGTGAGAGGAGTCGCGGCATGAGCACCGCCGCCGTCAACCCGTCGGTACCCGCGGCCGAGAACGCTGCGGAGAGCAGCGGCGGGCGCTTCCTTCCCGCCGCCCAGCCGGAGCATATCCGGGCCCGCCGGCGTCGTGAAAAACTGATGTTTGCTCTCATGGGAGTCGGCGCCCTCTGCGTCTTCCTTCCCATGATTCTGGTGTTCGGGACCATCTTCGTCAACGGCATCGGGCAGCTGCTCGAACCCGGATTCCTGACTACGGCGCCGCGGGCGGGGGACGCGGGCGGGGGCATTCTGCCCGCGATCCTGGGCACCTTTGCCCTCATGATGGGGACCATCGTTCTGGCGCTGCCGCTCGGCATCTTCGCGGCGATCTACCTGACCGAGTATGCGAAGAAGGGGCCGCTGGTGCGCGCCATTCGAATGGCGATTGTTAACCTGGCCGGCGTCCCCTCTATCGTCCACGGCCTCTTCGGCCTCGGGCTCTTCGTGCTCTTCTTTGGCGGGCTGCTGGATCGGGTGACCGGGTCGCCTCTAGCCACCTGGCGCCAGAACTCCCTGCTCTGGGGTTCCGCCACGCTCGCGGTCCTGGTGCTCCCGGTCATTATCACGGCCACGGAGGAGGCGCTGCTGACCGTGCCGCGCTCCTTCCGGGAGGGGTCGATGGGCCTTGGCGCGACCAAGTGGACCACCATCTGGCGCGTGGTGCTGCCTGCCGCTCTGCCCGGCATCCTGACGGGCGCCATCCTCGCCATCGGCCGCGCCGCGGGCGAGACCGCTCCCATTCTGTTTACGGCCGTCGCCTCACTGATCACCTATACGGGCTTCCCAAAGCTCTCCGATCCGGTCATGGCGCTGCCCTACCATCTCTTCTATGTCGTCACCCAGGTAGCGAATGCGCCTTTGAAGCTCCAGTACGGCATCGCCCTGGTCCTGCTGCTGCTTGTTTTTGTCGTCAACCTGAGCGCCATTCTGCTGCGCGCGCGCATCCGCCGCCAGCGCAAGTGGTAGCCGAAGAACACCCGCACACGCCATGAGTACACAAGAACAGACCCGGTCCGAGTCCCCCGCGACGGGCCCCTCCCGCAGCGGACCGGGGACGATTCCGGGCCTGTCGTCCCGAATCGACGCGCGGGATGTGGACTTCTTCTACGGAGACTTTCAGGCGCTCCGGAAGATCAACATCTCGCTCTACGACCGCAAAATCACGGCCCTGATCGGCCCGTCCGGCTGTGGCAAGTCCACGTTCCTGCGCACCCTGAACCGCATGAACGACCTGATTGAGGGGACGCGCCTCACGGGGAGCATCCAGCTGGATGGCGCCGACATCTACGCGCCGCAGGTGGATGTGGCCGACCTGCGGCGACGGGTGGGGATGGTGTTCCAGCGCCCCAACCCCTTCCCCATGAGCATCTTCGACAACATCTGCTACGGCCCGCGTATCCACGGCCTCAAGGACCGCAAGATCCTGGAGCAGATCGTGGAGAAGTCGCTACGTCAGGCGGCTCTCTGGGACGAGGTGAAGGACAAGCTCCGGCAGTCGGCGCTCGCCCTTTCCGGCGGTCAGCAGCAGCGCCTGTGCATCGCTCGGACGCTCGCCACGGAGCCCGAGGTAATCCTGATGGACGAGCCCGCCTCGGCGCTCGACCCCAACTCCACCCACCGTATCGAGGAGCTGATGGAGGAGTTGAAGCAGGATTACACGATCGTTATCGTGACCCACAACATGCAGCAGGCCGCGCGCTGCTCGGACTTTACGGGCTTCTTCCTGAAGGGAGAGCTGAAGGAGTTCGGAGCGACCGACCGGATCTTCACCAAGCCGGAGCAGCGGGAGACGGAAGACTACATCCGGGGCCGTTTCGGATGATTCGAGGGCTTCTCGCCGCTCTGCAGACGCAAAATCGCCCCTCCTCCCCCCGGTGGGGGAGGGGAGGGCAGCGCCGGCGCGCTATACTGAGGCCATGAACGCCGCGCCCCCTTCCGCACCCACTCCTGATCCCGCTATCGCCGAAAACCTCGCCCTCGTCCGCGCCCGAATCGCCGCCGCTGCCCGCCGTGCAGGCCGTTCTCCGGAAGATATCCGCCTGGTGGCGGTCTCCAAGAAGATGCCACCGGAGCGTATTCTCGCGGCGGTGGCCGCGGGAGTGCAGGATTTCGGTGAAAACTACGTCCAGGAAGCGCAGGTAAAGATACAGGCGGTCCGCAATCAAACAAATGTTCCTATTAACTGGCATATGATCGGCCACCTGCAATCAAATAAGGCAAAGTACAGCGTTTCGCTATTTTCTTTTATCCATAGCGTCGATAATTTACGTTTGGCGCAGGAAATTGGAAAACAATCTGTTAAAATTGGCAAAGAGCAACTCGTACTCATCGAGGTGAACCTGGCCGGCGGCGAAAACCGCGCCGGCGTCGCCCCGGAGGAGACGCTCGCGTTGGCGGAGGGGGTCGCGCAG
>CALEKU010000270.1 GCA_937902745.1 uncultured Armatimonadota bacterium
CCGATCGCCAGCCGCGCGATGTGGACCCGCATCCGGCGGCGCGGGGCCCCGGGGAAATAGCCGGGAGGTGTAACCGGGAGCGGCCGCGGGTGTCTTTTGAGGCAGGAGAATCCAGAATGAAGCATGGTTTGATTGCGGCAGCGGTGGCGGCGGTCTTCGCCCTGCTGCCCCTGGGGATGGTCGCCGGAACGGCGAACGCGTCGTCCACCGCTCGGGCACAGGAAAAGCCGGTGAAGAACGAATCTATCGACGGAACCTGGCAGGGGAAACTGGCACTGCCGGGCGGGCAGTCGCTCCTGCTCATTTTCCGGGTGGCGACCGAAAAGGGCAAGCCGGTCGCGAAGATGGACGTGCCGCAGCAGGGCGGGCAGGGCATCGCGGTCGAGAAGACCGAGTTCGACAAGGGCAAGGGCGAGATCACCTTCGACGTCGCTGTGATTGGGGCAAAGTTCACCGGCAAGCGCTCGGCGGACGGCAAGAGCTTCGAGGGGACGTTCGCCCAGTCGGGGCAGACCTTCCCGCTCACGCTGGCGCGCGCGACGGCGGCGCAGGTCGCCGCCAGCGCGCCGAAGCGCCCGCAGGAGCCGAAGCCGCCGTTCCCTTATCAGACCGAGGAGGTGACCTTCGAGAACCCCAGGGCGAAGGGCGTGAAGCTGGCGGGAACGCTGGTGGTTCCCCCCGGGGACGGGCCGTTTCCGACCGTGGTGTTTATCAGCGGGTCCGGACCGCAGGACCGGGACGAGACGCTGTTCGGTCACAAGCCGTTCGCGGTAATCGCCGACTACCTGGCGCGGCGGCGCATCGCCAGCCTGCGCTACGATGACCGGGGAGTGGGCACGTCCACGGGCGACTTCGGCAAGGCCACGACCGCGGACTTCGCCGACGACGTGCGCGCCGCGGTGGACTATCTGAAGACGCGCGCCACGGTGGCGGACCCGAAAAAGATCGGCCTTATCGGCCACAGTGAGGGGGGCGTCGTGGCTCCCATGGTCGCGGTCGCGTCGCCCGAAGACATTGCTTTCCTGGTGCTGCTAGCAGGCACGGGGGTGCCCGGCGATCAGGTGGTGCTGACGCAGGCCGCCGCGATCGCAAAGGCATCGGGGGCGCCGGACGACGCCATCGCGCGGGAGCAGGAGTTCCAGAAGCGGGTCTTCGGCGTGATCCGCGCGGAAAAGGACCCGAAGAAGCAGGAGGCGAAGATCCACGAAATCCTGCGCTCCCTGACTGAGGGGGCGCCTCAGGAGACGCGCGAGCAGGTGGAGAAGGCGCTGAAGGAGAGCACGGCTCCCCTGATGAGCCCCTGGTTCCAGTACTTCCTGTCCTACGACCCCGCGCCGACTCTGGCCAAGGTGCGCTGCCCGGTGCTGGTGCTGAACGGCGAGAAGGACCTGCAGGTACTGCACGGTGTCAACATTCCACCAATGGAGGCAGCGCTGAAGGCGAACCCGGACGCCACCGTGAAGGTGCTGCCCGGACTGAACCATCTGTTCCAGACCGCTGATAAGGGCCTCGTCGGCGAGTACGGCACCATCGAGGAGACCATCTCGAAGGACGTTCTGGCACTCATCGGCAACTGGATCGCGGAAAGGATGCAGTAGGGGCCGCGGTGGGCGCACCCGTCAGGCGGAACGCCTGGGGCGAAGCTCCGGACCCGGACCCGGTGCGGACATTCATCGCGGCACGAACGGCGCAGGTCGGGATACCGGCCGCCGCTGCGCTCGGGGCGCTTGCGCCGGCACTCCCTCCCGGGGCGCTGCTCCCGACGGTACTCGGGGGCGGTGCGGCAGTGGCGGCCGGTCTGTCCGCATACTTCGTGGCCACGTTCTTCCCGCGATCATCGTTCGGCCATCCGCTCCTGGTGCGGCTGCCGGCCGGCGCGGGAGCGGACGCCGTCGCGCTGACGTTCGACGACGGGCCGCACCCCGAAACCACGCCCCGCCTGCTGGACCTTCTGGCGGCGCATGAAGCCAGGGCGACGTTCTTTCTGGTAGGGGAGCGGGCGTCGCAGTTCCCGGCGCTGGCGCGGCGAATCGCGGACGAGGGCCATGCCCTCGGGGCGCACGGCCTGCGTCATCAGGCGATGGTGCTGACACCGCCCGCACAACTGGCGCGAGAACTGAGCGAGGCGCGGGCGCGGATCGAGGAGGCGAGTGGAAGGGGGCTCGGGGAGGAGCCGTGGCTCCGCCCGCCGCACGGGTTCAAGACGTGGCGGCTTTGCCGGACGGCAACCCGCCTGGGATGGCGCCTCGCCGCCTGGTCGGTAGACCCGCGAGACTACGACCGGGAGGTCACCGCGGGTGTGCTGGCCCGCCGGATGACGTCGCGCATCGGGCCGGGCGACGTCGTGCTGCTGCACGAGCGGCCCGGTGTGTCCGCAGTGACGGACGCCCTTCCGGCCGTGCTGGCGTGGGGGCGCGGGGGCGGTCTGCGCTTCGTGGCGCTGCCGCCGCCGCGGTCGTCCCACGCGCCGGTCGGACTCAGTCGTCCGTAATCTTTGCCAAGAATCGCCAGATCAGGAAGGCGATGGTCGCCAGGATGATCAGGACCCGTCCGGTGGTCGGGATGAAGTTGCTGATCGCCACCAGCACGGACACCGCTACCAGGAGGAGGCCGAACTTGAGCGCTTCCTGAAGGATCTCCTGTCGCTCCTTGCCCTGAAATAGCGTCTTCACGCTCTCCAGGGGCAGCTTCTGGCCGCAGTCCGCGCAGATTTCCCGGCCCACCGGGTTCAGGCGTCCGCAGTGGGGGCACAACTCCTCATGGGGCTTTCGGATGGCCTCGGCGGGATGCCCCACAGCCGCCGCATCGGCGGGCAGTACGTTTGAACGATCGCCCGACAGGTTCGGGCGCAGCAATGAACCCAGAGATCGCGTCTTTTCCGCCATAACGCTCTCCTAATGTCAACGCACAAGATGACAAGAGACACAGTCGCAACGTCTATCGGACGATAGACGTCCGTGCTCTGTTCCGTGTTCCATAGCCCTCCTGCCGAAATTCTTGAAAACTCTGTGGGAACCTCGGGGCGGAGGGGGCTATGGGGTGGGCCGGGCAGGAGAACCCTGCCGGGCTACCGAACGTACAGAGCGGACAGAGACACACTCTCATGACCCCAACACGACGCTTCTTCCTCATCGTTCTGGATGGCTGCGGCGCAGGCGAACTGCCGGACGCCCGCGACTACGGTGAAGGCGACCTGGGCTCGAACACCCTCTCCAACACCGCCCGCGCCGTCGGTGGCCTGCAAACGCCCCACCTGGCCGCCCTCGGCTTCGGCAATATCACCCCGATGCCGGGCGTTTCCCCGGCTCCGGACGCCCCCGCGGCGTGGGGGCGCCTGACCGAGGTGAGCAAGGGCAAAGACACAGTCACCGGGCACTGGGAGATGATGGGAGTGGCCACGCGCGTCCCGTTCCCCACTTACCCGGACGGATTTCCTCCTGAAATTGTGTCTACCTTTGAGTCGCGAATCGGGCGGGGAACGTTGGGTAATTTTCCGGCCTCCGGCACCGAGATTCTGAAACTTCTCGGCGAGGAGCACCTGCGCACGGGGAAACCTATCCTCTACACCAGCGCTGATTCCGTGTTCCAGGTCGCGGCACACGAGGACCCGGAGGTCTTCGGCCTGGAGCGGCTGTACGCGGCGTGCGAGGCTGCCCGGGAGATACTGGTGCCGCCGCACCACGTCGGGCGCGTTATCGCCCGGCCCTTCGTTGGCAACTCGGCTGCGGACTTCAAGCGTACGGAGAACCGGCGCGACTACCCGCTTGCCCCGCCACACGACACTGTGCTGGACGCGCTGACCGCCGCCGGGAAGCGCGTCCACGCCATCGGCAAGATTGGCGAGATCTTCTCCGGAAGGGGAATTGCCACGTCCGAGCCGACCACCAACAACCCGGACCATCTCGATGCCCTGCGCCGTGCCCTGCGTCGCGAAGGGCCGGGCGCGGACGCCGACTTCGTGTTCGCAAACCTCGAAGACTTCGACATGCTGTACGGCCACCGTAACGATCCCGTGAACTTCGCCCGCCTGCTGGCCGAGTTCGATGACTTCGTTGCGGAGGTGCCGGCACTTCTTGGGCCGGGCGACCTGGTGGGCCTCACCGCTGACCACGGCAACGACCCCACGACCCCGTCTACCGACCATTCGCGGGAGTACGCGCCCCTGCTGCTGTTCGGCCCGGCCGTCACCGCGCCCACGCCGCTGGGGGATCGCGCGACGTTCGGGGACTGGGGGGCGACGGTGTGCGACTGGCTGGGGGTGCCGTCGTCGCTTGCCGAAGCGTTTACCGCGCCGGGCGCGTCGTTCGCGCCGAAGGGAACTCCTGACTGATGGCCTCCAAGCGCCGTAACTCCGCCGCCTCCAGACGACCCGCCGCGCGTTCGCGCCGCGGCTCTTCTGCTGCCATACCGGGCGGGCCGCCGCGCCGCGTCGTGTCTCTCGTCACGCTGATTCTGGCGGTGGGGGCGACGCTGGTCGGCTCGTGCTTCCGCCGCCAGGCCTCCGTCCCGGTCGCGTCCCCGCCGGCCCCGGCCGCTTCCGCGAGCGCGCCCGCGCCCCGCGCGAACCGTGCGACCCCTGCACCGCCGCCTCCCGGGCCGCGGCTCGCCACGCCGAGCGGGCTGCCAAAGGCGCCCGAGGGCGATGTGGCCGCGGTGGGGACGTTCAACATCGAATGGTTCAGTCTGGGCGGCAAGAACGCGCGCTCCGAGTCGGACCTGCGCAATATCGCGGACGTCATTCGTCAAACGGGCTGTGTCGTGCTCGGCGTGGAGGAGGTTCAGGACGAAGCGGCGCTGGCGGCGCTGGTGCGCCACCTGCCGGGTTGGAAGTTCCAACTCGGCACGAGTGGGCGGCAGCAGCGGTGTGGCATACTCTGGGACGCCTCCCGCGCCACTGTGGGGCGCGCGGCGGAGTGGCCGGATGTCAACGAGGGGCTGGAGAAGGGCGGGCGCGGCTCGCTCCGAGCGCCGCTCGTCGCCCCCGTGAAGATCGGCCAGTTCGACTTCACGCTGGTGGTTCTACACCTGAAGGCGATGTTCGACCCGGAAGACATCCGGACCCGACGCACCCAGCTTCGCCGCATCCGTGACCGGGTGGAAAAAGAGGCGGTGGCGCGCAAGGACGAAGACTTTGTGATCGTCGGAGACTTCAACGACTTCGCCGACTCCGACGCCCTGAAGGAGCTGACGGACGGACGGCGCGGCAAACTGCGCTTCGTGGTGACGGGCGCTCGCCTGCCCAAGACGGTCTCCTCGTATCTGGGCCGCAGTGGGCGTATCGACCACATTGTGGTGACATCGCCCGCGGTGACCCAGCAGGAGTGGACCGGCGAGGCATTCGTCTACCCGAAGCCCAAGGGTAAGGAGCGGGAACTCTACGAGAAGAGCGTGTCGGATCACCTGCCCTCCTGGGCCACGTTCAAGACCGACAGGGACTATGACCCCTGACTGCGCGAGGCATCGCGCGGCGGCGGGTGAAGGGCGCCCCGCCCGGCTCTGAGCCCTACGGCGCGTCCAGTGCCCGGCCGCTCCGGTGGGCGGGGGGGTGGTGGTTGACCTGAGCGCCGTAACTGCGGCGCAGGCGGGCACGTTTCTGGAGAAGGGAATCGCCGTCGTTCACCCATGAGCATCCTCCGGGAAAACCCTGTTTTGTGGAAAGACCTGCGCAATCGGGCGCGCAGCCGGCGGCGTGCCCGGGTCAACCGTATCACCGTCGTGGTGGTGATAGGGCTTTCCATTCTGGCCCTGTACTGGTTTGGTCTGCGGGGCATCCTCGCGGCAAACTCCGCCCGCCTTGCGCGTGACCTGTATATGTTGTTTGTGCTGGGCATTGAGACCACCCTGCTGCTGTTCCTGGTGCCGTCCCTGGCCGCCGGGAGCATCACGCAGGAGCGCGAGCAGCAGACATGGAACGCGCTGCTCCTGTCCCGCCTGAGGCCGGCCGAGATCGTTCTGGGTAAGTACGTGGCGGCGGTGTTGCCGCCGTTGCTGATCCTGGCGCTCTTCGCGCCGCTGAATCTGACGGCGGCTATTATCGCAAACATCGCCCCCATCGACATCCTGCTTACGGGCCTGCACCTCCTGGCGACGCTGTTCTTCTACGCTGCCGTCGGGGTGTTCTGCTCGTGGGCGTGTCGGCGCACCTTTATCGCCAATGCCGCGGCGTTCGCGGTGACGGGGTTTTTCGTGGTGGGGACGTTCATCCTGTATGTCCTGGCAGAGGAGATGTTCCGGGGAGGGCGCACCTATCTGGTGGTGGAAGAGTTCCTCCCGCTATGGCTGAACCCGTACATGCCGGTGACGCTGCTCATGGACCGCAGCAGCCGGATGGTCACGCCCTCGCTGGTGTATATCGTGTTCTGCTTCACCGGGGCGTTCCTGCTGCTGCTCATCGCGATGCGCCGACTGACGAAGGGACCAAAGGAGTTGGAACAGTGAAACGAAATCCGCAACATCGGCGCGTTGCCGTCGCTGCTACCGCGGCGGCGCTGATTGCTCTGCCGGCCGTCGCGCCGCTGCCTGCGTTCGCCCTGCAGGCGCCCGCCCCCGCGGCGCCGTCCGCCGCCGAGGGCATCGTGATGCAGGGGGTGGGGGAGGTCACGGCGAAGCCGGACATCGCCCGCCTGACCCTGGGGGTGGAAACGCGCGATGCGGAGGCCGCGAAGGCTGCCGAGGAGAACGCCCGCCTCACCGACGCCGTAATCAAGGCCATCCGCGCCGCCGGTGTCGCCGAAAAGGACGTCCAGACCTCCGGCTACAGCATCTACCGGACGGAAGAACCGAACGGTCTCGGCGGCAGCGGTTTCAGCGGGGGACGCAGCTTCCACGTCGGGCAGGCCGGGGGGCAGGGCCAGCCGCCGCAGGCGCCGCGCACGCGCGTGGTCTTCGTCGCGCGGAACACGGTGCAGGTGACCGTGCGCAAGGTCGCGGACGCCGGCAAGGTGATCGACGCCGCGGTGAAGGCCGGGGCGAACGTTGCCGGAGGCATCCAGTTTGACTTCGCGGATCCGAAGCCGCTGGAGGACGAAGCCCTGCGCCTTGCCGTTCTGGACGCCGCACGCAAGGCAAAAGTGGTAGGGCGCGCCTCCGGGTACGGCAGCCTCCGGCTGGTCAGCGTCGCCGAGGCCAGCGCCGACTTCCCACGGCCGATGTTCGGCGGCGCGATGATGTCTGCCCGCGCCGATATGGCGCAGACGCCGGTGGAACCGGGCGAGCAGAAGATCACCGCCCGCGTCACCGTTCGCTACGTCCTCTCCGATCTTCTCACCGGTCCCGGTGTCATCAAGGTAGAGTAGCTGCGCGTCCGCCTGCGAACATAAGGAGATCACTCCCGCTATGCCGATGGTCGAACTCGTCAACCTGCGCAAGGAGTACAAGAACCTGGTCGCCGTCAAAGGGCTGAGTCTCAGCCTGGAGCCGGGGGATATCTTCGGGTTCATCGGTCCGAACGGGGCGGGCAAGACCACCACTATCAAGATGCTGGCCACCCTGCTGGAGCCGACCTCCGGCGTGGCGCGGGTGGATGGGATCGATGTCACCGACGACGTGGAGGCGGTGCGCGCGCGCATCGGCTATATGCCGGACGCCTTCGGGGTGTACGATGACTTCAAGGTCTGGGAGTACCTCGACTTCTTCTGCGCCGCCTACCGCGTCCCCCGCTCCGACCGGCCCGGCCTGATCGACATGGTGCTGGACCTGACCAGCCTGACCGAGAAGAAGGACGCCTTCGTGGACGAGCTTTCGCGCGGCATGAAGCAGCGCCTCTGCCTGGCGAAAACCCTCGTCCACGACCCCAAGGTGCTTCTGCTGGACGAGCCGGCCTCCGGCCTGGACCCGCGCGCCCGCATCGAGATCAAGGAGCTGCTCAAGGAGCTGCGCTCCATGGGCAAGACCATCATTGTCTCCTCGCACATCCTGCCGGAGCTGGCGGACTTCTGCACGTCGGTCGGCATCATCGAGCGGGGCGAGCTGATCGTCTCCGGCCCCATCGAGGAGATCATGCGCTCGGTGCTGGGCCACCGCGTCCTGGAGATCCGTGTGCCCGAGAACGATCGGCCGCGGGCGAAGGAGGTGCTGGAGGAGGTGCCGCACGTACGGGCTGTGAAGCTGGTGGGGGAGACCTTCCGTGTGGACTACGACGGCACGCTGGACGACCAGAGCGAGGTGCTGCTCGCCCTGATTCACGGCGGCGTGCGCGTCCAGTCGTTCGCCGAGCAGGACACCGACCTGGAAGACATCTTCCTGCGCGTCACGAAAGGGCTGGTGGCGTGAGGCTCGCCGCGCTGCGACTGCCGGAGAACCCCGTGTTCTCGCGCGAGGTGCGCGCGCGTATGCG
>CALEKU010000271.1 GCA_937902745.1 uncultured Armatimonadota bacterium
GTGCGTAGAGTCGAGGAGGCGTGGGGCGTCTCCCTGCCGGCTGACTTCGTGGAATTCGTCATCGCCAACAGCGACGCCCCGCCCGACCCTGCCCGGGACGGCGTGGAGGGCGTCGAATGGTCCGGCTGGTGGTGGACATGGTTTGACCCGGATCAGGCCATAGAAAACCACCGGACGCTGCGCGAGCAGCGCGCACTGCCTGAGGGGATATACCCCTTCGTGAAGGACCCCGGCGGGAACTACATGGCGTTCGACTACAGCGTGTCCCCCGACGCTCCGGCCGTGGTTTTCCTCGACCTGGAAATCCTGGACGAACAGGGCCGATTCGAACCGTGTGCGATGTGCGGCACCTTCACCGCCCTGCACGAACTGATGATCGACGGAACGGACGACGAGGACGAGTAGCGCCCGTGGCAGTTCCTGACCTGCTGCGCATCCCCTGTGAGACAGGTGAGTATGCTCGCTTCGATCTGGTCGGGCGTGACGAGAACGGGCAGCAGTTCGTGGCTTTTGTCACCGGCGCACTCCCGGTAGACGAGATTGCGGAGCGTCTGCCCGAACCTCTGAGGCGCTACTGGCGAAGCGAAAAGCGCTGGTATGCCGTGCTGCACCGTTTCGACGCGGACGGCAATCACCTGGGCACCGACGCCCGGTCCGGCGGCGCTGACGGGGAATCGGATGCGACAAACCGGGCGGAGCAGGAGTTAGATGCACTTCTGGCCGCGCTCGGCCCGTGGCAGTCCGGCGACATTTGGGTGCGCTTGTTCGAAGTCGAGAGAGACGGCTGCCTCTTCGGGCTGGTCTACGAACGTTCGGACGAGGAGGACCCGGAATTGGAGTATGTCCTGCTCGAGCCGAACGACATCATGTTCCACCCGCCCTGGGACAGCGGCGACTATTCCACGTAGTGCCCGGTGCGCTCCAACTCAGTCCGTGCCGTCCATCGCCGTCACCCGCACTTCGCCCCCGTCTACCATGTCTATGGTGATGCGGTAGCCGTAGGGAAGGGCCATGCCGACGATAGGTTGAAGTCCCGTAGCGATGACGGCGACGGGACGCTCAATGCCTTCCCAAAGGATGCGACCTCGGTATTCGGCAACATCCACCGCGCTCCCGTCGGCGATCATAATCTTCTTCGCCCGCCGGTACTCCCATCCCATAGCTGAAATGACGGCTTCCGGCAACGCCAGCGTCCCGTTGAATCCGCTGTCCAGCAAGGCTTCAATGGTTTGTTCCTGACCGCGGGGACCACGTACGACCAGTCGAACGAGGGGCTGGCGTTGCGCACTGACTACGCCGCTGAGGATCACTGCCAGGTTCCTAAAAAGGCGACAGGACCGCCGTCCGCGCGCATTACGTAGAACTGGCCGTTCGGTCGCCGGGCCTCGATGCGTTCGCTCGCCTTTTCTTCATCGGCATCGATCTCGAAGTCACGGGTATCTATATCGATCACCAGGACTTTGGACCGGTCAGACGGGGCGATTCTGTTTTGAATCCAATCCCGATAGATCGTTTGAGCGCGAACCCCAATCTCCTGGGGACTGAGTCGGGTTGTCATAGACCTCTGCTCCCTCCCTTTAGCTCATTGTAGCATCGATAGCTTTCGCCGAGCCCGTTCGCGATTCTGTCACGGTGGGTGGCTACACTGCTCTCCGTAGGTCGGCAGAGGATACGCCGGCCGGAAAGCGACAGGAGACACCATGAACACGAACGGAACGGTGGCGGGACTGCTGGCGGGGTTCCGCGGGCGCGGCGGAGTCGAAGACGCGCTCTGGTACCACGGGCACCTGATGCAGGTTCTGGCGGACGGCGCACAGACCGGCGGCGCCTTCGCGCTGCTGGAGATGCAGGCGGTGCCCGGCAACGAGCCGCCCCGACACGTCCACGAGCGCGAGGACGAAACCTTCTACATCCTGGAGGGGCACGGCACTTTCTACGTCGGCGACGAGGTGATCGAGGCGCGGGCGGGCGACGTGGTCTTCATGCCGCGCGGCGTGCCGCACTCGTTCAAGATTCGCTCTGAGTCCTCGCGCGTGCTGCTGCTCATCACCCCGTCCGGCTTCGAGAACTGGTTCCGCGAGTTCAGCGTCCCGGCGCAGGCACTGACCCTGCCGCCCGCGCAGGAACCGCCGGCGGACATCATCGAGAAGATGCTGGCGGCGGCCCCGCGCTACGGAACAACCTTCCTGCCGCCCTCGGCGGCGGAGATCGCCGAAGGCGGTCTGGCGAAGTAGCCGGCGGAAATCGGGAAAGGGCGGGCGCGGGAATGTCCCGCGCCCGCCCTTCGCGTATCCGGTAAGATGCAGTGGGAGCTATATGGCCGCTATCTACCGAATGCGCATTTACGAAGCGGTGCCGGAGAACCTGCCCGCGTTCCACCGCTTTTTCCGGGAGCGTCTGCTGCCCGTACAACTCCGCCATGGGGCGCGGCTTGTGGGCCGGTGGGAGACCGAGGACGGGCGCGTAGTCGCCGTCTGGAAGTACGACAGCCGCGAGGCGTACGAGCGCATCGCGCAGGCCGTCCGGAACGACCCGGGCTCCCTTGCGGCGCAGGAGTTCCGCGCAACCCTCGGCCCGCTCTCCACCTCCTGCGAGGAGGTCTTTATGACCGACACGGTCGCACGGGACACCGAGGATTGATGGCTCTGCTGATCTACAACCTGCTCCTGATTCTGCTCACCCCGATCATCCTGCCGTACCTCCTCTGGCGGCTGGCGAACGGCAAGGAGGACCGCGGCCACTGGGGCGAGCGGTGGGGGACCTACCCGCCGGACCTCGCCCAGGACACCCGCTCCCCGCGCATCTGGCTCCACGCCGTTTCGGTGGGAGAGGCGATGGCGGCGGTGCCCGTGGTGCGGGAACTGCGCAAGCGCTACCCCGATGCCCTGCTGGTCGTCTCCACCATCACGCCCGCCGGGCGCGAGGTGGCGCGGCAGCGGTTCGAGGCGCAGGCGGACGCCATCGTTTACTTCCCCCTGGACTATCCCCTGGCCGTGAACGCCGCCCTGGCGAGCGTCCGTCCTGACCTGGTGCTGCTGATGGAGTGGGAGATCTGGCCGAACTTCCTTCAGGCGGCGAAGCGGCGCCACGGCGCGACCATCGCGGTGCTGAACGGGCGCGTGTCCGACCGCGGACTGCGCCGGGGGAGCCGCGGCCGGTTCTTCACCGGGCCGGGCCTCGCCGCGGTGGACCTGTTCGCGATGCAGAGCGCGGAGGATGCCCGTCGCGCCGCCCTGGTGGGCGCCGACCCGGCGAAGGTCGTTACCACGGGCAACACGAAGTTCGATGAGTCTGAGCGGATGCTGGCGCCGGAGGAGCGGGCCGCCCTGCGCGCAGACCTGGGTATCCCGGCGGGCGTGCCCGTGCTGCTCTGCGGCTCGACCCGAAACGCGCCGTCGGACTCCGGCGGGCCAGACGAGGAGGTGCTGGTCGCCGAGGCCATCACCCGTATCCGGGAGCGGTTCCCGGACCTGTTTGTGATCGTTGCCCCGCGCCACCTGGAGCGCGCCGATGCCGTAGCCGCGATTCTGGAAGGGGCGGGGATGCGGGTGCGGCGGCGGTCGGAAGGAGCAGAAGGCCCTCACCTCCGGGCACCCGGAGGGTACCCGGGGGTGAGGGCTGCTCCTTCCGACGCCAACACCCTTCTGCTCGACACGTTCGGGGAATTGGGGCGGGCGTACGCGGTGGCCGATGTGGCGTTTGTCGGCGGGTCGCTGGTGCGGCAGGGCGGCCAGAGCGCGTTCCAGCCGCTCGCGCAGGGGGTGCCGGCGCTCTTCGGGCCGTACATGAATAACCAGCGTGACATCGCGGCGCTCTCAGCGGCGGAGGGCGTGGGGTTCCCCGTGGCGGATGCCGCGGGACTGGCCGCGGAGGTTATCCGCCTGCTGTCGCTGCCGGACGCGGAGCGGGAGGAGATGGCGGCGAAGGCGCGGGCGCTGATCGACCGGAATCAGGGCGTGACCGTGCAGACTCTCGACGCTGTGGAGGCAGCTTGGCGCCGGAAGTAGGCGGTAAGGCCGAATGGCTTGTGGAGGGCGTCCTGCACGGCAAGGACCGGGGCGTCGGCGCCGCGCTGTTGCGGGGGGCGTTGACGCCGCTGGCGTGGCTCCATCGCGCCGGTCTAGAGGCGTACCTGCTACCCTATCGGACCGGGGTCCGAAAGCGGTACCGCTTGCCGGTGCCGGTCATTGCCATCGGGAACCTGTCGTCGGGCGGGACGGGCAAGACGCCGATGGCCGCGCTCCTCGGGGCGTACCTGCGCGACGGCGGACGGCGTGTCACGCTGCTATCGCGCGGCCACCGGGGGAGCGGGGAGAAGGGGGACGGCGGGCCGCGCGTGGTGAGCGACGGCGAGCGGGTGCTGCTCGGCCCGGACGAGGCGGGCGACGAGCCGGTGCTGCTGGCGCGGGCGCTGCCGGGCGTTCCCGTGATCGTAGGCAAGGACCGGCGGCGGAGTGGGCGCCTCGCGGTGGAGCGCTTCTCCCCGGATGTCATCCTGCTGGACGACGCCCTGCAGTTCTGGCAGCTTCACCGGGACCTCGATGTAGTGCTGCTGGATGCCCGCCGCCC
This sequence comes from uncultured Armatimonadota bacterium, assembly GCA_937902745.1. Lineage (GTDB taxonomy): Bacteria > Armatimonadota > Armatimonadia > Armatimonadales > Armatimonadaceae > CALEKU01. The sequence goes on from CALEKU010000271.1 coordinate 4,570, forward strand.
CTTCGACAATGGGTGGGTGCTGCCGCGCGGATTGCTCCGCGAGCCGCCGTCGCACCTGGCCCGCGCCGGGGTGGTGGTGCTGACACGCGCGGACCGGGTCGGGGCGGCGGACCTTGCGCGGACGGTGGAGCGGGTGCGCCGCCTCGCGCCCGGCGCCGCCGTAGCGACGGCCCGCCACGCGCCGGTCGGGTGGGTACGGTCGGGCGGCGATGACACTCTCCTGCCCGCAGACGCCTTCGCGGGCCGGCCGGTGACGGCGTTCGCCGGGATTGCGGACGGGCGGGGCTTCCGCGAGACCGTGGCTGCGCTCGGGGCGGACGTTGCGGCGTTCACGGCGTTTGGCGATCACCACGCCTATCAGGCCGCCGAAGTGGCAACCCTGGCAGCGGCGGTTCCTGCCGGGGCGGTGGCGGTCACCACCGAGAAGGATCTGGTCAAGGTCGGCCCCCTCTGGCCGGCGGCAGGGGCGCCTCCGCTGTACGCTCTGCGCATCGGGATGGCGCTTGGGGATGGCGCCGAGGAGCTGTTCCGAGCGGTGGACGTTGTGCTGGGGGCGTCCGCTCCCCGGGACGCGACCGGACGCGCAGAAAGGCCGGGCGGGCGGGTATAGTGATTTCGTGTCACCGCGTGTGCGGACGCCGGGAGTGTCTCCCGATTGACCAGCAAGAAAGAGAAACCGGATGAGACTGGAACTGCCGCGACGGCTCGTCGCGCTGCCGCTTCTGGCCACACTGCTTTTGTTCGGGGCGGCCTGTCGGCCACCCGCGCCGTCCCCCACGCCGCCGCCGGGCTTCGTGCCCAACGTGAAGCCCGAGAGTAAAGGCGTCAAGGGCGCGGCCTTCAACAAACTATTCCCCAAAGTCAGCGGGAACGAGAAGCTGACCTACGCCCAGGAGAAGCAAGGGGTTGCCCTGGCGGATCTGACGCGCGGCGGGAAGAAGGTAGCGCAGCTCACCATCTCCGACACCCAGACGAACCCGGAGGCGCGCCAGAAGTACCAGAGCAGCACGAAGAAGATCGCGGGCTACCCGGCCGCCAGCGTCGGCTCGCAGGGCACGGCGATCCTGGTGGGTGACCGGTATCAGGTGCAGGTGCGCTCTACTGACCCGTCGTTCACCGCCGCCGACCGCGAGGCGATGATCGGGAAGTTCGACCTGAGCGGGCTCGCCAGCCTGTAGCACCGCGGAGCAGAAACGGAGAATGACCTCATGAGTGCGGACATCATCCGGGCGGTGGACGAACTGCCCACGAACAGCCTGACGGTGCGGGCGCTCAAGGCGCTGGACTTCATCGCGCCGGGGCAGTGGCAGAATCTGGTCGGTTTCGACAACACGATTCGCGCGGTTACGGGCGAAACCGACGAGACCGTGATCTACCAGTGCCGTGCCCGCTGCGAGGAGCTGTACAACGACAAGTCGCAGGGATACCAGCGCGCCCTCTGGCTGTACCAGACTGTAGACAGCACCGACAAGGCGCTCGGGGCGGCGGCGCTGGCGAACAAGGTCGGGGAGCGGGTGTCGTTCCTGGGCTTCCTGAACCGCATCACGCCAAAGGCCGATAAGGCGCAGAGCATCGACCTGTCCATCAAACTGGTGTCCGAGGTGGTCTGCTTCACCCTGGTAAACGGTCTGCCCGGCGACAGCATCGGCGACTTCGTGGCGGCGCTCTCGTCCTACGAGAAGGAGTCGCTCATCCGCATGGCGGCGCTGATTGCGTTCGACGGCCTGATACCCCTCGGTCCAGACTTTCTGGACAAGGTTCTGAACACCGTGGGCAGCATGGGGCCGAACGAACTGGCGCAGAACGGGACGTTCCAGCGCGTCCAGAGCCTGATCCCGGGCGGGGACACGGCGGGGCAGCTTGGCTTTATCAACACGAGCCTGAACTCCGTGCAGGGCTGGATGCGCTCGTTTATCAGCGAGCGAGGCATCACCCAGAGCGCTGTGCTGAACAACCTGCGCGGCTTCGTGGATGCCAGCGACGACAAGCTGGATTATCTGGCCGGGTTCCTGGACCTTTCCACGAACTACTTCGAGCACACCGGGACGCAACTCCTTGCCCGGAGCCTGATCGAGCGGGCCATCGCGGAGATATAAAGACAACCGGCCCGGGGGCGCAGAAGACGCCCCCGGGCCGGTTTTGCGATGGTTTGTGTGTGGGTGGTTCCCTGGCTAGGCGGGGGCGCCGCCGAGGGGCATCAGCCCGCCCGGCAGGGGCACGGGGCGGTTTTCCTCCTGCGGCGCCGTTTCGGCGCCCGCAGCCGGTGCCGCCGCAGCAGCGGTGGTCGCACCCGTGGCAGGCACCGACGCCATCGGGGGCACGGCGGCTGTCGTCGCCATGCGAGCGGGCGATGCCGGGGCTGTGGTGTCCGGGATGCGGTTCAGAGCCTCTCGGGCGCGCGCGTTCGTGGGGTCGAGGAGCAGCGACTCCTCCAGCACGTACCGCGCGGACTCGAACCGTCCCGCCTTCTCCAGGGCAACCCCCAGGTTGTAGCGGATCATCGCCTCCGTTGGAAGGAGGCGGACCGCCTCGCGCAGCGCCTCAATGCCACCCGGGACATCGCCGGTCTGGCAGCGGGTGATGCCCAGGAACTGAAACGCCCGGCCGTTGCGCGGGTCCTCTTTTACCGCCTGCTCCAGCAGCGGACGGGCGCCCGCGAAGTTGCCTGCCTGGTATAAACGAATCGCCTCCTGTGTGATGGGAGACAGAGAAGAAGTGCTCACTAGTGTGTAACCTCTAAACTTAACTCAATTGCCGATACTCGGGAAGCAGAACAGGCCACAGGGAACAGCAGGAGAGACGGTGCCTGCCCCCTCGCTTAACCCTTATTTTGGCCTGTTTTGCTTGCCGTCTGTATCCTGTTAAGTCGGAGGAGAGAGCAGCGAGCGACCCTCCCAGGGGGTGGGCGGGGGGATATGTAACCAGTGAAGAAGCGTCGGGGCGATGTCCAGGATGCTGATGGGGCCATCCAGCACGGTGCCCGGTATTGCCCCGGGGCCGCGCAGGATGAGGGGGATGGTCATATCTTCGTCCCGGTCGGTGCCGTGCCGCCGCTCGTGGCCGCCGTGGTCCGCTGTCACCGCTACGGGAGCATCCGGAGGCAGCGCCGCGAGTACACGCCCGATGCAGGCGTCGGCGATGGCAACGCGCTCCAGATAGGCCGGGCTCATCCACCCGCTCCGGTGTCCCTCTTCATCCGTGTCTCCGAGGTAGCAGAACGCGAAGTCGTACGCACCCCCGGCAAGGTACTCGGCAGCGGCCCGCGCGATGCCCGGGTCATCGCCCCCCGGCTCTTCCATCCCACGGTACAGCCCCATGCTCAGGCTACCGGGCCGGGCCAGATCACGCAGCTCGTCCCAATTGTAGAACATCGCTGCGCGCTTCCCGGCGCTGCGGAGCGCCTCGAACAGGCCCGGGACGGGGCGCACCGGCGGCGTATACGTGTTGGTCGTTACGCCGTGGCGCTCGGGCGGGACGCTGTGGAACAGCGCCATGTGGCACGGCAAAGTGGCCGAGGGCATCACCGTGCGGGCCGTCAGCGTGTGCGCCCCGGCCGCCATCAGGGCGTGCAGGTTCGGCGTCCGCTCCGGCGACAGGGCGTCGGGGCGCATTCCATCCACCAGGAAAAGAACGACAGTCATAGGTCCGTGTTCAGTCGAAGTCTGCGGCCAGGTCGGGGTTGCGGTAGTGGTCGAAGAGGCGGCGTACCTCAGCGGGTGTCGTTCGCGCCTCCGAAAGCTCCGGCAGAGCGTCCTCTGCGAAGAAGCCGACGGCGCTCGTCTCCAGATCGTCAAACGCCGCCGCGCCGCCTGTGATCTCGCAGCGCAGGAACAGTTTGTAGATGCCGACGGCGCGGGGCGGGTGGTGTCCCTGCCGGTTGTAGTCGAGAACGGCCAGGAGCTTGACCGGGCGCACAGCGAACCCGGCCTCCTCGCGGACCTCCTTGATCACCGCCTCGCCCGGCGAATCGGTCACGTCCGCCCAGCCGCCGGGAAGCGTCCACAGGCCATCCTCGCGCTCGCGCACCAGGAGCAGGCGACCCGCCGCATCGAACACCACGCCGCGTACGTCCACCTTCGGGGTAGCGTAGCCGTGGTCCTCCGCGAAGACGGAGCGCACCGTTTCCAGCGGCACGTCTGACCCGGCGGCCAGCATCTCGAAGGCCACGGCGCGCACCTGCTCGAACCGCTCCCGGTCGTACGGGTCGCGCGTATACGCCAGCCCGATCTGCGCGATGGCCTGGAGCTTTTTGCCCCAGGCCAGCCAGCGCGGGTCTTCCACCCGGTTACCCGCCGAAGGTAATCGTGGTGCCCTCCGGCTTTCCGGCAACGGCGGCCTTCAGGCGCTCAGTCTCGGAGGTGTGGCCGGGTTTGCCCAGCAGCGCGAACATGTTCTTCTTGTACGCCTCGACACCCGGCTGGTTGAAGGGGTTGACGCCCAGCAGGTAGCCGGAGACGCCGCAGGCCCGTTCGAAGAAGTAGAGCAGAGCGCCGAGGTTGTAGGCGTCCAGCTTGGGCAGGTGGATCGTCATGTTCGGCACGCCGCCGTCGCGGTGCGCCAGCGCCGTGGCCTCGTAGGCGGCATGGTTGATCTCCGCCAGCGGGCGTCCCGCCAGATAGCCCAACTCGTCGGCGTCGTCCCCTGCGGGCAGGGGAAGCTCCGGCTCGCCCTCCGCGCCCAGTGTCACGAACGTCTCGAACAGGTGGCGGCGGCCCTCCTGCAGGTACTGGCCCATGCTGTGCAGGTCCGTGGTGAACTCCACCGACGACGGGTAGAGCGCCGCGTGGTCCTTGCCCTCGCTCTCTCCGAAGAGCTGCTTCCACCACTCGATCAGGTAGTGCAGACGCGGCTCGAACCCGACCAGCACCTCGATCGCGAAGCCCTGGTTGTACAGTTGGTTCCGCGCCGCAGCGTAGAACAGAACGGGGTTCTTGCGCGGGTCGGTCTCCGCCGCGACCGCCGCCGCGCAGTCAATGGCGCCCTGCCGCAACGCCCGGATGTCGATACCGGCGTAGGCGATAGGCAGGAGACCCACGGGCGACAAAACAGAGTAGCGCCCGCCCACGTCGTCGCCGATGGGCAGGGTGCGATAGCCCGTGTCTGTGGCGACCTTGCGCAGGGCGCCCTTCTTGCGATCCGTGGTGGCAACGATCAGGTCCTTCGCGGCCTCTGCGCCGGCCGTCGCTTCGACGTGCGCGCGCAGCAGGCGGAACGCCACAGCGGGCTCGGTCGTGGTGCCGGACTTGCTCACGGCGTTCAGGGCCACGCGCTTGCCCTCCAGGGAGGCCAGCAGGTCCCGGTGATAGCGCGCGGAAAGGTTCTGTCCGGCGAAGAGGACGGAGGCGGCGCTATCGACATCCCCCAGGGCTTCGATCACGGCTCGGGCGCCTAGGTAGGAGCCGCCGATACCAATCACGACCAGCCGGTCGCTCTTCTCCCGGAGGTCCGCGGCGATGGCCTCGATCTCGCCGACTTCGGCATCCGACACCATAGCGGCGGGGGCGAGCCATCCGAGAAAGTCGGCTCCGGCGCCCGTTCCCTCCGCCAGGGTGCGGTGGGCCCAGGCGAGACGGTCTTCCCAGGCAGCGACGCCCTCGGGGGTCACCTCGGGGGCCAGGTACGCGGCATCCAGCGAAATCGGCAACGTGGCATCAGGCATAGCTCAGGTCATTCCTCCGGCGCTATTGTACCCAGGGGGAGCGGCCGCGTTTGCCCGTAGCGGCACAAAAACGCCCCGGGACGCCAGTGTTCCGGGGCAGAGGTGTGGTTAACGAGACTCAGACGAGACCTAAAAGTAAGTGATGCAAAGAGCGGGCGGGCCCGCATAGGCGCCGTCCGTTTACCCTATCGGTGGTTCTCCGGCCCTTCTTTATCCGCAACACCGCGGGGTACTACGGCCGCACCCGGAGAAAGACGCGGGCGTAGCTGGAGAGGGGAAGGGCATTCCCACCGGTCACGGTCAGCAGGACACAGAAGCGCCGCGGCTCGGTGACGGCCGGAGCCACAAAGCGCGCCGTGGGGCCCTCCCCGGCAATCCGTATCTCATTCGACGGGCCGTCCCCCTTCTGCGGGGGATACAGGGACCAGGAGAAGCGCAGGCGGTCACCGTCCGGGTCCGTAGAGGGGGAAGCATCCAGGACCACAGTTTCCCCGGGCCGCAGCAGCCGCTCAACCGGGCCGGCCAGGCGGGCGGTCGGCGCGTGCTTCGCCTCCTTGGGGGAGAGCACGCACCAGTCCATGCGTGCCGCGAAGTCGTTCTGGAACGCCGGGCGCCACCGGTACACGGCCCCCATATCGGGGTGCGGGTCCTGCTCCGAGCCTGCGACATCGGGGTCGCCGGTCTCCAGGAACCGGTGGGGAGCCTCCTCTTCCGGGAGGAAGCGGCCACCCCAGGAGCCTAGCGCCGGGTCGTAGCCATCCGGCCCAAATGCCAGGTTGTTCGGCAGCAGCGCCAGGAAAGAGGGCGTGTCGCCCTCCTTGATGCCGCGCACCGGGCCGAGCCGCCGGCTCCAGATGTCGCCTCCCGCGTAGTTGGGGTAAAGGGCGCCGAGTGGCCCGTGCCCCCGTCGCACGTTCTCCTCCACCCAGTCCGGCGACACCAGCGAGGTATCTCCGCCGCGGTATATGCCCCGGTTACCGTTCGTGCGCTGAATCCAGTAAAGGTCGGGGAACTCAGCCCGGAGCCATGCTGCGGTGGTGTCCTGGTCATGGATGGCGTGGACACGGAGCCGGGAAATAAGCCGTTTTAGCTCGGCCGCCGAGCGGTCCCGCCGCGCCCGCCAGAGTGCCTGCGCCAGGTCCGCCGTGCCGCCCCAGAAGAGCAGCCAGAGCGGGCGCGCGTCCGGCCGGTCCGCCGCCTCCAGGATGCCGCGGGAGGCGTCCGTGTCTTTGCCATCGCCGACGCTCTCCGTCACCGGCACGTCCCGGCCCGCCACGGGCTGACCGGCCCGGATCACCCGCTGCAGGGCGTCCGCCGGGGGGAACGCAGGGTCGTGGCGGGTGAGCATCGGGCGCACCTGAGCGTAGGCGTCCACGATCTCGCGGAGTATCTCCGGGCGCGTAACGTGCCCATGCCCGAGGCCAGAGGTGGCATAAAGGCCCTCGACCTCGAAGACGTTCGTATAGAGAAGGAACCGGACAAGCGACTGGGCGTCGTCCGGCTCGCGTACGCCGGTCTCCCGACTGGTCATGTCCGTCAGGACGATGACACGGGTCCGCGCCTCGCGGGGAAGGTGTCTCATCGGGGTGGCAGGTAGGGGCGGATGTCCACGACGCGCATCCCGGCCCGCTGTCCCGCGAGGATGCCCGCGTCGGCGTCTTCGTACACGACACAGTCCGCGGGGACGGCGCCGATGCCGTTCGCAGCGGTAAGGAAGACCTCCGGGTCCGGCTTGCCGTGCTGGACATCCTCGGAGCCCACCACCGCGCCGAACCAGTCGCGAACTCCCAGGATGCGCAGGGTCTGCTCCACCAGGTCCCGCCGCCCGCCGGAGGCCACAGCGAGTGGGATGCCCGCTTCGCGGAAGCGACGCGCTTCGGCCACGACGGACGGGATCGCGCGAAGCTCCGGCATGAGCCGCCGGTACGTCTCCTCCTTCAAGTGCGCCGTCTCCTCGACCGCCAGCGTGAGGCCATGCCGGGCGTTCAGGCGGGCGACGATCTCCGCCGCCGTCACGCCGCCCCAGGCGTAGAACTGCTCTTCCGGAAAGACATGCGCGGCCCCGAGGCTGTCTAGAGTTTCACGCCAGGCACGGTAGTGGATGGGCATGGTGTCGGCGAGGGTGCCATCACAGTCGAAGATGGCTGCCCCGGGTAGGTAGGGCAGTGGCAGCGGTTCCAGTTCGAGAGCCGCGGCGTCAACGTCGGTGGGAGTGGCGGTCTGCTGGGTCATGACGGTCTATCGTAACGCGGCGGGCGTTTACCCCGCAAGGGGCTCGGGTAGGAAAAACTCGGAGAGAGTCGGGAAACGAGATCACACGGAGATATCCCGCGGGGGACCGCGAGGAGTCACGGAAACAACGAGAGCAAGAATGGAGGCACAAACAATGAGACATAAGAACCACTCGGGGCTGCTGATGGCGGCCGCCATCGGGGGCGGCCTGTACTGGGCATCGAAACAGCCCGGCGGGATTAAGGGGACGATGAATCGCCTGGGCGGCAAGCTCAAGGAGATTCAGGACTCGCCCCATCCGCTGAACGCCGTGAAGGAGCAGTTCGCTTCCTGGCAGAACAATCGGGGGATCGCCGATGCGGCGCCGCGCCCGATCACGATGGACTCGGTGTACTGAGAACTGCGAATCGGGAGAGTCCGTAGTACGGCAGCGAACGACGGAAACGGCCGCCCGGGAGCGTGATGCCCCCGGGCGGCCGTTTGCGCTGCGGTAACCGGCAGGATATGACCCGGGCGCCGCGTAAAACCCAAGGCATCATGCGCTCATCCGAACACAGCCCGCTTTCCCTGCTCTGGCCCCGGCCGCTGCCGCCGGGCGGCACCATTGGCATCGTCTCTCCCTCCGGTCCCTCCTCGCCGGAAAGTCTGGCGCGGGCCGTGGCCGCGCTGGAGAACCGCGGGTATCGCGTTGTGGTCGGCGAGAGCGCCGGTAGCGCTGGGGGCGCGATACACCCCTATCTGGCCGGGGCGGACGAGGGGCGCCTGCGCGACCTGAACCACTTTCTGGGCGATCCCAGTATCGACCTTATTCTCTGTGCGCGCGGCGGGTACGGCGCGGGCCGGCTGCTCGACCGCCTCGACTACGACGCAGCCCGCCGCGATCCAAAGCCCCTGGTCGGCTATTCTGATGTCACCGCTCTTTCCCTGGCGTTTGCCGCGCGAGCCGGCGTCGTCACATTCAGCGGCATCATGGCGACCGCGGGGCACGGCTTCGGTGAGGACACTCTGGACCCGCACAGCGAAGCGGGCTTCTGGCTGGCCGTCGGCGACCACGGCTTTCCCCGGACCTTCGAGCGGCCGGAGGGAACGGCGCCGTGGACGATCCACCGGGCAGGACCGGGGGGCGCTCTCACCCTGACCGGCACGGTCTACCCGGTCTGCCTCTCCCTGCTCACCTCCCTGGTAGGTACGCCCTACGTGCCGGACCTGGCAGGCGCCATCCTCGTGATTGAGGACATCCATGAGGAGTTGTACGTGGTGGACCGCTGCCTGACCCAACTGCGCCTGGCGGGGCTGCTGGAGAACCTGACCGCCATCCTGATCGGCTCGTTCAACGGCACAACGCCTGAAGAGGACGCGCTGCTGGAGCGGGGCGTTCCGGCGTTGTGCCTGGCGCTCGCCCCCGAGCACGTCGCGGTCGCCTCTGGCGTCGCGTACGGCCACATTCCCCGACGCATGACGCTCCCTGTTGGGGGAGTCGCCGAGGTCGATCTGGCCGCCGGGACGCTGGCCTATCAGGCGAACCGGTACCAGGGGCGGCATTAGTTCGCGACCGCCGCCCCACGCGCCGCGTACGGGTGGTTTCCTTGACCGCAAGCCCTCTTTGCCGCTATACTCTGGTGAATAGCTGTTCGCATTTATTGCGCCGTGAGCGAGCGACGAGCAGCGAAGGACAAGGAGCGCCCGTACGGCATGGCCACGGCACAGCCCCGACAGACCACTCCCCGCCGTCCGCGGCCGCCGCGCGGCAACAATAGCGCCAGTTCCGGCAAAGGTAGCGCCGGCGGGTCCGCCGCACGCGCGGCACGTACCAACACACGGTTCCTGTACGATGTGACCGGGATTAGCCTGGTCGCCGTCGGGCTGGTTCTGCTTGCCACGCTGCTCTTCCCCCCATCGCACGCGGGCGAGAACGTCTTCGGTATGACCGTGGTCAGCGGGATGCGCCTTCTGGTGGGGGAGGGGGCGTGGGCGTTCCCCGTCGTCCTTATCACCTCCGGGGTCATGCTGGCGGTGGGCAAGAACCGCTCCTGGGACAACACGCTCGGCGCGACCCTGCTTTTCCTGGTGTTTGTGACTTGGTGGCACCTCGGGCACGTCCCCATTGGCGGGCAGTTCGCGCGCGATAACCTGCTTACCTACGGCGGCTACGTCGGTGCGGCGCTCTCCTGGTGCCTGCGCGTCGCGGTCGGCACAGTCGGCGGCCACATCGCTCTGGGGGCGTTCACCGTAGCCTCCCTGATCTACCTCTTTGACGTGCCGCTGCCCCTGATTCTGGGGCCGGTCGAGCGGCTCGTGAACGCGGGCGCCCGGGCCGGGAGCAGGGCCGCAGCGCAGGCCGCGCGCGAAGCGGCTGCCCGTGCCGCCCAGCTAGCCGAGGAGCGCAAGGCCGCAAACGATGCAAAGCGCTCGAAGGCGCTGCCTGACGCGCCGCGGCGCCACCGCGCTGTGGGGACCGCGGACGAGCAGGTGGCCTCCTCCGGCCTTTCTGTGTTCCGGCGACGTACCCCTGAGCCGCAGGAGAAGGCGGTAATCGGCTCCGAGGAGGACACCGAGGAGGAGATTCCGCTGCCGTCCGTGCGCCGCGTGGATGCGCTGGCGGCGCGAGACGCCGCGTCGCAGGTGACACCGCTGGCGAAGCGCGAAGGCAAGCCGGGAGGCGGCGCGGAAACAGGCGCTGCCGCGGCGCCGTCCTCGCGCGGCGTGGACCCGAGCGCGCCGCCGCTGCTGGAAACGAGTGGGTTCGCCCTGCCGCCGCTCGACCTGCTCCGTGCGCCCGACCCCAAAGCCCCCACTGAGTCGGGCGAGTCCGAGGAGCGGCGCGAGATCTTGCTGCAGACGCTGGAGGACTTCGGCATCGGCGCGGATATCACCGATGTGGCGCATGGGCCGACCCTGACCCGCTACGAGATCGCGCTGGAGCGCGGCATCAAGGTTAGCAAGATCGTGTCGCTGGCGGACAACCTGGCGATGGCGCTGGCCGCGATCGACGTGCGCGTGGAGGCGCCCATCCCCGGCAAGTCCGCCATCGGCATTGAGGTGCCGAGCGACCGCCCGACGATGGTGACTTTGCGCGAGTGCATCGAGCGGCCCGAGTTCAAGAACGCGCCCGGAAAGCTGACCTTTGCCCTGGGCAAGGATGTGACAGGCCAGTGTCGCTACGCCGACCTGGCGAAGATGCCGCACCTCCTGATTGGCGGTTCTACCGGCTCCGGTAAGTCGGTGGGCATCAATACGCTCATCTCATCGCTGCTGTACCGCTGCACGCCGCGCGAACTGAAGCTGCTGATGATCGACCCGAAGAAGGTCGAGTTGTCGCTCTACGACGGCATCCCGCACCTGGCCGCGCCGGTCATTACGAACGTCAAGCAGGCGCCGTCACTGTTCAAGCAGTCCATCAAGGAGATGGAGGACCGCTACGACAAGTTCGCGCGTATCGGCACCCGGAACATTGAGGGCTACAACAGCCGCGTCCCTGAAGAGGAGCGGATGCCCTACTGGGTGATCATCGTGGACGAACTGGCGGACCTGATGATGCAGAGCGGGCCGGAGATCGAGACCGCCATCTGCCGCCTGGCGCAGCTCGCCCGCGCCACGGGCATTCACCTGGTCATTGCCACGCAGCGCCCCAGCGTGAATGTCATTACGGGGCTGATCAAGGCGAACATCTCGTCCCGCATCGCGTTCGCCGTCAACTCGGCGGTGGACTCGCGCACGATTCTGGACATGGTGGGCGCCGACCGGCTGATCGGGCGCGGCGACATGCTGTTCATGCCGATGGACGCCCCGAAGCCGATGCGTATTCAGGGCTGCTTCGTGAGCGAGCATGAGACGGAGGAGCTGGTCAAGTATCTCAAGGCGCAGGCGCAGCCGAACTACGAGGTGCTGCCCTCCTCCCTGTCGCTGGCGACCGGCGAGGACGACTCGGGCGAGAGCGAGCCGGAGGACGACCTGTTCGAGTCGGCCGTGCGCCTGGTGGTCTCCGGCGGGCAGGCGTCGACGTCCATGCTCCAGCGGCGCTTCAAGATCGGCTACACCCGGGCCGCCCGCCTCGTGGACATGATGGAGCAGAAGGGCATCGTCGGCCCGCTGGACGGCGCTAAGCCCCGGGAGATCCTCATGAACCGCGACGAGGTTGACGCCCTGTTCGGCGGCTCCACCACCGGCAACCCGAACCTGCCCCTCGCCGACTCCGGGGACGACTGAGCAGCGGGCGGGTACACTGAGGCGAGGAGGTGTCCACGATGGCGGCAGTAATGACCGCAATGACCGCGCCCATTCAGCCGACGAGTGAAGTCGTCTACCCGGAGAGCGACGGCAGGCCGATGGCCGATAACACGAAGCAATACCGCTGGATCACCACGATTCAGGGCAACCTCGACCTTCTGTACCAGGAGCAGGAGGATGTCTTCGTCGCGGGAGACCTGCTCTGGTATCCAGTGGAGGGGAATAACCGTCTGGCGACGGCGCCCGACGTCCTGGTGGCGTTTGGAAGGCCCCGGGGGGACCGGGGAAGCTACCGCCAGTGGGAAGAGGGCGGCGTTGCGCCTCAGGTCGTCTTCGAGATTCTCTCTCCGAGTAGTCGGATGCGGGAAATGGCGCTGAAGTTCGACTTTTACGATCGTTTCGGCGTGGAGGAGTATTATCTCTACGATCCTGAAACCTTCGACTTCAGTGCCTGGGTGCGGCAGGGCGATCGTCTCCGCGCGGCGGAGTATACGGACACCTGGGTGAGCCCCCGCATGAGCGTGCGCTTCGAACTGCCAGAAGGGCAGGAGATGCGGGTCTTCTACCCGGACGGCCGTCCGTTTCTGACCTTCCTCCAGATAGGCGAGGCCAGAAAGCGTGCCGAAGAGCGTGCGGAGAAGCTTGCAGATAAGTTGCGGGAATTGGGAATCGACCCGGAGACGGTCTGATATCGGCGCCGGGTCGGACGAGGAGTGACAAATGGCATCTGAGAGTTCGTTTGATATCGTGTCCAAGGTGGATATGCAGGAGGTGCGGAACGCTGTCGATCAGGCGCAGCGCGAGGTGGATACCCGGTTCGACTTCAAGGGGTCCGACGCGCAGATAGATCTGGACGACAAGAAGGCGACCCTGACGCTCTCCGCAGACACCGAGGCGCGGATGAAGGCGATGGTGGACGTGCTGGAGTCCAAACTGCATAAGCGCGGTATCGACATCCGAGCGCTGGACCTGGGCAAACTGGAGGAGGCGGCGAAGGGGACCGTCCGCCAGAGCGCGACGATCCGGCAGGGTCTCGACTCCGACACCGCCAAGAAGGTCGTGAAACTCATCAAGGACACGGGCCTGAAGGTGCAGGCCGCGATACAGGGGGATCAGGTGCGCGTCAGCGGAAAGGCGCGCGACGACCTTCAGGCGGTGATCCAGAAGCTGAAAGATGCCGACTTAAACGTGCCGTTACAATTTGTCAATTACAGGTAGACGCTGTTATTCGTTGTGCGTTGACAGCGAGCGGCTTCGGACGTATAATCTTAGGTTAGAGGAGCCGCCGACAGGCGGCTTTTCTTTGTCGTGACGTCGATTTCTTAGACCGCCGCCGCCGAACGCCCGCTTTTCCTTATGAACGCCAACAACAAGACGAAGATCGGCCTCATCAGCCTGGGATGCCCGAAGAACCTCGTGGACAGCGAGGAGATGCTGGGCGCCCTGGCGCAGACGGGGCAGGCGGAGCTTGTGGGCGATGCGGACGCGGCGGATGTTCTGGTGGTCAACACCTGCGCCTTCATTGAAAGCGCCAAGCGCGAGAGCATCGACACGATCCTCGACGCCGTGCGGCGCAAGAAGGAAGGCCAGCTCTCCAAGGTCGTGGTCACCGGCTGCCTCGCCCAGCGCTACGCCCGCGAGCTTACCGAAGAGATCCCCGAGGTGGACGCGTTCCTGGGCATCCAGAGCGCGCCGCAGATTGCGGGCGTTCTGTTCGGCACCGCGAGCGCCCGCCGGGCGACCGGGCCGGCGACGCTGCTGCCCATGGCCGGCAGCGGGGGCGGGGATGCGTCCGATGGGCGTAACCGCGTTGCCCCGATCTCCGAGAAGTACCCTCTCATCCCCCCTGGTCGCGTGCGCGCCACCGCTCCCTGGACGGCCTACCTGAAGGTGAGCGAGGGCTGCGATCACGCGTGTACGTTCTGCTCTATCCCCAGCTTCCGCGGGCGGCACCGCTCCAAACCGCTGGAGAGCGTGGTGGACGAGGCGAAGCGTCTGGTGGACTCCGGCGTCGCCGAGGTCAACCTGATTGCGCAGGACACCACTGCGTACGGCATGGATCTGTACCAGGAGCTCGCCCTGCCGCGCCTGCTGGAGGCGCTGGGCCGGGTGGAGGGTCTGCGCTGGGTGCGCCTGCTGTACTGCTACCCCACCATGATGACGGACCGCCTGGTACGCACGATGGCCGACACGGCAAACGTGGCGCACTATGTGGATGTCCCGCTTCAGCACGCCGACGACAGTGTGCTGAAGCGTATGAAGCGCGGCGGCTCGTCGGCCTCTTACCTACGGCTCTTCGAGCGGCTGCGCGCGGCGATGCCGGACGTAGCCATACGGACTACGTTCCTGGTAGGCTTCCCCGGCGAGGATGACGCGGCGTTCGAGAACCTGATGGCGTTCGTGCGCGCGTCCCGGTTCGACCGGCTGGGAGTGTTTGAGTACTCTCCGGAGGAGGGGACTCCGGGCTTCGACATGACCCCGCGCGATCCCCGGCGTGAGGCAGCACGCCGGCGGGCAGCGGCGCGTCGGCGGCGCGAGCTTATGGCCGCCCAGCAGCCGATCTCGCAGGCCATCAACGACGGCCTGGTAGGCGCGGAGTTGGACGTACTGGTAGAGGGGCGGCGGGACGACCTCCTGGTCGCTCGCTCATACCGCGATGCTCCTGAGATCGACGGCGTAGTGCTGGTGCGGGGCGGGGCGGACCGGGCGCGGCCCGGCGACTGGCTGCGTGTGCGTGTGGTCGAGGCCGAGCCCTACGACCTGATCGCGGTTCCCGCTGCCGCCGCCGCGGCGGGGTAGACGCCGCGCGATCGAAATGAATACCCTTACCGGTCCTCGCGAGACAGGCGACGGGCCGTGGAACCACGGGAGGCTCTCGTTTGGCTCAAACAAAGCAGGCCGGGCGCGAGGAGACGGACGCGCTTCTGGCCGACGAATACCTTGCGGACCTTGTGTACATGGCGCTGTTGGAACGCGGCGAGGCGTCCAAAGTGTCCGAAATTACGCTGGAGATCAATAACCCGCGGATAACGTTCCCGGTCGTCCGCCGGGCCGTCACCGACTCGCCCCGGTTCGTGTCGGTAGACCGCATGTGGAACCTTTCGGCGCGCTACCTGGACCGGTCGCGCCCCACGGAGCGCAACCTGCTGGAGGTCCTCCAGGCAGCGGGGCGCCCGCTCTCGCTGGCCCAGCTTGCCAGTGAGCTTTCCGTAATCTACGACCGCGACAGCGACGTCTACCTGCAACTTCTCGGGCGCGCTCTGCGCAACGAGAGCGCCTACTTCAAGACGGCTGCGAACGAGTACGGCACGACGGAGTGGATTCCGCTCGTGGACGGCGAGGAAGAGGAGGATGTCCTCTTCGACAACGAGGTGAAGCCGTCGGACCTCGCCCCCTTCGTCGAAGCGTCGCAGAATGCCGGGTGGAGCCCGAAGGACTATGCCGGGGCGACGCTGCGCGTGGTGGAGGCGATGGGTGGGCGGCCCGTGCCTCACCGGCTGCTCGGGGTGCTGGCGTGGAAGGCGCTGCGCGGCAAGTACGACGCGCGGGCGCACCTGCTGGCCTGCTTCGCCGAGCCGGGACTTGTGTGGCTGACCTCTCGCTCCGGGGGACGCTGGATTAGCCAGGCGCAGGCTGAGCGGCTGGAAATCCTCCTGGAGGCGCGGGGCGCGGAGATGGCGGGCGAGGACATGACCGAGGAGGCAGCGGCTCCCGCTGCGACCCCGGTCGCCGTCGTGGTGCCGGACACCCCGGCCGCACCGCAGAGCGACGTAGCGGCGGAAGCGGCGACCGAGGAGGAGGCAGCACCGGAGGCCCCGGCCGTTGTGCCAGCGCCCGCGGCGGAGCCCGTCAAACCGCTGGAGGTAAGCGAGGCGGACCTGGCGGCGCTGGAGCAGATTGTCTCCGAGCGGGGCGCGGCCATTGATGCGTCCGAACTCCTGGCCCTGCGCTACGAGGTGGTGCCGGGTGACCCGTCGTACCGCGCGGATGTCCAGGTTCTGACCGAGCGGCTGAAGCAGGACGAGCGGTTTGCGTACGTCGGTGCGGGCCGCTTCCGCGAGGCGAACGCGCTCCCGCTGTTCGTGTACTCCATCCCCGAGTTCCTCACGTACCCGGACCTGCAGTTCGTGTCCATGGACGGCGAGATCATGGACGAGGAGATCGAGGACGAGGGCTTCGCCGGCTCGCTTCGCCAGGACACGCAGAACCCGCTGGCCCAGGATGTCGGCGACGACGAGGGCGAGTACACGGGGGCGGAGGAGTATGAGCCGGGTTCGCCGATCCGCCTGGTGCTGAAGATGCACCACAAGGAGATCGGGACCTTCCCGCTGTGCCAGGTGCCGGACGGCTTCTTCCCGGACGACGCTCCGGTGGTGGAGGTGGTGCTGCGCGACCCGAGCGGTCAGGCGCATGAGGTGGTGGTCAACCACGAGCTGCGCCTGATGTTCAACCTGTTCGGCCTGTACGAACTGATCGCGCCGGAGTCCGGTGGCGTCTTCCTGCTGCATCCCACAGCGCGGCCGCACGAGTTCCGGTTCGAGCCCGTTCCGGAGAACGATCCCCAGGTCTATGTGGCCCCGGCCCGCCTGGCCGAACTGCTCGCGCTGCGCGAACAGGCGGACGAAGAAGAGAGCATGGCGACGTTCGACATCACCTGCGAAGTCCTGGCGCACTACCCCAAGGGGCTGGACTTCGTGGAACTGATGACCGAAGTCAATATCGTGCGGCGCGTCACCCGCCGCAAACTGGCGTCGATTCTGTCCAACTACTTCTGCTTCCTGCAGAAGGCCGGGCAGCCGCAGTGGCGCTTCGATGTCCGCAAGCGTGACCTCGGAACCGATCGCGCGAAGCGGAAGTATTTGAAGCGGTAGTTTGAGCGAGTGAGCGCCGGGGGCGTCGCCGTTGCGTCGGGACTGCGGTCCTTGCCGCTGCGGCGGCGCCCCTGGCAGGAGGGGCGTCGATGGCACAACGCGACCGCGGCAGAGCGGCGAAGGCCGGGAAGCGTCGGCAGCAGTACCGCCGGCCCGGTCGCGGCGTTCTGATCTGGGAGGGGATCAAGGTCTTCTTCGGCCTGGTCTGCATGGTGCTCCTGATCGGCGCGATCGGGGGAGCGGTCTACGCGACTCTGCAGGTGCGGGAGGCGTCGGAGGCCCTGCGCGACCTGCCGCAGATGGACCGCCTGGTGGAGTACACCCCGGGCGGCGTGACCACTATCTACGCCACGGACAAGGACCCCAAGACCGGCAAGAACCTGATCCTCGGGCAGGTGTACCGGGAGTACAAAGAGTACATCCCCATCACCGAAGTGTCGGAGGTCGTGAAGAAGGCGACCATTGCCATTGAGGACGAGCGGTTCTACGAGCACCCCGGCATCGACTTCGAGGCCATCGCCCGCGCGTTGGTGGCCAACTTCAAGAGCGGCGAGATGTCACAGGGCGGCTCCACCCTGACGCAGCAGCTCGCCCGCGACATCCTGCGCGACCGCAAGAAGACCCTGTCCCGCAAGGTGCAGGAGGCGCTGCTCGCCATTCTCCTGGAGAAGCACTACTCCAAGGAGCAGATCCTTGAGATGTACCTCAACGAGGTCTGCTACGGGGTGAATACCTACGGCATCAAGGCCGCGGCAAAGCTCTACTTCGGGCGCAGCGTCAAGGAACTCTCCCTCTCCCAGGCCGCCATCCTGGCCGGTATTCCCCAGCGGCCCACGGCCTACGAGCTGTTCGGGCACAAGGAGGCCGCGATCAAGCGGCGGGACGTGGTTCTGACGAAGATGCGCGAGCTGGGCTACATCAAGCCGGAGCAGGAGCAGCTTGCCAAGTCGAACGGCGTCTTCCTGGTAACGGACAAGCCGCACCAGCATCGGGAGTTCAAGGCTCCGTACTTCACCAACTACGTCATCCGCCGTCTGATGATGAAGTACGGCGAGGACGCCGTGTACAAGGGCGGGCTCCAGGTCTACACCACCCTGAACTATGCGATGCAGCGGGAGGCCGATCGCGCCCTTATTAACGGCGTGATGAAGGGGCGATCCTCCGGCGTAACGCAGGGTGCCCTGATCGCACTGGAGCCCCGCACGGGTTACATCCGGGCCATGACCGGCGGCGTCGATTTTAACAAGGACCAGTATAACTACACCGTGCAGGGTGGCCGGCAGCCGGGCTCTGCCTTCAAGGTCTTCGTCTACACCGCCGCCATGATGGCGAACCCGAACCGCTACAACCCCTATGCCTCGGTGGACAACAGCCGCAAGGCGTACGGGAACTACCGGCCGGGCGGCGGCGGGCCGAACGGCTGGACCAGCCTGAACAGCGCCTTCACCTTCTCCTACAATAACGCGTCAGTGAACACCGCGGATGCCATCGGTATCCGGCGCGTGATCGAGTGCGCGCGTCGGATGGGCATAACCTCGCGCCTGGAGCCGAACCTGTCGCTGGCGCTCGGATCTTATGAGGTCACGCCCCTGGAGATGGCGTCCGCTTACTCCGTCTTTGCCAACCACGGCGACCGGGCAGAGCCCATGGCGATTATCCGGGTGGTCGATGCGGAGGGGGTGACACTGGAGAACAACGCCCCGCAGGTCGAGAAGGCGGTCATTCCGGAGTCCGTGGTCGCGTCGATGAGCGGCATGATGGCAAACGTGGTCGCCGTCGGTACGGCCTCCCGCGCTCAGGGAATCCACGACGTCGCCAATGCGCACGGCAAGACCGGCACCACCAACGACAACAAGGACGCCTGGTTCGTCGGGTACACGCCCGAACTGTCCACGGCGGTCTGGGTCTGCGGCATGCGGCGGGTGCCCAAGGGGAAGAGCACCGTGGTCCGCTACTTCCCGATGGCGGGCGTCACTGGTGGTCAGGTGTGCGCCCCGATCTGGGCGCGTTTCATGAAGGCGGCGATCCCGATTCAGCGTCAGGCGAAGCTCCCGGTGCTGCCGCCCGCCGAAAAGGTGGTGCCGCCGATCCAGAAGGTGACGGAAACTGCCGGGGAGGGGGACGGGACGGCCGCCGCCGCGGACGCCGCTCTGGAGTCCGCCGCCACAACCGCGGCAGACAATTCCCGCCGCTCCCGTGACTCCGGCGCCCGGGATATGACCACGGCGACGGAGCGCTCCGGAGAGGCGGAAGGCACCCTGGCCGCGGCCACGGAGGGGACCGCCGAAGGGGCATCGGAGCGCAGTGGCGCCACGCCGGTCTCCGCGCCCGTGACCGCGATCTCCATGCCGACCGCGGTGCGTGAACTCGGCACGGCCTCGTTCGCCGGGCCTACCGCGGGTCGCAGCGAAGCGGCGGCGCCGCGCCGACCGGCGGCTCCGGTCGCGCCGCCGCGCCCGCCCGTGGAGCGCACCGTAACCGTGAGTGTCTGCGCCGACTCAGGCCAGCGCGCTACCCGGTGGTGCCCGGAAACCGTCAGCCGTACTCTGCGCCCCAGTGCCGCGCCGAAGAGCCGGTGCGGGGTGCATCGGCCCATGCCGGGCGACGGCTAGGGAGGCGGCGCACCCATGGAGCAATCGAAGCGGCTCGGAAAGGGCGGCGCGCCTCGCCCGCACCGAGGGCGTGCCGCGTGGGAGGAGATGCCTCCGGGGGAGACCCAGGTCACCGGCGGGCGTGTGTGGGGCTTTGCCCTCGTAATCTTCCTGCTGCTCAGCATCCTGGTGGCTCGTCTCTGGTACCTCCAGATCCTGCGCGGACCGGAGTTCCGCAGTCAGGCGAACACAAACCGCCAGATGGCGGTACGCACCACCGCTCCCCGTGGCATCATCACCGACTTCAACGGCCGGCTTCTGGTCCAGAACAGCGCCCGGTACACCGTCTTTCTGGACCCGCAGCCTCTCCCGCGGGACCAGGCCGAGCGGCAGGCGGTCCTGGACAGACTGTGTGACCTTCTCGCCCTCCCCGCAGACGACCGGGAGGCGCTGCTCAAGCAGGCGCTCCCGCGCTCGGCCGTGCGCCCGATTCCCGTTTGGGAGAACGCCGACCTCCATCTGCTGTCCCGCATCGAGGAGAACCGTCTGTATCTGCCCGGCGTGTACGCGGAGGTGGAGCCGGTGCGGCGCTACCCGTACGGCTCATTCGCCGCGCACGTCATCGGTCACATCGGGCCGATCACCGAGAAGGAGATGGCCGATGAGAAGAACATCGCCCTCGGCTATGTCGCCACCGACTTCATCGGCAAGGACGGGGTAGAGAAGCAGTACGACCACCTGCTCAACGGCACCGAGGGGAGCACCCGCTATGAGGTGGACTCCAAGATGCGCCGCCGGCGGGTCCTGGATGTCGAGAAGCCGATGGTGGGAGCCACGCTCCGCCTGACGCTGATCAGCCGGGTGCAGGAGGCGGCGGAGCGGATGCTGGCCGGGCGTACCGGGGCGGCGGTCGCGGTGGACCCGCGCACCGGGCGCATTCTGGCGATGGCAAGCTACCCCGGCTACAACCCGAACGACTTTGCCGTGCGTCCCCTGTCCCGCAAGAAGTGGGACGCCATGAACGACCCGAAGACGGCGCCCCTGATTAATCGCGCCATCTCCGCGGCCGAACCGCCCGGTTCGACGTTCAAGATCGTGACCAGTGCGGCGGGACTGGCGACGGGGCGCATCTCGCCCTACACGCACTACTTCTGCGGGGGCGCCCTGAACATCGGCGGCTGGCGCAAGGGATGCCACGGCGCGCACGGATCGGTCGGTCTGGAGCGGGCGCTGGCGGTCTCCTGCGACGTGTTCTACTACCAGACGGCGCTGTCGGTGGGGATGACCGAGTTCGCGCGCTGGGGGGAGCACTTCGGCGTCGGTGTGGCCACGGAGATCGATCTGCCGTACGCCGCGCGCGGCCGCTTCCCGACCCCCGCCTGGAAGGCGGTCATGGCTCCCAAGTTTGGCAACCCGGACTCGGAGTGGTATGCGGGCGACACCGCGAACGTCGCCATCGGGCAGGGCGATGTGCTGATGACTCCGCTTCAGGTGGCGCAGCTCTCGGCGGCTATCGCGGGCGGCGGCGTTATCTACAAGCCGTACGTCGTGGAGGAGGCCCGCGACACCACCGGAAAGGTGCTGTACCGCGCGAAGCCGGAGGTCCAGCACCGGCTGCCGCTGTCGGAGCAGCACATCCGGCGCATCGCGCAGGGCCTCCGGGCCGTCGTCGTGAGCGGCACGTCCCGCTCGGCGGCGATTCCGGGCATCGCGGTGGCGGGCAAGTCCGGCACGGCCGAAAAGAAGGACCGCCGGCGCGGCCAGGACACCACGCTGGCGTGGTTCACCTGCTATGCGCCTTACGAGGACCCGAAGATCGCGGTGGGCGTTCTTCTGTACTCCGAAAAGGGGCGCGCCAACCTGCATGGCGGCTCGGACGCCGCGCCGATCGCGCGGGAGATGATAACCGCCTACCTGAAGCCGCCGACCGACAAGGCGCCGGCCGCGCCAGCTGGCACGGCCCCGCGTCAGATGGCGCGGCGGTAGCCGGGAACAAGACTATGAACAACCAGATGCACGCAACCACCATCGTCGCCGTGCGCCGGGGCGGACAGGTCGCCCTGGCAGGCGACGGCCAGGTAACGTTCAACAACACGGTCATGAAGGCCGGGGCGCGTAAGATACGCCGGATGTACAACGGCCGTGTGCTCGCGGGCTTTGCGGGCAGCGTTGCGGACGCCCAGGCGCTCGCGGATAAGTTCGAGAGCAAGCTGGAGCAGAGCGGGGGGAACCTGCGCCGCGCCGTGATCGAGTTTGCCAAGGAGTGGCGCACGGACCGGGTGTTGCGCCGCCTGGAGGCGATGATGATTGTGGCGGACGCTGAGAATCTGCTGCTCCTGAGCGGCGACGGCAACGTCATCGAGCCGGACGACGGCGTACTCGCCATCGGCTCCGGCGGGCCGTATGCCCTGTCCGCCGCCAAGGCGCTGGTGCGCGCCACGGAACTGCCGGCTCAGGAGGTGGTCCGGCAGGCCATGACCATCGCCGCCGAGATCTGCGTCTTCACCAACGACCGCATCGCCCTGGAGACCATCGGGGAACCGGCGCCGGCGGCGCCCGAAGGCGCGTAAGGTATAATAGGGGCGCGCAGTAGTGTAGTGTGCGCCGGCAGAACGCGCGACAGGAGTACCCAGAGATGCGAAGCCAGAACGCGACAGGCATGTTCGGGACGATCCTCGCGGCAGCCTTCCTCGCCGCGGCGGCGCCTGCTGCCTTCGGCGCGGGCATTACCGGCGATTACATCGAGGCCCGGTCGGCGTCCGTGTACGCGGGCCCCTGCCACTACAACGGAGAGCTGACCACGGCCGGTCGCGAGGCGATTCTCGCGCTCAATGTCCGTGAGGGCGAGTTCGGTGGGGAGCCGCTTGCGGGCCTGGGCGTGGCGGCGGCCGTGGCCGGTCAGGCCAACCTGGCCGATGAGAAGGCGCCGCGCCGCTCCGTAGTGTACGTCCCCGAGTCGGCCACGAAGCCGCAGCGAGAGGCTCTGGTGGCGCTCTTGAAGGCGAAGGCCGGCGCCGCGCTCGGCGAGGTGGTGGCGGTGAAGCCCGTTTCCCTCCGGTTTGCGGTGGACGCGAAGGCGGTGACGGTAACGGGCGGGGATGCCCTCTCGCTCTCACTCCTGCGCTATCCCTGCTCCCACTGCGTCATGCCCTCCCAGGTGTGGTACCGGCCGTTTGTGACGGGAGGCACGGAGACGCTGGTGGCGCAGAGCCTTTCCTCCGGCTTTTCTGAGAAGGCGCTGGGGGTTACCTGGCGGCATGAGCCGAGCGACAACGCCTTCGTTGGCGGCTTTGTATTTTGACGCGTTCCCGCTAGGGGGCGCGGGCAGTAATTCGACGGCGCCCGGCAGAGACCGGGCGCCGTTCTTTTGAGGGGACTTTACGTGGACATAAAGAACGCCGCGGAGAGCGCGGCTGCCGACCGGATCGAGGCGCTGACGCCGCGACAGATCGTCGCCGAACTGGATAAGTTCATCGTTGGGCAGGCGAAGGCCAAGCGCGCCGTTGCGGTGGCGCTGCGAAACCGGTACCGCCGCGCACGGCTGGCGGAGGACCTGCGCGACGAGGTCATCCCCAAGAACATCCTCATGATCGGCCCGACTGGTGTTGGCAAGACGGAGATCGCGCGCCGGCTGGCGAAGCTGGCGCAGGCCCCGTTCCTGAAGGTCGAGGCGACCAAGTTCACCGAGGTCGGGTACGTCGGCCGGGACGTGGACTCCATGGTGCGCGACCTGGTGCAGACCTCGCTCCGTCTGGTCGAGGGCGAGATGCTGGAGCGGGTGAAGGACCGCGCGGAGCAGATGGCGGTGGATCGGATCGTAGACATCTTGGTGCCGCGCCGCAGCAAGGTAGCGGAGGCCGCGCACCAGGCCGGACGCACCATGCAGGACCAGCTCGCCGAGTTCCAGCAGCAGATGAGCCGCCTGTTCGGGGGCTACACCCCGACGCCCACGCCCCCCGGCTCCGTGCCCAACGCCATGCCCTACGGCGGTAG
The DNA here is from genome assembly GCA_937902745.1 of uncultured Armatimonadota bacterium. GTDB lineage: Bacteria > Armatimonadota > Armatimonadia > Armatimonadales > Armatimonadaceae > CALEKU01. The sequence goes on from CALEKU010000271.1 coordinate 28,143, forward strand.
CGGCTCCCGGCCCGGCTACGGCGGCACGCCCGTTGGCGGGGCCTCCACGGCGCCGTCTGAGAGTGAGGAGCAGGAGAAGAAGCGTCAGGAGCAGGAGGAGCGTGTCCGCCAGCAGATGCGCCAGCAGGTGGCCAACGGCCTCCGCGACACGGACGAGATCGAGATCGAGGTAGAGGAGACCAACACCGCGTCAATCCCGCTCTTTGGCGCCCCGGGCGGCCCCGGCGGCATGGAGGAGATGGGCCAGGAGATCTCCAACCTCTTCGGTCAGATGATGCCCAAGCGCAAGAAGAAGCGCCGCGTCACGATCAAGGAGGCGCGCGAACTGCTCACCAACGAGATTGCGCGGGGCCTGATTGACCAGGATGCCGTGCAGCGCGAAGCGGTGAAGCGCGCTGAGGAGAGCGGCATCATCTTTCTGGATGAGCTGGACAAGGTTGCGGGGCGGGGCAACAGCGGCGGGCCGGACGTCTCGCGCGAGGGGGTCCAGCGGGACCTGCTGCCCATCATCGAAGGCTCGACCGTGCAGACCAAGTACGGCCCGGTGCGCACCAACCACGTCCTGTTCATCGCGGCGGGGGCGTTCCATGTTGCGCGTCCTTCGGACCTGATACCGGAGCTTCAGGGGCGCCTGCCCATCCGGGTGGAGCTGGAAAGCCTGACCGAGGACGACTTCCGGCGCATCCTGAGCGAGCCGAAGAACGCGCTCACGAAGCAGTACGCGGCGCTGCTCGCTACCGAGGGCGTGTCCGTGGAGTTCACGGATGAGGGGGTGCGGGAGATCGCGCGCATCGCGGTGGACGTGAACACACGCACCGAGAATATCGGGGCGCGCCGCCTGCATACGCTGATGGAGCGTCTGCTCGAAGATCTGTCCTTCGACGCTCCGGACGTGGCGCAGGAGGCCGTTACCGTGGATGCCGCGTTTGTTCGCGAGCGCCTCGCCGACATCGCCAAGGACGAAGACCTCTCGCGCTACATCCTGTAGGAAGTACGGGCGGCGGCGGAGAATCTGAGAGCATGCCCGTTCCCAACACCGGGGCGCTCTTGTTGCCGCTTCTCCGCATCGCCGCCGATGGGGAAGCGCACACGTTCGACGACGCCTGCGACCACCTGTCGCGGGCGTTCGGCGTTTCCGAGGCGGAACGCCAATCGGCTCGTTGCCGGATAGGTTCGGCCCGTGCCGCACTGGTGCGCGTAGAGATTCTGGAGGCGACGGAGGGCAAGAGCTTTCGCGCGACGCCGCGTGGGCTCAGCCTGCTGAAAGCCGGGGTCACCGCCGAGGCGCTGGAGGCGGCCGTCACCCCCGCGGCCGCTGCTCCGGCTCCCAAGGCTTCGCCGGCCGCCCCGGCAAAACTCGCTCCCGCGAAGCCTGTCCCCGCCAAGCCTGCTTCGGCGAAGCCCGTCCCTGCGAAGCCCGTCCCTGCGAAGCCCACTCCGCCCAAGAAGCCAAAAGCCACCGCTCTGCCGGGTGTGGACGCGGTCGGACAGGACGCGCTGCGGACGGCGTTCGAAGCTTCGCGCGCTGCCCTCGTGCGGGCGGTTGCGGAGCAGGTTAAGCGGTGTTCCCCGCCCTTCTTTGAACGCCTCGTCATCGACCTTCTGGTGGCAATGGGCTATGGCGGAACGCTGGAGCGGGACGCCGGCAAGGTGGTCGGTGGCCCGGGCGATGGCGGCATCGACGGCATCGTGACGCAGGACCCGCTCGGGTTGAGCACGCTGTATGTGCAGGCCAAGAAGCGGGACGGCAAACAGGAGGTCGGCGCGGAGGAGGTGCGCGGGTTCGTCGGCGCCCTCCAGAAGCACGGGGCCGCGAAGGGCATTTTCGTTACCAGTGGGCACTTCTCCGCGGCGGCGAAGACGGAAGTTCGGCCTAGCCAGAACTGCACGGTCGTCCTGATCGACGGCGAGAGGCTGGCGCACTACCTGGTGGAGTACGGAGTGGGCGTCCGGCGTCAGGCCATCTACGAGGTCAAGACGCTGGACCGGGAGTACTTCGCCGCCCCGTGACCACGCGCGGAATACCCGCCAGATCCGGGATCACATGCACGTCGAGCAGGCCCACCGCGCGCCAGAGCGCCATTACCGCCTCCGCCTGACCCTGCCCGACCTCCGCGATGAGCGCGCCGCCGGACACGAGCAGGGGGGGCGCCTCCGCCGCCAGGCGGCGGTAGAAGTGCAGCGCATCCGGGTGCGTCCCCAGCGCCAGGCGCGGCTCCCAGTCGCGCACCTCCGGCTCCAGTCGCTCGATCTCCTCCGGCGCGATGTAGGGCGGGTTCGACGCGATCACGTCGAAAGGCCCGGCATCCGCGACAGGCGCGAGCAGGTCTCCCTCCGCAAAGGTGATGCGTTCGGCCACACCATTGCGCGCCGCGTTCCGGCGCGCAATGGCGAGGGCTTCGGGAGACAGGTCGGTCGCGTAGACTGTCGCCGCAGGGGCGTTCACCGCCACCGCGATCGCGATACACCCGGAGCCGGTGCCGACGTCGAGAAGCTTAGGGTCTGGCCCCAAACCCGCCAGTGCCGCTTCTACCACGAACTCGGTCTCCGGGCGGGGGATGAGGACGGCGGGCGTTACTTCGAATGTCAGGCCGTAGAACGGTCGCGTGCCGGTGAGGTAGGCCAGAGGCTCGCGGGCGGCGCGGCGCGCGACGAGGGACTCGAAGCGGGCGGCGTCTTCCCCGGAGACCTCGCGCTCCGGGCGCAGGCGCATCTCTTCATGCGAGATGCCGAGGGCGTGGCCCAGGAGGATGCGCGCCTCGCGCCGGGCCTCGCCAGCGGGGATGCCACCCGCTTCGAGGCGGCGCGTGGCCGCGAGCAGGAGGTGGGAGAGGGCGCAGACGCTCATGCGCCAGGTTCGGGCGTGACCAGCACGGCGAACGCACAGGCCAGCGTGTCGAGGTGGGTGAGCGAGATCAGCACCCGCCGGTCGCCGGCTCGCTCCCGCGCGCGGCCGGTCAGCGTAATGGAGGGAAAGCCGGAGAGAGCCCGCACGACCTCAATCTCCTTCAGGTCGCACCCACCCCCCAGGCACTTGATGACGGCCTCCTTGGCCGCGAAGCGCGCGGCGATGTGTGGCGCGGGGTCTTTCTTGCTGAGGCAGTAGGCCGCCTCGCGCTCCGAAAGGATGCGCTGTACGAACCGTTCCCCGTGCCGCGCGAGCGCCGCGCGCACCCGCCCTACGTCCGTCAGGTCCACCCCCACCGAAAGCACGTTCCCGCCGCCCGAAAAGGGGAAAAACGCAGAGGCGCGGGGATCGGCCGGAGGGAAACAGGTATCTTCGCTGCTGCGCTCCATCTCCCTCGTTACGTCCTTCGCGCCCCTGCCCTTGCGTCCTATGCCCCCAGTGCGCCGCTACCCGGCAGCCTCTTCGGCTTCCAGGAAGCGGGTAGCGTCCATCGCCGCCATGCAGCCCATGCCGGCCGCGGTGATCGCCTGGCGGTACACGGTATCGTGGACATCGCCCGCCGCGAAGACGCCGGGGATGCCGGTATGGGTGCCCTTGGTCAGGCAGATATAGCCGTTGTCATCCAGGTCCAACTGGTCCTTGAAGAGGTCCGTCTGGGGCTTGTGCCCGATGGCGACAAAGACGCCGTCGGTGGGCAGCACCGAGACCTCGTCGGTCTTCAGGTTGTGCAGGCGTACCCCCGTCACCTTGCCCGCGTTGACATCGAGGATCTCCGTGACGACGGTATCCCACAGGAAGCGGATCTTCTCGTTCTTGAAGGCGCGTTCCTGCATGATCTTGCTGGCGCGCAGGGTGTCGCGGCGGTGAATTACGGTGACGCTGCGGCACATGCGCGTCAGGTACATCGCCTCTTCCATAGCCGTGTCGCCGCCGCCGACCACCACCACATCCTTGCCGCGGAAGAAGAAGCCGTCGCAGGTGGCGCACGCGGAAACACCCTTGTTCTTCAGGGCGTCCTCGCTGGGCAGGCCCATCCACTTGGCGTCCGCACCGGTCGCGATGATGAGCGTCTTCGCACGGTAGACCTGGTTATCGTGGGTGTACAGCGCGTACGGGCGGTGGGACAGGTCCGCCTTGTGGACCCAGCCCTCCTTGATCGTCGCGCCAACGCGCTTCGCCTGCTCCCGCATGGCGTCCATCAGGTCCGGTCCGGCGATGGGATCGCGGAAGCCGGGGAAGTTCTCGACATCCGTGGTAATGGTCAACTGCCCGCCCGGCACCGGCCCCTCCAGCACCAGCGGGTCCAGGTTCGCCCGAGCGGCGTAGATGGCCGCTGTCAGCCCCGCCGGGCCGCTGCCCAGGACGATCACATCGTAGACCTTGTCTGTCACTACCGTTTCGCTGCTGCTCATGTCTTCTGTTCTATCACTTTCCGCGGGAGGTCAACCGGCCGCGCCGTCGCCGACGTGGGGGAGGCGTGCGAGGCGTTCCGCACACTCTGCTTCGGTCAGGCCGGTCACCGAAAAACGTTTGTCGCGGGCGGTCGCGCCTCCGACGAGCGTTACTGTAGACTTACGGACGCCAAGGGCCTGGGCTACCAGTTCCGTGCAGGCGCGGTTCGCCGCGCCGTCCACCGGGGCGGCGGAAACGCGCAGCAGGAGCACCCCGTCGCTTGCCCGCCAGCCGACCACAGCGTTGCGGTCCGCCCGCGGCGTCACCCGAACACGTACGACCACATCCGACATACAATCCGTCTCTGCAAAGGTTCCTGACTCAACGGCTGAAGAGCGTCGACATGAGCACGTAGGCCATCGAGTTCTGGAGGAAGTGCGTCACGATGCCCGGTACCAGGCTCTGACGCATCTCCCGCAGTGTCGCCAGGACAAACCCGAGCCCGAAGATTGGGAGCCAGTCCGAGGGCGGATGGGCCATGGCGAAGATGGCGCCGGAGATCGCGGCCGAGGCGACCCAGCCGAAGCGCGTGCGGAGGCCCGAAAACAGCGCGCCCCGGAAGAAGAACTCCTCGAAGAGCGGCGCGCCGACCGAAACCAGCAGGAAGATCACGAAGCGCATCGCCGCGTCCTGCTCGCCCGCGAGCAGCGGCAGCACCGGGTTGGGCGTGGCCGACGTGTTGTTCCGGAAGAGGAACTGGTTGATCTGCGAAAGGAGGAAGAGGATCGGAAGCGCCGCGCCGTATCCCACAATTCCGTAGCCGATGTCGCCAAAGAGGTTGCGGCTGCGTACGCCCAGGTCGCGCAGCGTGGTGCCGCGCTGGTGGGCGCGCCACACCGCGTAGGCGATCCCCAGTCCTCCCGTGAGCGCCTGCAGAATCGCCGCCAGGGCAGCGGTCGAGAGGGCGGTATCCGGTATCAGCCAGGGACGAACGAAGCCTATCCCGCGGCTTATCGCAAGATAGAAGACGAATACATCCAGCAGATCGCCCCAGGTCATCCGCTGTGGCTGGGTGGGGACGCGCGCCACCATGCTCCACCGGTCTCGTCGCCAGGCGATCAGGAACACGGTCAGCGCGATGAGCCCCAGCAGCCCCACGAAAAAGATGCTAAGGTTGAGAGCGATGATGCGCAGCCCCTGGGACAGGGCTTTGCGGTCGAGGCGTTCCCGCGCCGCCTCCGCCTTCTCCGTCTCCCCGGCGCGCGTGTACAGGTCGTAGAGGGCGCGGTCTGTGAGGATGGTGAGCGGCATGGCGCCGATTCGGGACGCCGCCGCTGCCGTGTCTTTGGGGGGCGCGGCGCCGGGCACATACAGCGAGCGCCAGAGCGCCGCTTCGGCGGCGACCTCCGCGGCGGAAGCGCCGTTCTCGCGCAGAAGCGGGACCAGGGTGTTGTCGATGAACGGCCCTGGGGCGAATTCCGGGGGCGAGGCCATCGCCGAGAGTATCAGCGCCTTCCGGGCGCTGTTGGGGCCTTTGCTCTCGGAGGCCACCCTTTGAAAGCTTCGAATGGCCTCCAGCGCCTGCTGACCCGCGCCCAGCGCCGCTTCGGCCTGCCCGCTTTTGGGCTTTCCGTCGGGCGCCGGGGAGGGAGCGGACTGCTGCTGGAGCACGTCCTGTATCACCTTCGTCTGGAAGAGAAGGTAGATGCGGGTGTGCAGCTCTGCCTGAAGCACCCGCTGGAACATCTTCGTGGTCAGGCCGGACTCCTGGGTGATCTCCTGCCCGGTGGTCCTCGCCTTGCTGAAGTAGGGGGCGACGAAGGTAACCAGGAGCACCGCCAGCCAGATCCAGAGAGTGGCGGGAACGGAAAGGCCCCTCTCCGGCGTCGGCGGGGCCTCAACACGTCGGTCCGGCTCGGGCCGATCTTCTTCCTGCGGGTTGACGGGGTTATCCACCCTGGAGCTTCTTCTCCACGCGCGCGAGGTTCGACGGGCCCGCCTGATCGTTGGGGAACCGCTTCACCACGGTGCGCCACAGCTCCGCGCTCTTCTTGACATCGCCCGTCTTCTCATAGGAGTGGGCAAGCATCTTCCACGCCTGCGCCGGGGCGTTCGCGTGCTGGATCGCGAAGTTCAAATGGGGGATGGCATCCTTGAACTCACGGCGCACAAAGAGCAGTTCGCCGAAGTTGTACTGGGCCATCCACTTGTTCTTGCCCTTCTGGACACCCAGGTCCAGGAGACGGTTGGAAGCCGGCTTGTCGCCCATACTCCACAGGAGCCAGGCGCCCACGCTGTAGGCCTCGTAGAATTCGGGGTCGGCTTCGATCACAACGCGTATCAGACCCACAATACGGTTGTAATCTCCGTCGTGCCAGTAGTAGTCTGTGCGATCCCAGAGCTTATCGATGGTCCGGTTGGTAATGCCATCCACCTGGAGAAGGGTGGCGGCGGGTGGCGCCGCAGCCGTCTGGGCGCGCGCGACAGCAGCGACGGGCGCCAGGACGGCAAGGGTGAGCACCGTCACCAGGGCGGACAAACGGGTCTTGTGCAACGCTGGCATAGTGCCTCCATTGTAGCACGACCGGTGGCCGGCCGTCTATCGGTTTTCGTCACTCCCCGGTGCGGCGGCGAGTGGCATATCCCAGTCGATCAGAGGGGCCGTGGCGGCTCCCGGCATACGTGTGGTCGGGCGGCGGGGCGATCAGGCCGTACACCGCTACGGCGCAGCCGGTCCGGACCGCCCAGGCGTTATCGCCGTAGGACCAGTGCCACCATTCGTCGCGGCAGTTCGAGAAGCCGGCCGCGAGCAGCGCCTCAATCAGCAGCATGCGGTTGCGCTTCGCCTCCGGGCCGATCAGATCGGACCAGGTGTACGCCGCCTCCCAGCCCTTCGTTGGCGCAATCACGTCCAGCACCTGGAAGTCTGGACCCAGCAGCGCCACGTCCACGGCCCCGCCGGTGGTGTGGCCGGGCGGCGCCTTGGCGTCCGGCGGCGCGAAGTACTTGTTGGTGATGCGGCGCAGAGCAGAGGTGGGCAGGTGCGGCTTTTCGCGCTGTAGGCGGTGGTAGTTGGCCCAGTACATATCCGCCTGCATCTTCAGGGTCCGCAGCGCCGTGGAGACGAGGAAGCGGTAGCCCGGTGGGAGGTTTCCCTGAGCCCGGTTCAGCATCGACGCGGCGGTCTGCCGCAGGTAGGGCAGGCAGCCGGGGCGCAGCATCACGGTGGGGCACGCGTCCCGCAGGTCCACCAGTGGCTCCCCGCACTCTCGGATGGGCACCCGGTTCAGCAGCGCAAACGGCTCCGGCGCTCCCTGAAGCTCAACCTTCGGCATCGAGGGCGACCTCGCCGGTGTAGACCGTCTCTGCGCCGCCAATCAGGTGGACGTTCATTTCGCGCGTAGGGTCCCAGCGCACCTGAAGGTCGCCGCCGCGGGAGCGGACGTTGACCGTGGTGCGGGTGACCAGGCGCTTGACATGAGCGGCGACCGCCGCTGCGCAGGAGCCGGTGCCGCAGCCCAGTGTCTCGCCCGCGCCGCGCTCCCAGATGCGCAACTCCAGGGCGTCCGGCCCCGCCACGCGGGTCCACATGACGGAGGTGCGCGCGGGGAAGAGGCGGTGGTGCTCAATCAGGGGGGACAGGCGGAAGAACCGGGCGTCGTCCGGAAGCGTGTCCACAAAGAGGACCGTGTGCGTGGTCCCCGTGGAGACCACCGTCACCGGCAGCGTCTCGCCGTCCACCTCCAGCGGGAAGTCCACCACGCGCTCTCCGGCTGCGCGCATAGGCAGATCCGGCGGGGCGAAGCGAGGAATGCCCAGGTCCGTGTCAATGACGCTGTCCGGCCGGATCTGATAGGCACGCAGCCCGGAGAGCGTTTCCACGCGCCCCGCATCGGGGATCCGGCCGCGCTCACGGGCGAGGCGGATGACGCAGCGCAGACCGTTGCCGCACATGTCCTCCGTGCCGTCCGGGTTGTACATCCGCATCCGCACATCCGCCGTACCGGCGGGGGACACAGTCAGCAGGCCGTCGCCGCCGATACCGAACTTTCGGTCGCAGAGCCGAATCGCGGCGGCGGGCCAATCCGTCCCTGTGGGCCAGTCCGACTCTTCCACGACCACAAAGTCGTTACCCACCGCCTGCATCTTCGTGAAGGGATACCGACCCAATTACGCCTCCGCTGCCTCCACTGCCTCTGTCGACGCGGGAACCCCAGGGGAGAGGGGCTCCAGCGAATACTCTGCCGTCTCCGCCAGGCGTGCGAACCACGTCCCGGATGCGTCCACGAGCGGGAACCACCAGGCGGACGGTCGATAGTTCGTATGGGGCAGGCCATAGACGGCCTGCAGGGCGTTTCGGGCGCGCCGGGCCTTCGCCCGCTCGGCCTCCGCCTCGATCCGGCGCAGCGTCTCGCGGGCGGCTTCGGCCTCGGGGCCGCGCTCGATCGCCAACCGCTCCGCCTTCAGTTCGCGGACCGTGGCGAGGGCGTAGCGCACCTGAGACCGGCGCCCCGCGATGTCAAGATCGTAGCGCGCGGCGCGCTCCGCCTGAAGCGTTTCGATCTGCGCCGCCCACTTCGCCGCCTCTTCCTCGGAGGCCGCCGCGAGCATCCGCTCACGCAGGGGCCAGACGCGGGCGCGGAAGTCGTCGCCCTTTTCCCGCTCCAGCGCGACGGTCTCCGCGCGGACGCGGCGCACCTGGTCGTACAGCGTGTAGACGCGTCCCTGGATCGCCTCCGCGCGGTTCCAGAGCGACAGGAGGCGCAGGCGCGCGGACTCGTACTCCTGCGCCTTTGCGGCCCAGCCGTCGCCCTCCGCCTGTGCCAGGAAGGCCAGCAGATCGCGGGGGGAGCGGAGCCGGGAAAGCTCTTCCAAATGGGCCTGCGCCTTTCCGAGGGCGTACCGCCAGCAGTTGGCAAAGTGGGAGAAGGAGATAGTTTCGCGGCCGAACGCCTGCGCCAGAAACTCCGGGAGTCGCAGCACGTCCGTCTCGCCCTCCTCCGCGCTCACCGGGACCGCTTCCAGGGTGTCCCAGGTGTGGTAGCGGACCCGGACGATGGGGCGCAGCGCGGGCAGCGGGACGCCGGATTCCGCCATGCGCGTCAGCACATCGCGCGTCCGCACGGTGTAGGAGGACGCCGTTTCGTGGAACACCAGGAAGAACTCCGCGGCGAGCATGGGGATCAGGGTCACCGCCTTGCCCACCAGCGCCACGTCAGGCCCCAGTTCGCGCTCCACCAGACCCGCCAGCCCTTCGATGCTTGCCAGGTTACAGCGCGCGTCACAGAGGGTCACCGGGACAGGCGTATCCACGCGGACGGTTCCGTCCCCGAGGATACGCAGCGTTCCACGCCCCTGCCCCGGGATCACCAGATCGAACGGGAGCGCCCCCACGCCGAAGCGGTCGAGGGTATAGACCTCGGTGCCGGCCACCGCGAGGTTGTAGGCGTCTATCGCCTTGGCGCGCGTGATCGGGCTCAAGAACAGGTCCGCAAAGGCAAAGCGGGGGAGTGAGGCGGTTTCGGTGTTGAAGCGCAGGAGCCGGAGCGTGGATGAGGTGGACAGGTTGGAGGCAGGGCGCCCGAGGAGCAGGGCATACAGACGCGGGAAAAGGTCACAGTACGCGTCCGTGAGGCTTGCCTCCGGGTGGTTCTGCGCGAACGTCTCCACCCACCCCCGTAGCGTCGCCGCGACCTCGCGGGCACGGGCGGCCCGCCGCGCGTCGGCGATACACTCTACGCTCCCCTCCGTCGCCCACTCGATCTGCTCCAGCAGGGTCGGCAGGATGTCACGGAGGGGGATATCCTGCGCGATCTTGCGTTCCTGCTCGGTGTGCAGAAGGCCGGTCCATCCCCAGGCGGCCGTGAGTTCGGAGAGGAGCGCTTCCGGCTCCTCGGCGCCGTAGAGGGCGCGGTGCAGCGAGACCCCTGCCGTGGCCTCCAACCGGTGTCGGTCGGATACATCTTCGCTTCCGAAGAGGCGGCTCATCTCGCCGGCCGCGGACCACAGGCCGCGCGTTGCGGCGTCGTCATGGGGGACCAGGGCGTACTTCGCTCCTTCGTGCTGCTCCACCCGGTAGCCGGGGAGCTTGGCGAAGTAGTCGGTGTCGTGCGCGGCGGCGATCAGGCGAGCGTCTGGCCAAACCTCATCCAGCGCGCGGCGGAATGCCGCCTTCGTCGGCTCGTCCCAAAGAGCGGTTTGGCCGAGCGCCAGAAACGGCGAATCGGGGAACCGGGACTTCAAACCTTCGAGGATAGCTTTCGCGGAAGGGTCGAGCGTGGACGGATCGTTCATTGTTTCTCCGAGGACTTCGGGTGGCGCGTGCCGAACGGCCCCTTCAGTATACCCCCTATACCCGGGGGGATGTCAGCGCCAAGCATAGGGACACCGGTTCAGGCAGGCAAGTTCCGGTGCCTGGAATAATGGTTGACAGGCGGTCTTGAGTGCGATACAAAGTAACCGCTGATTTCGGGGCGTGGCGCAGTTTGGTAGCGTGCTTGAATGGGGTTCAAGAGGTCGCAGGTTCGAATCCTGTCGCCCCGATTGAGGAATCAGAGGATTGCAAGGAAAGGCCAGGAGCCCGATGGGTTCCGGGGCCTTTTTTGTTGCCGGGAGGCAGAGATGCGTGAAAAGACTGACCTCTCTAGAGCAGCCCCGGACCCGCGAAGATAAGGGGAGAATCGCTGAGGCCGCGGTTCTCTTCCGCCTCACTCTGAGGGGAATGCGTACATTCCGCTCTGTATTCGAAGGGGATACGGCTGACTTCCTCGTCGGTCATTCCCTGGATCAGAGCCGTTTTCTCTGCCTCCGAGCTTGCCCACAACTCCGCAATGGTCTCGGTGTCCGACGCGCACGCGGAGCGCTGGGATAAACTGCTCGTGGCTCTTCAGGAGCATCCGCACGCGCCCGGTTGACGAGACGTTTGACTTCTCAGGTTGTGCCGCCGGGGACCAGGGTGGCAGGCAGGAGAATCTGCCGACCCTCCTCCAACCCGCGGTCGCCGCGGAGACGCTCCAGCAGCAGATCGATGGCCGTGCGGCACATCGGGGCGGCCGGGGTCGCCACGGTGGTTAGCGGATCGTCCAGGTAACGTGCCTCGCGGGTGTCGTCGAAGCCCGCCACAGCGATATCGCCCGGCACCTTCAGGCCCGCCCGGCGCAGCGCGCGGTAGAAGCCGACGGCCACCACATCGTTATGGCAGAACACGGCGTCGGGACGCTCCTCGGGCGGGCGGGCGGCGATCTGCTCCCCGAGGGCGTACCCCGCCTCCCGTGTCTCCTCCCAGTTCGGCAGGGGCAGGAACTCCGCGCGGACGCTCTCCCGGCGACACACGTCCAGAAACGCCCGGAGGCGTGCATTCGTGATCTCCCCTGCGGGGAGCGGGGCGCCCGGCTCCTGTACGCCTCCGGCGCGAATCGGCGCGATGCACAGGAGTCCCCGGCGGCGACCGTGCCCGCGCGCCAGCAGGTGCTCGGTTAGCAGGCGCCCGCCGCCGTACAGGTCATAGGCGACCACATCGGCGCTTGGCTCGCCCGGGCGCGGGTAGCCCAGGTACACGGCGGGGAGGGAGTCGGCGGCCGGTCCCAGGTAGTCGGCGGTGGACTCGTGTGCGTCCGCCCAGATTAGAACGCCGTCCACCGGCCATCCGCGCAGCTTGCTGTGGCGGGTGTACGTGCCGTGCCCCGAGGGCGCCGCCTCCAGAAAGACCTGATACCCGGCCTCCATCAGCACCCGCTCTGCGGTCTCGGCCAGGTCCGCGAAGAAGGGGTTCTGGAGGCCAGAGACCATCAGGCCGATGGTGTCGCTGCGCCGACGTCCAAGCGAGCGGGCGAGGCGGTTCGGTTGGTAGCCCAGGCGTGCGGCGACCTCCCGGATATGCGCCCGGGTTGCGGGCGAGATACGGGAAGGGACGTCGTTCAGCACCTTGCTCACGGTGCCGACCGACACCTCGGCAGAAGCCGCAACGTCACGGATGGAGACTGCCATAAGCGGTAGAACCGGTTCTTCCGGATGATGCCACGCTTCGCCGGGCCTGTCAAGGCTCCCCTTGACGGCGGGGGGGATTCGCGCTACATTCCCCGGGGAGAACGCACGACCTCATGCCCCGCGACATCGTCCTCGGAAACGGAAAACTCCTTGTCTGCCTCGACCGGGACCTCTTCCTGCGCGACCTGTACTGGCCCCATGTCGGCCTGTTTAACCACCTGTCCGGGCGCCGGGTTCGGCTCGGTGTCTGGGTGGACGGGAGGTTCGCCTGGATCGACGACTCCTGGGTGCGGGATATCCGCTATCGGGACGGCTCCCTCGTGTCCGACTGCCGCCTGCGGCACGACGGTCTGGACATCGAACTGGAGGTGGCGGACGCGGTGGACCACCGGGCCGACTGCTTCCTGCGGCGCGTGACCGTGGTCAACCGACGTCCGGACGAGCGCCAGGTACGCCTCTTCTGGGCCCCCGATACGGTGATCTGCGAGACGGACATCGGCGATACGGCGTACTACGACGCCTTCGCCCGCGCCGTCATCCACTACAAGTGGGGGAACTACCTCCTGTTTTCCGGGCGCAACGAAGCCGGCGACGGTCTTGCCGGCTACGCTTGCGGTATGAAGGGCCTGGAGGGAATGGCCGGCACCTGGCTTGACTGCGAGGACGGTGAACTCTCCGGCAACCCCATCGCGCAGGGTTCGGTGGACTCTGCCGTGGGGGTCCGCGGGCCGCTCCCGGCCGCGGGCCGGGCGACATTCTACCTGTACCTGTGCGTCGGCCCCACCCGCGAGGCCGTGATGCGCCTGCAGGACGCCCTGAACGCCGAAGGGTTCGATGCCGCGCTGGAGTCCACGCACCAGCACTGGCGCGCCTGGTCGGCCGGGCCGACTCCCGCCCGGCGGGAGAGCCAGGCCGACTTCCTGGCGCCCCTGCCGCCGCGCGTTCGCGGGCTGTTCCACCGCTCGCTGCTCATCATCCGCACCCAGATTGACAATGGCGGCGCCATTCTGGCCGCCAACGACACCGATATCATGAAGACAAACCGCGCCCACTACTCCTATATGTGGCCGCGGGACGGGGCGCTGGTGGCGCATGCGCTGGACCGCGCGGGATACGGCGAACTCACCCGCCGGTTCTTCACCTTCTGCCAGGCCGTGTTGCCCGGCGACCGGGCGGCGCTGATGCACAAGTACGCCCCGGACGGCTCGGTCGGCTCCTCCTGGCACTCGTTTCTGGCGCCGGACGGCACCCCGGAGGCGCCGCTGCAGGAGGACGAGACCGCGCTGCCGATCTGGGCGCTGTGGCACCACCACGAGCGCCACGGCGAGTTTCAGTTCGTCGAGGACATCTGGCGGACGTTCGGGCGGCCCTGCGCCGACTTCCTGCTGTCCTACCGCGATGAGCGCACGGGGCTGCCTCTGCCTTCGTGGGATCTGTGGGAGGAGCGGCGCGGCGTCCACACCTATACCGTCTGCACCGTGATCGCGGCGCTGCGCGCGAGCGCGAAGTTCGCTGCGCTGTTCGGCGAAGGGGGGCGGGAGGCGGCGTACATCGAGGGGGCGGAGTCGATGCTGGCGGCCATGAACGCCCATCTCTGGGCGGAGGAGCACGGACGCTATGCGCGCCGCCTCGTGGAGGAGCCCGGCGGGCATACATGGCTGGATATGACGCAGGACGCCTCGCTCCATGCGCTGTATCAGTTTGGCGTGCTGCCCGTGGACGACCGGCGCGTCCGCTCCACGATGGAGCAGGTGAACGAACGGCTCTGGGTGCGGACGCACATCGGTGGCATGGCGCGCTACGAGGGCGACTACTACGGGCGCGTGAGCGACGACCTGCAGAGTGTTCCTGGCAACCCCTGGGTTATCTGTACCCTGTGGCGGGCGCAGTGGTACATCGCTACCGCCCGGTGCCGCGCCGACCTGAACGAGCCCCGCGACCTGCTGGAGCGCACGGTTCTATACGCCTTCCCCTCCGGCGTCCTGCCCGAGCAGCTCAACCCCTACACGGGGGAGAACATCACGGTGGCCCCGCTGACCTGGAGTCATGCGGAGTTCGTGGAGACGGTGTTTCAGTGGCTTGACCGATGGCGCGAACTGGCCCCGGAGGCGTGACGCATCCGTTTTAGTTTGGCAGACCACCCTTCCTGCGTACATCCAGAGCAGGAGAGGAAGAAAACGGATGGTCACGCGAACAGGACGGGATTCCGCAACGGCGGTGGAGGCGGCACGTGCCGCCCGGCTGCGGTACGTAACCGATACGAAGCCGGGAATCACCCGGAAGCGGGTGGGACGGCGCTTCGCCTACTACCTGCCGGATGGCGCGCTGCTGCGCGATACGGAGGAGAAGCGGCGCATCGCGGCGCTGGGAATACCCCCCGCATGGACCGATGTCTGGATCTGCCCGACCCCGAAGGGGCATATCCAGGCGACCGGGCGTGATGCCCGGGGGCGCAAGCAGTACCGCTACCATCCTCAGTGGCGCGTGGTGCGTAACGATGCCAAGTTCGGGAGGATGCTCGCCTTCGCGCGTGCCCTGCCGCGTATCCGGGAGCAGGTCGAGCGCGACCTTGCCCTGCCGGGCCTGCCGCGCGAGAAGGTGCTGGCGGCGGCGGTGCGCCTCCTCGACACCACGCTGATCCGGGTGGGGAACGAGGAGTACGCCCGCCAGAACCGGTCCTACGGTCTGACCACGCTGCGCACCGAGCACGCGGCGGTCCGGGGGAGCGTCGTGACCCTCCATTTCACCGGCAAGAGCGGCAAGGAGCATACTATCGACCTCCAGGACCGGCGGCTCGCCCGTATTATCCGGCGCTGCCAGGAGCTGCCGGGGCAGGAGCTTTTTCAGTACGCGGACGAGAGCGGAGAGCTACGCCGCATCGACTCGGACGACGTCAATGAGTACCTGCGGGCGGCTGCCGGGGGGCGGGAGGAGTTCAGCGCCAAGGACTTCCGGACCTGGGGAGGGACTGTGCTGGCGGTCTGCGCGCTTCAGGAGTGCGGGCCGTGCGCGTCGGTCTGGGAGGCGCGCGCCAACATCGTGGGCGCCATTGACCGGGTGATTGTGCGCCTGGGGAACACGCGGTCGGTCTGCCGACAGTATTACATCCATCCCGCCGTCTTCGCGGCCTACGAGGAGGGGGTACTGCCGCTGCGCCGCTTTCCCGCCTCTGGCGAGACGGTTGCGGCGGAAACTGCGGCGGCGCTGCGGCCGGAGGAGCGGGCGGTGCAGAGCTTCCTCAAGCGCTACTTAAAGGCCACGGAGCGCCCGACGCGAGAAAAACAGGGGGGATTGTCGCGGTGAGTGAGAGCGAACTTCTGGCGCGCGCGGTGGAGATTGCGGCGCAGGTGCACGCCCGTCAGCAGGACAAGGCGGGCATGCCCTACCTTCTCCACCCCCTGCGGATGACCGTCCGGGCGGAACCTCTGGGACTGTCCGCGCAGATGGTCGCCGTACTGCATGATGTGGTGGAGGACGACGCGCGGCCGGAAGGGGAGCGCTGGACCGTCGAGCGGCTGCGCGCCGCCGGATTCCCGCCCGACGTGGTGGGCGCCATTGATCTGCTGTCGCGCCGCCCGGAGGAGAGTTATGACGCATTTGTGGAGCGTATTCTGGACGGTGAGGGAGAAGCCGGGCGCATTGCGCGCCGCGTAAAGCTCCTGGACCTGGAAGATAATATGAACGTCGTGCGTCTGACGGACATTTCCCCGCAGGACGCAGACCGCTTGAAGCGCTACCGGAGCGCCCACCGGCGCCTGACAGAGCGCCCGTAAACTTTAGCGATCGTACAAATGTGGCCGGTAGCGTTTTTTGCAGGTCCGTGGGTATAATGCACGCGTGCGCGTTCGCGGAGGTTCCCTCCCTCCGCGCGAACAGAGTAGGTTGACAGTGCTGCTGGAGCGCGGCGAGCGGTCAGGCCGCGTCCACATTCGGAATTGTCCGTGTAAGACTCTGCTCTCCTGTTCTTTCGGTGTTTCGCACAAATTCGGGAATCGAGGGATCTGGGAGAGCAGAGATGCGAATCTACGTGGGTGGCCTCCCCTACAGCACGACGTCGGATCAGCTCCGCGAACTCTTTGAGCAGGCGGGGGAGGTGGCGGACGCCACCGTGATCGAAGACAAATTCTCCGGCCAGTCTCGCGGGTTCGGCTTTGTGGAGATGACGAACCGCGAGGAGGCGACCGCGGCCATCGAGCAGTTTAACGGGTACATGCTCGGGGGCCGGCCGCTCACCGTGAACGAAGCCAAGCCTCGCGAGGAGCGCGGCGGCTTCGGCGGTGGCGGCGGTTACGGCGGCGGTGGCGGCGGCCGCAACCCCTACGGGGGCGGCGGCGGTCGCGGCGGCCGGGGTGGCTACGACCGCTACTAAGTATAAGTAGCGGCCGGGTCTCGTGTGACCGGCGCGGCGGGCCGGAGCGACAGTGTCGCTCCGGCCCGCCGCCGTTTTACGGCACTTCCAGGACGATCTTGCCCCGGACGTGCCCGCCCTCGCTCTGCTCGTGGGCGCGCCGCGCCTCGTGCAGCGGGAGCACTTCGGAGACGGTAGGCTTGACCGCGCCCGTATCGAACAGGTCGGCGATGGCCGTCAGGTCGGCCGGGTTCGGGTCGGAGAAGACGTGCGACGCGCGGACGCCGTGCTTCTGCGCCTGCTCCTGGTCCGCGTCGTTCACGATGGCGACCAGGTATCCGCCTGGCTTGAGCGTCTGCCACGAACGCTGCTGGACCGCCTTGCCCACCGTGTCGAACACCACGTCCACGTCCTTCACGTGGTCCTCGAAGCGCGTCGTGGTGTAGTCGATCACCTCGTCCGCGCCCAGACCACGTACGAAGTCATGGTTCCGCGCGGACGCTGTCCCGATCACCTGGGCGCCCTTCCACTTCGCAAACTGCACGGCCATGGAGCCGACGCCGCCCGCCGCGGCGTGGATTAGCACGGTCTGACCCGCCTCCAGGCCGGCGGCGCCGAACAGGGACTGCCACGCCGTGAGCGCCACAATAGGCAGACCGCCCGCCTGCGTGAACGACAGGCTCTTTGGCTTGGGACCGAGAGTGGCCGCCCGCACCACGCAGTACTGAGCATACGCCCCGTCCCGTCGTGGGTCGGCGTTGGTGTAGACCTCGTCGCCGGGCTTTACCTCCGTCACGCCCTCGCCCACGGCCTCCACCACCCCACACACGTCCCAGCCGAGGATAAGGGGCAGCGTGTGCTTCCAGAGCCCCTCTACCCAGCCCTCGCGCGCCTTCCAGTCTACAGGGTTCACGCCTGCCGCCCGCACGCGCACCAGAGCCTCGCCTGCGCCAGGCGTCGGCTTTGGGGCGTCCTCGTAGGTCAGGACCTCCGGACCGCCGAAGGTGTGAATGCGTACGGCTTTCATAGTGTCGCTCACAGCAGGACTCCTTCGCGCGGCGTCACGGGGGGCGGAAGATTCTCCTCCCCGAGTCGCTGCAGCAGGTCGATTTCGATGTTGCGGGAGAGTGCCGTCAGCGGGAGGTCGTTGACCCGCGTCGCAAACGGCGTTTCGATCAGCAGGCTGATGCGGTCCAGTATCAGGAACGCGAATGAGATGAAGAGGACGATTAGCGGCGTCGGCCACCCGACATCCTTGACAATGCCAAAGGGCAGTACGCAGCAGTAGGCGATCACGATCCGGTGCGCCAGGTAGGTGTAGACCGGGGGAACCGGGGTGTTCTTGATGCGCTCACACGCCCCGAGGATATTGGTGAACTCCGTCAGCGTCCGGTCGATCTCGGGCAGGTGGAACTCGCGCACCCACCCGCGCTGCCAGGCGTCGTGCAGGCGCAGACCCTGGCGATGCAGCACGGACGAGGGCACGTTCCGGGCCGAACGGTGGTGTTCCAACTCCGCGGCCGGCACGAACGGCTCCAGCGCGACGCACGGCTCGTCGCCTCGCAGATGGCTGCGCAGGGCGTGGACGAAGCCGACGTGCCGCAGGACCATCTCACGGCGGTAGGCGGCCACGGCCGCCTCGTCCTCCGGGGACGCGGGGACGATGTACAGGAATGCCTGCCGCGCGAACGTGCGTGAGTGGTTGACCAGCGCCCCCCAGAGGGTGCGCGCCTCCCACCAGCGGTCGTAGACCGTGTTGTTTCGGAACGTGATGAAGAACGACAGGGCCGCGCCGACGATGGTAAGCGGGATGGGGGAGATAGAGATCCACCGGTCCCCGGTATACCGGTGGAGGAACACCACGGCCAGGGAGACGCCCAGGATGAGCGTTAGCGGGCGGCTCATGTGCAGAGTGACGCGGGGGATAGAGACTTTGCCGTCTACGATCATGCGGTAGTTCCGGGAAGGGGGCCGCACCCGGCCCGGCGAGGACGCCAGAGGCAGGGTGCGGCGGAGAATGACCGGACGGCGACGATTACGGCTGTGCGGCGGCGCGGAGGGCGCTGAGCAGAGTCACCTCGTCCCAAGCGTCGTCGTGGCGCACGCCGTTGATGAAGAACGTGGGCGTTCCGTTCACGCCGGAGCGGATGCCGGAGAGGAAGTCCTCGCGCACCCGTGCCTCGTAGGCGTGGTCCGAGAGCGCGCTCGCCACGGCGTCCGCGTCTGCGCCCACGCGCGCGGCGTAGCCCTTCAGATCCTCGTCAGTCAGGTGTCGCTGGTTCTCGAACAGGACGTCATGCATCTCCCAGAACTTGCCGGAAGGCGCCGCCGCCTCCGCCGCCTCGGCAGCGTGCTGCGCGTGCGGGTGCAGCTCGGTCAGGGGGAAGTTGCGGAACACGAAGCGAAGGTTCGTTCCCATCTGCTTCTGAATGCTCTGAACCACGGGGTGCGCGGCGCCGCAGTGGGGGCACTCATAGTCCCCGTACTCCACCAGCGTCACGGGAGCGTCCTCAGGACCATAGAGGTGATCGCGCTCCGGGTCTACCGGCGCTGTCAGTTTGGGCATGTCATCCTTCTCCTTAAGGACATTACTTCTTCAGGTCTTCCAGGGCTGCCAGAATGCCGTCCGCGCCCGGGTTCACCCCGACCGGCGACAGGTGGCTCCACCGGATGACGCCTTCGCCGTCGATGACGAACAGCGCCCGACCGCTGAAGCCATCGGCCTCGCGGTAGACGCCGTACTTTCGGGCGACCTCGCCCTTCGGCTCGAAGTCGGCAAGCAGCGGGAAGTGCAGATTGCGGGCCTCCGCGAAGGCCTGATGGCACCACACGCCGTCCACGGAGATGCCGACCATCTCCGCGCCGAACTTCTTGAACTCAGGCAGTATCTGGTTGTAGAGAGCCATCTGGTCGCCGCAAACCGGGCTCCAGTCGGCGGGGTAGAACGCCAGCACGACCGGACTGCCCCGGAACTCGGAGAGGGTAAGGGACTGGTCGGCGGTGCACTTTAGCGTGAAGTCGGGGGCCTCAGTCCCGGCGGGGAGGGGGCCCTTCTGGGTGGTCTCGCTGGTACTCATGGGGACGAAGTTCTCCTGTAGCCACCGCACGCGGGGTAGGTTTTACGGAGCGCGCGTGACCGCACTAAACTATACCCGTAAACCGAAATCAATCTGCATCCGCCGCAGGGCGGGCCAGGGGCGACGGCGTTCCGAAGGCGCCCGCCCCGGACAGCATGACCTCCTCCAGCGGCTTGCGTGGGCGCGCGGGGTTGCCGTGCTTCTCCCGCATCGCCTCGTCCTCCAGGGTCTCTGGCGGGGCGATGTAGCCGAGGGCGATCACCGCCGCGGTGGCGTACTCGTCGGGTATAGCAAAGCGCTCGCGCGCCTTCGCGGGGTCGTACCCGCCCATCTGGTGGGCGTGCAGCCCGGAAGCGGTCGCCTGCGCGATGAGGTGAGACACGGCCTGCCCCGTGTCGTACATGCCGAACCGGTTCTCCTTGCCGTTGTGCCCGAAGACCTGGCGCGCCAGTCCGAGGACCAGCACGGGCGCGTTCTTCGCCCAGGCCTGGTTCCTGGGCGTCAGCGTCTCCAGTATCCTGCGGTGGGTCTCCGGGTCGGCGTCCGTGGTCCCGACGATGAAACGCCAGGGCTGGTCATTGAAACTGGACGGTGCCCAGCGCGCCGCTTCGAAGAGCAGGAGCAGCGTTTCGCGCGGCACGGGCCGGTGGGCGTCGAAGGCGAGCGGGCTCCAGCGCTCTCGAATCGTGTCGAGCAGGGGGTAATCGGTGGTGGCCGGTTTTCTCATGGCGTTATCCTAACCACACAACCCCAAAACTTGCGGGCAGGTTCCCCGGGATCATTACGGATCGGATACGCCATCGACCCTGGTTCAAGCACCTGGGCCGATGGCGCTTCGTCAGGATGCCGACCGTTCGGGGAGCGGGCGGCGACGCAGCTCCGCTCGCGTGATCGACGGCGGGTTATATTTGGCCTCGTCCTGCCCGACGTCCGTCCCGGGCGGTACGACTTCGTCGATCTTGTTGAGGATATCGTCGCCGAGGCGAGCCTCGACGCTGGCGAGCATGTCATCCAGATGCTCCAGCGTGCGGGGACCTATGATGGCCGACGTCACGCTGGGATGGGCCATCACAAAGGCCATTGCCATGTGCGTGAGCGACAGCCCCGCCTCTGCCGCGATGGGAATCAGTTGCTCAACGGCGTCGAGCTTGTGTTTGTCGGACATCTGGCCAGGAAGATACCGGGCGCGCAAAGTGTCCGGAGTACCCTGGCCTTACGGTACCGGCCGGTGAGCATGCCCTTTGCCAGGGGACTCCAGACCATCACCCCCATCCCGTAGCGTTCGCAGACGGGAAGGACCTCACGCTCGACGCCGCGATCCAGTATCGAATAGGGCGGTTGTTCGACCCGGAAGCGCGCTAGCCCGCGCCGCTCTGCGACCCACTGTGCCTCGACGATCTCCGAAGCCGGGAACGTGGACGATCCCAGCGCACGGATTTTGCCCGCTCGCATCAGGTCGGTGAGGGCGGATAGAGTCTCTTCGATGTCGGTTTCCGGGTCCGGACGATGGACGTGGTAGAGGTCGATATAGTCGGTGTCGAGGCGGCGCAGAGAGTCCTCGACCGCGCGGGTCAGCCAGCGGCGCGAGTTGCCCCGCATATTCGGGTCATCGCCCATCGGGTGGTGGGCTTTGGTAGAGAGGACGACGCCGTCGCGGCGGCCCTTGAGAGCCTTCCCGACGATCTCTTCGGACTCACCGAGGCTGTACATGTCCGCCGTGTCGATGAAGTTGATGCCGGCATCCAGTGCCTTGTGGATGATTCGGGCGCACTCGTCGGAATCGGGATTTCCCATCTTTCCGAACATCATCGCGCCGAGGCAGTAGGGGCTGACCTGGATACCGGTCCGGCCCAGAGTGCGGTACTTCATGTGGCTCTCTCCGTCAGGGGAAGGCTGGCTTATCGTGGTAAACTGCGATAAGCGGAACGTCGTTCCTTATAATACGGAACATTGTTCCGTTTGTCAAGCAGGAGAGGAAAATGGATAAGAAAGTCCGTGGGAAAGGCGAGGTCGAGGAGGACGTGCATCCCCCCGCGCGACCGTTACGCGCGGACGCGCAGCGAAGCAGGGATGCCTTGTTGGAAACCGCGCTGAGCGTCTTTACCACCTCGGGGGTAGACGCACCGGTGCGCGAGATCGCGGAAAAGGCGGGCGTCGGCGTCGGCACCCTGTATCGCCACTTCCCGCAGCGCTCAGACCTGATTGCCGCGGTTTTTCGTCGCGAGGTAGATGCCTGCGCGGACGCCGCCGCGGTTCTTGCGAGCGAGTTTAGTCCCGGTGAGGCCCTGGAGCGTTGGATGCAGCGCTTTGCGTCGTTCGTCGCCACAAAGCGCGGCCTGGGGACGGCTCTTCATTCCGGCGATCCGGCATACGACGCCTTGCCTGCCTACTTCGAGAGCCGTCTCGGGCCAGCCCTTCAAACGCTCCTCGATGCCGCGGTTGCCTCGGGCGAGGTGCGCCCCGGTTTCGAGGCAAGCGAGTTGTTGCTGGCGGTCAGTGGGCTCTGCATGATGGCCCAGTATGGCGGACCCGTCCACGCCGAGCGTATGGTCTCCGTGTTCGTTAACGGCTTGAGACGCGGCTCCGATCCGCAGTAGGGCGATAGGGAACCGCCTGACTCAGTCCAGGGGCTTCAGGCCGGCGAGGATGGCGGCGCGATGCGGCTCCAGGAACGGCGGCAGGACGACCTTTTCGCCCAGGGTCTCGATATCCTCATCGACCCCGAAGCCGGGGCCGTCAGTGGCAATCTCGAACAGGATGCCATTCGGCTCGCGGAAGTACAGGCTGCGGAAGTAGTAGCGATCCACCGGTCCCGAGTTCGGCACCCCGAGGCGGTTCAGGCGCTCGTGCCATGCCGTGTACTGAGCATCGTTTGGGGTGCGCAGGGCAACGTGGTGGACGCCACCGGCGCCCGGGTGAGCGGGGGGCAGGTCCGGGCGGACGGCAACATGCAGCTCCGCGTGCGGCCCGGCGCCCGGGCCCATGCCATAGACGAACACGCGCGTCGCGCCGCCCGTCTCGGGATCGGCGTAGTCGCGCGCGGGGCGCAGGTTCATCACATGGCGCAGGATGAGGTCGGTCGGCTCCCGGTCGGGCACGGTGAGCGTGATCGGGCCGAGGCCGCGGATCTGCCGCTCGGCGGGCACCGAACTGCGCTCCCAGGGCACGGGCGGGTCGCCTGCGCCGTTGTCCGCTACCAGCGCGAGCCGCTGCCCCTCCGGGTCCTCGAAGAAGAGGGTCGCGCGTCCGTCCACCTCCGCGATCTCAGAGACGGCGGGTACGGAGAGGTCACGCAGGCGCGCTGCCCACCACTCCAGGGTATCGGCGTCGCGCACCCGCAGTCCGGTGCGGGTGATCGTGTGGTTGCCGCGGCGCTCGCGCGGGACGCTCCAGTCGAAGAACGTCACGTCCGTGCCAGGCGTCGCCCCTCCGTCGGCGTAGAACAGGTGGTACGCGGAAACGTCGTCCTGATTGACGCTGCGCTTGACGAGCCGCAGCCCGAGCGTTTCGGTATAGAACCGGCGGTTCGCACGGATGTCAGCGGAAACCGCGGTCAGGTGGTGGATGCCGGTAAGCTGCAGCGTTCCGGTGTCTTCTGCGGGCATGATAAGGGTGCTCCTCGGGGCGGGAAGCAGCAGGCCGCCCCGAGGATGTTATACCCGCCCCGAAGGCGGTCTGGGTCAGCGCGGGACTTCGATGCCTTCGAGCAGAGCGGAGAGCACGCGATCAGGGCCAACGCCCTCGATCTCGGCCTCCGGACGCAGCAGGACGCGGTGGCGCAGCACCGGCAGCGCCATCGTCTTCACATCGTCCGGTGTCAGGAACGGGCGCCCCCGCATCAGTGCCAGCGTTTTGGACGCCTGCAGCAGCGCGACCGAGGCGCGCGGCGATGCCCCGAGCGTGAGCTGCCGGTGTTCGCGCGTGCGCCGGATGATGGAGATGATGTAGTTCAGAATCTTCGGTTCTACGGTGACCCGCGGGAGCAGGGAGCGCGCCTGGAGAATCTCCTCCACGCTTGCGACGGCCTGGAGGTTGGCCGTGGTCAGGTCCGCGGCGCGGAAGCCCCGATCCCAGGCCGCGAGCATCTTCACCTCGGCGTCCTCCGCCGGGTAGGGGACGATGACCTTAATCAGGAAGCGGTCGAGCTGTGCTTCAGGCAGGGGGTAGGTGCCCTCATACTCCACCGGGTTCTGCGTGGCGAAGACCGTGAAGATGCTCGGCAGCGTGTTGGGGGTGCCATCCACACTGACGCGCCGCTCCTCCATCGCCTCTAGCAGCGCCGCCTGCGTCTTCGGGGGCGTGCGGTTGATCTCGTCCGCCAGCACGATCTCCGCGAAGATGGGGCCGCGTCGCAGGTGGAAGGCGTTCGACGACATATCGAAGACATTGGTGCCTGTGATGTCCGACGGCATCAGGTCCGGGGTGAACTGGATACGCTTGAAGTCGGCGGAGCAGGCGGCGGCGAGCGAGCGCACGAGGAGCGTTTTCGCGGTGCCGGGAACGCCCTCGAACAGCGCATGACCGCCGGTAAGCAGCGCTACCACCGCCGCCTCCACGATGTCCGTCTGGCCCTGAATCGCCTTGTGGATCTCGCCAATCAGCCGCTCCGCGAGCGGCGCGACGATGGCGGATGGGTCGCTGCCGACCGCCGACGGGGCGGAAATGCCCGGGGCGGTGGGTATGCCGGGGGCGGGCGTGACCGCTTCGGTGGCGAGCGCCACCTCCGCGGTGGCCGGGGCGGCGTCCGTGGTCGCCGTGGCGCCCGAGAAAGGATCTGCGGCGGGTGGCGGCGGCGGCGGAACCAACGGCGGCGCGGCCGGCGGCGTCAGCGGCGCAAGCCCACCGCCCGGGGGCGGCGGAATGGCGTTCGGCGTTTGCGTCAGGTCGGTGTTATCCGCGGGCGGATTCGGCGCGGTCGATTCGTCCAAGACCCAGTTCCTTTCTCAACCCTTCCAGTTCTCGGGCGAGGTACAGCAGTTCGCGGTCGCGGATGCCCTTCGGGCCCGCCTCAATCTTCGTTTCACACGCCTGCAGCGTCTCCGCGAGGCGTCTGCTCAGGTCGCGCCGCTTCTCCGGCGTGTAGGAGACATCCGCCAGCGCGGCGGCGGCCTGTTGCGCCACCTCCGCCGTGGGGGCGTCGAGCGGGACGCCCACGGAGCGGCACAGGTCGCGCCAGAACGACAGGTACACCCCCTCCAGGGCGGCGTCTCCGGCGCGCGCGCGTCGATACAGGTCTGCCATCGACGCCACATACTCCGAAGACAGGCGTCCGGCCTTCGCCGCGGAGCGCGGTAGTCCGAAGCGTACGCCTGCGCTGTAGGCGGCCAGCAGCATCAGGGCGATAATCTGGTACAGCGCAAGCTGCCCGGGCTTGCCGATAGCGGTCAAGAAACCCGACTTCTCCTCGTATCCCTGGTGGTACTCGTCGAAGTATACCGGCGCGTCCGGCCCGGCGCCGAACGCTGTCACCGCCTGCACCAGGAACCGGGCGTTGTCCGCCTCCGCCAGATGCTCGTTGTCGATAAACGCCGACGACGACACGCCGATGACCTGCCCCTTGCCTCGCTTCAGGACAATCACGGCGGGCTTCTCGTCGGCCACGACCCACACCGCGCTGCGCGGTACCTGCGTGAAGCGGTTCTTGCCGGGCACACGGACCTGCCGGACACCCGCCAGCCACGGCGCGGGCCGACCCGGGGCAAGTAGAGCGTCCTCGGTCTTATGAGGCTCGGCCTTCATCTTCAGCCGCTCCACCAGTCCGTTGGTGTCCGACACAAACATCAGGAGAGTACGCCCCTCCTCCACCCAGCGCAGGGCATCCGCCGCCTGGGCGTCGTCCCACAGCGGCGAGACGCCGCCGCTGCCGAGCGAAAAGGAGTAGTATTCGTCTGCGGTGACCATCACCGCGGCGTCCTGCGGCCACTCCGCCGGCGGCTTTTCCGTGCGCCGCACAGGGATGCCCCGCCGCTGCAGCAGCAGGAATGCCGCCTTCCACCCTCCGGGCCGGGTGGAGGTGACCGTGCGCCGGGGCCGCCCGCTCTCCGGAGCGTTGTTCTGAGTGCTCTGCGCGGTGAAGCGTACCGACAGCACCGCTAGCGCGACAAGAAGGACAATCAGGACGATCGCCTCCGGCCCGAGCAGTCGTCGCCCCTTCACCAGGTGTTCCCCTTGTCGCCGTTGCGAGCGGCCGGACCCTGGCCTGTGGTATCCGGCGCCGGGGGCGCCGCGCTCCGCAGGGCATTGTACACGCCGACCACCGCCTCATACTCCTCCCGCGTGCCTGCCCTGCGGCCGTACCACACCCGGTCAAAGAGGCGCGTCGCCGGCAGCAGCGCCTCATGCGCGCGGTGGTCCACGGCGCGCAGCTCGCGCTGATACTCCCAGTTCGTGCGGTTCTTTTCGAGGACCAGCAGGCCCGCCCCCTCCAGTCGCTGCAGCGACGCGATATAGGCGTAGCGGATCGCGCTCCGGTACTCGCCCTGCTGCGCCATCTCGTGCGCCGCGGACAGCGGGTCGTCCACGCCCTCCTCGCTCAGATCGAGGCCCGTCGGTCCGCCCGGCTCGTCTTTGAAGCGCCCGGACCGGCGCTGGTAGGCGGTCCAGCCGAAGCGGCCCAGGTAGTACAGCCCGATACACGCCGCCACCGCCGCGAGGAAGTAGATGATGAGCAGGATGACGTCGCCCACTCCCTGCAGCCGTGGCAGGTTGGGGTTTAACGTCCAGCGCCCGAAGAGCCAGCGCAGGAACCGTCCGAGGGACCGGAGGGCGGCGTCCACGACATCCCGAACCCATTTGCGGACCTGCTCCGTCCAGGGGAGATCCTTGCCCACGAACTCCGGTTCGCGCTCGAACTGCTTCTCCTTCAGGATGGCGGCCGCCTGAAGCGTGGGGTCCGGTGTCGCCGGTTTGGCTGGCGCCTGGCCGGTGACGACCTCGCTGAGCGCGGTGAATCGGTCCCGCACGTCCGCCGGGGCCGGGCCGGGGGCGGCAGCGCGGCCCACAAGCGACTGAAGCACATCCGCATCCCGCTTCAGGTCCACCGTCAGGGTGGTGCCGTCCGCGAGGCGAATGCGCTTCACAGGGCGTATCCGCCTCGCTAACTCCTGAACCTCGGCGTCGGAGAGCCGGCTGCGGTCGACCGCCGCGCGGGCGTCCGCAGCCCACCGTCGGTACTCCGCCTCCGACATCTCGTCCGCCTGGCGCGCGGCGGCGGGCGCGGCAGCAACCAGGGAGAGCGCGACGAGGGCAAGGAGGGCGGAGGGGCGGGGGACACATCGGCGGGTCATGGGCGTGCTTATCCCCTTTTACTGCGGGGCGTGCGTGGATTCAGCACCCCCCCGAACGGGTCGTCCGCCAGCACCAGGCCGTTCTTGCGTGCCTCCGACTCCACATCCAGCCCCTCGCGGCGCACGCGCAGGTCGTAGTAGAGCAGGGTCAGCGCGATACCGGGCAGGGGGGCGAGCAGCAGCGTGATCACCGAACTGGAAACGAGGTTGACGGTGAACTCCTGGATCTCCTTCGCATACATGTCGCCGCCCATCCGCGGGATGGCGTTGAAGCCCAGCGTAACGATGGCCTGGAAGCCCGCCGACAGGAGGGTGGCCACACACCCCAGGAGGGCAAGCATGCCGAATGTCTTGCCGTAGTGGCTGCCTGCCAGATCACGGGAGCGGCGCTCCGCCCCCAGCACCCCCTTGCCCTCGATGAGCAGCGCCTGCGGCGCGAAGGCGAAGAACGGGATGACAAACAGCGAGCCGATGTAGAAGCCGCAGAGCCCCAGCACCGTCGCGACAGCAGCGATCAGGGCGATGCCAATCAGGGCGAAGAACTTGTGGAACGCCCGGGCGAACGATGTCCGGAGCGTCGGGGTTTCGCCCGTGAGGCCCGCCTGCACCGCCGCCGTGGTGGCGGCGATGTTTATCAGGAACGCCACCCCGAGCAGGGGCGCGCCTACGGCGAGCCCCTGGAAGTACCAGCCTAAGATGCCGAATGGGTCGGTGTCCGCAGTGCGCAGCGACTTCAGAATGTCGCCGAACCGCGACACCATGAAGAGGTTGTACACCACGAACGCCGGGACGTAGACGGCCGCGGCGAGGCTGGCGAACAGAGCGAAGCGTTCCCGGTACAGGTCGAACGCATCGTCCACGATCTCCCAGACCGTGCGCGGGCGAAGGTCGGCGAGGCTGCTGATCTCCACGGGGTTATGGACCCTTGGGCTGGCAAAGGGTTGCGCGTCCGGGCGGCACGTTTAACCGCCCGAGACCTTGACGAGGGTGGGGCGCAGGACGCGGCTTCCCAGGAGGTAGCCCCGCTGGAGCTCCTCGACGACCGTATTCTCCGGGGCGTCGCCGGATTCGTCGCGCGCGACCGCGTTGTGGAAGTTCGGGTCGAACGGCTGGTTCAGCGCTTCGATGGGGGTCACGCCCGCGCGGTTCAGGAAGTCGAGCATCTGCTTGTGGACCGCGTTGACGCCGGCCACCAGCTTCTCGTAGTCCTCCGTCTGGGCGGCGGCCGCGAGGGCGCGCTCAAAGTTGTCCACAATGGGCAGGAAGCCCAGGAGCAGGTCGGAGCTCAGGAACTGGCGCAGGCTCTCCTTCTCCTCCTCGGTGCGGCGCTTGAAGTTGGCAAAGTCCGCGCGGGCGCGCAGGAACGCCTCGTGCTCCTCATCGGCCCGCTTCAGGGCCTCTTCAAGTTGCGCCCGGAGCGTTGCGACATCGTTTGCGTTATTGGCATCGCTTTCGCTGTCGCCCAGGTAAACATCCTCGGCGGTGTCGGCGGCGAGCGTCTGGTCGGTTAGGTCGGCCACCACTTCGGGCGGCGTTTCTTCGGGCATGGGGAAGGGGTATCTCCTCTAAGTCTACGGCGTGTGCGGCACCCACGCGTGCACGCGCGAGTGCCGCTACTGTTCTACTTGGGGCGTGCGGGTTTGTCAACCGTTGCGAGCGGTCAGGGGGCGATGCTGAGGCGGGTCAGCAGGTCGCTCATGGTGCGGGCCATGAAGCCCACCGCTGCCGCCGCGCGGGTGTAGTCCATTCGGGTGGGGCCAAGAACGCCGATGGTGCCGCGCTCCCGGTCGCCGATGTAGTACGACGACGACACCACGGCGTACTCGGAGAAGTCGGGGCGACCCATCTCCTCGCCGATCGCGAACTGCACCGCCAACCGCTCCGCGGGCGCGGGCGACTGGCCCGGCGGCGTCGCCTCCAGAGCGTGGTCCAGCACCTCCAGGAGCGCGGCGCGCTCCTGGAGCATCGAGAGAAAGGCGCCGAGTCGCTCCACATCCCGGAACTCCGGATACTCCAGCACCCGGGACGCCCCCTCGACATACACCGGTGTCGACTCGCTCACGGTCCGGACGGCGTTTGCCACCTCGACAAGCAGTTCACTCCAGGCGCGCGCCAGAGCGCCGGGCAGACCCCGGGGCGGCTTTTCCTGGTCCGCGGACAGAGAGCGGAGCGCGCCCAGTGTAAGCCCGCTCAACCGCTCATTCAGGGCGTTCGCCAGCAGCAGGGCGTCCGAGGCGGTCAGGCGCAGGGTGGGCAGGAGGCGGTTCTCCGTCCGACCGGTCGAGAAGAGCAGGACCAGCAGCGTCTTGTCCGCGCCCGCCGGGGTGACGAACACCTGGCGCAGCTCCGTATCGTCGGCGTCGGGGGGCGTCGCGACAGCCGGAAGGCGCGTCATCGAGGTCAGGAGGCGGCAGGTGCGCTGTATCACCGCGTCCAGTTCGGAGGATGCCGAGGCGACCGCGGTCCGCATCCGTACCGCCTCGTCCTCCTGAACCATCGGCAGGGGCATGAGACGGCTGACGTAGAACCGGTAGCCCAGGTCAGAGGGGACGCGTCCGGCGGACGTATGCGGCTGGCGCAGGTAGCCGCGCTCACTCATCTCCGCCATCTCGTTGCGGATGGTGGCGGACTTTACGCCCAGACTGTAGCGCTCCACGAGGACCTGTGACCCGACCGGCTCGGCGGTCGCGACGTAGTCCTGCACAATCGCCTTGAGGATGCGCTGCTTTCGAACATCGAGTTCCATACGGCGCTCTTTCGAAAACGGCTCTGCGGAGGGCAGCGGGAGTGGTCCCGCCGGTCAGCGATGACCGCTCAGCAACGCATAAAACCGTACAGAATTATAACCCTGGCCGGTCCGGCTGTCAAACCTTGTCCTTTGTCCGCTGCTGTCGGTCAGGCGAGGGGAACTTCGGCGTCGAGCAGGGCGCGGCGCGCGGTCTCCCGCAGATGCAGTGCGATCTCCATCGGGCGCGCCTGTCCGGCAGATACCGCCACCCGGTAGGTGATGCGCAGCGTGGTCTTGGCGGCGTCCGCCGCCGTGATGCCCGCCACGTGCGCCGGTTCCGGGAGTTTCATCTCCTCGGATACCTCTTTCAGCGCGGCATCCAGCGCCTTGCGGGCCGCGCTTATGTCTGCGCTCGCCCCAATCGCCACCTCAAAGCTGCCCGCAACCGGGCCGCGGGAGTGGTTGCAGACCTGCGTGATGTCGCCGTTCGAGAGGATAAAAAGGCGACCATCGTCATCCCGAACCCGGGTGATGCGCATGCCCAGCTCCTCCACGACGCCCGTTACTGCCCCGATGCTCACATAGTCCCCGACGGCGTACTGGTCCTCCAGCAGCAGGAAGAACCCGGAGATCACGTCCTTGACCAGCTTCTGCGCCCCAAAACCGACCGCCAGGCCCGCGACGCCTGCGGTGCCCAGCAGCCCGAGTACGTTCACCCCGAGTGTTCCCAGAGCGGAGAGTAACACAATGAACGCCAGGGTGTAGGTGGCGATACTCAGTAGGAGGCTC
This sequence comes from uncultured Armatimonadota bacterium, assembly GCA_937902745.1. Taxonomy (GTDB): domain Bacteria; phylum Armatimonadota; class Armatimonadia; order Armatimonadales; family Armatimonadaceae; genus CALEKU01. The sequence continues at coordinate 58,657 of CALEKU010000271.1, forward strand.
GCCAGCGTCCGGACCCTCTGCGCCCGGCCCAACTTCCCCGCGGCCTCCTCGCGCGCGATGATGGCGTCGGCGGTCTTGCGTACAATCCGCCGCAACGCCGCCCGCAGTACCACGAAGAGGAGCGCGAGGAGCACGAGTTCTGTCAGGTGGATCAGCCCGCTCCGGAAGGGCAGACTACGCAGCCCGGGGAGCGAGTACAGATCGGTCACCAGGCCACGCGCGGAGGTCAGTTCCGCGGAAAGGGTATGTTCGGCAGACGGGCTTGGCGAAGGAGACGGGGCAGGTGCGGGGGAAGCGGAAGAGTTAGCTTGCGGCATCTTTCAGTGTCAGGCGGTGGGCGGCGGGTTCTATGTCAGGGCATCGTCAGGGCATCGGGCAGGCGGAACGTGCCGTCCGCCTCCGGCTCGAACGGCAGTACGTCCGTCACCGCGTCCAGGTTAATCGGTCCGTACACGTGCGGGAACGCCGTGCCGGACTCATAGCAATCCTCGTATACCACGGGCGCGGCGATTTTATTCTCGTCCAGCACCAGGAGCACCAACCCCCTGACGTCTCGAAACAACGCGTTCGCAGGTGTCAGTACCTGCTCGGGGGTGGAACAGTGGATGAAGCCCTCTGTCGCCAAGGAGTCGGCGCGGTACGCACCCGCCGCCCGCGCGGCTTCCCAGTCCGACCGTTGTATGATGTGAAGGACAGACCTACGCAAATTGAACTCCCAAACTATCCAAAAACCTCAAATTTCCGTGTAATGAATCTTGTTTTTTTACAACCCGGTGTAAAGTTGGTGGCAAGAGGCTGGTCGCGAAAAATGATGCTATTTGGAGAACACGATGAGACCTCGATTTTCTCGGACCTTAAAATTGAGTGC
>CALEKU010000272.1 GCA_937902745.1 uncultured Armatimonadota bacterium
TCGAGGGCGACCTCGCGGCCGACGCCTTCGAAGTCGGCGGCTACCTCGCGCGCCCGCCGGAGCGCGGCGTCCACGTGCGGCAGGATATTCTCCGCGCCGATGTGATGCACGAAGTCCGACTTCTGGAGGAAGCGCGCCGGCTGGTCGCGGGCGCCGCACAGCAGCAGCGTCTTCCCCGACTTCTTCAGGCGGTCCGCGAAGACCTCCAGCGCGTGCAGGCCCGTGGCGTCGATGGCCGTCATGTTCCGCAGGCGCAGCACCACCACCGGCGCAAAGCGCGACAGGTCCGCGGTCGCCTCCCCCAGCTTCTCCGTCGTGCCGAACAGGAACGGCCCGTGGATGCGCAGGATCGAGACGTAGGGCGGCACCTCCTTGTCCTGCAGCACATGCACCCGGCCGCTCTCAATGTACTCATCGGTCACCGGGGCGACGGTCGTCGTCTGCGACACGCGGTAGATGTACAGGAGCGCGGCCAGCCCCATCCCGACCCCCACGGCCACGGTCAGGTCCGCCAGTACCGTCAGCGCGAACGTCGCCAGCCAGACCACCTTGTCCGCGCGCGACAGCTTCAGGATGGCGCCGATCTCGCGCCACTCGCCCATGTTGTAGGCCACCACGAAAAGCACCGCCGCCAGCGTTGCCAGCGGAATAAAGCGCGCCAGCGGCGCGGCCACCAGAAGAATCAGGAGCAGCGTCAGCGCGTGCACCATCCCCGCCACGGGCGTCTTCGCCCCGGAGCGGATGTTGGTCGCGGTCCGCGCGATGGCGCCGGTCGCCGGAATGCCGCCCACGAGCGGGGTCGCGATGTTCGCCACGCCCTGCGCGATAAGCTCGACGTTCGAGTTGTGCCGGTCCCCGCTGCCGCGGCCGTCCTCGTCCGCGCTCATGCCGTCCGCCACCACCGCCGACAGCAGGCTCTCCACCGCCGCCAGCAGCGCGACGGTGAACGCCGAGGGCAGCAGCGGCACGATCAGGTCCGCGCGGAACTCGGGAATGCTCAGCGGCGGCAGGCCCGTCGGGATGCCGCCGAACTTGCTTCCGATCGTCTCCACCGGCAGGTGCAGGAGCGTGGTCGCCAGCGTCCCCAGCAGCAGCGCCACGATCGAGCCGGGGATGCGCCGCGTGAGCCGCGGCAGGAGCAGGATCACCGCCAGCGACCCGACCGCCAGCAGCACCGCCGGCAGGTGGATCGTGCCCAGGTGCTCCCCCAGCACCTTCATGCGCTCCAGAAACTCACCCGGGACCGCCGGGGTGGTCAGCCCCAGAAAGTCCTTGATCTGCGTCGAGGCGATCAGGAGCGCGATGCCGTTTGTAAACCCGATGGTGACCGGCCGGGGAATGTACTTCACCGCCGTGCCCAGGCCGGTGATGCCCATCAGCACCAGCAGAATGCCCGCCATGAGCGTGACCATCAGCAAGCCGGAGACGCCGAACCTGGCGATGATGCCCGCCACGATGACCACGAACGCCCCGGTAGGACCGCCGATCTGGGTGCGTGAGCCTCCGAGCGCGGAGATCAGGAACCCGGCGACCACAGCCGTGTAGATGCCCGCCTGCGGCGTGACCCCGGAGGCGATGCCGAACGCCATCGCGAGCGGCAGCGCAACGAGGCCCACCGTCAGCCCGGCCACGAGGTCCGCTGTAAAGTCGCGGAGCGTGTAGCCGGCACGCAACGTCAGCAGCAGTTTCGGGGCCCATCGGCCCAGGTCAGGCAGGGACGACATGAGAATATCTTTCGGTTCAGGGTGGGGTTAAATAAACTGTACATCAGCCGCCGGGGGTCCGCAAATGGGGCCCGAGACGGACAAGGAGAGCCAGATGGAGCGGGTAGGATTTCTGTTAAAAGTGCGTGCCGACCGCCTGGAGGAGTACCGGGAGCGCCACCGGCATGTGTGGCCTGAGATGCTGGAGGCATTGAGCGAATCCGGCTGGCGCAACTACTCGCTGTTTCTGCGCCCGGATGGCCTGCTGTTCGGCTATGTGGAGGTGGACGACTTCGAGGCGGCCCGGGCGGCGATGGCGTCCCGGGCCGTAAACGACCGCTGGCAGGCAGAGATGGCGCTGTTCTTCGAGCAGTTGGACGGCCAGCGCCCCGACGAGGGTCTGCTACGCCTCGAAGAGGTCTTCCACCTGGATTAAAAGCAACCGGGGGGCGGGCGCTACGAACCGGGCGGCGGCTCCCCTGAGGGCACGGGAATGTCCGCCTCCAGCGGCAGCGGCAGGCCGAAGTCCGGCGTGCCGTCTTCGCGCCAGGTGAACCGCTGCACCCGGGTCGAGCGATCACCGTAGGTGATGGCCGTGCCCGACTTCGCATGATACGCGATCCAGTCCTCCGTGCCATCTGGCGACTTGAAGAACGAGTTGTGGCCGGGGCCGTACACCCCGTACTGGTCCACGCGCCCGAACACCATGCGCGGGTGCTGCTTCCAGGCAGCGGCGTCCGTCAGGTCGGCGTTCGCGTCGGCGATCAGCATGCCCAGCCGGTAGTCCGGCGTGTCCGCGCCGCACGCGGAGTAGATCAGGAACACCTTCCCGCCGCGCACGAGCGTTGCCGCCCCCTCGCGCACCACGTTGCATCCGAACCCGTCCGCGGGCAGGTACGTCCGCGCCCCGCTCAGCGTCCACGGGTTCTCCATCCGCGAGATGTAGAGCCCCTGCCCGTTCGGGCTCGGGCGCCCGCACCAGATAAAGTACAGCTTCCCATCCGGCAGCTTCAGCACCGTACCGTCGATAGCATACCGGGCGTCCTCCGGGTCCGTCTTCAGCTTGGCCTTGAACGTATACGGCCCGCGCGGGTCAGTCCCCGCACTCTCGGCCACGTACATACGGTGGCCCGGCTCGGTGCCGTCCGACGCCGTGTAGTACAGATACCATCGGGGGCCGTTGCCGCCATCCAGCAGGAAGAACTCCGGCGCCCAGATGTCGCGCGAGCGGCTAGGGTCGGTGTCCTTCCAGACCACCTCGTCAGGAGCGTCCTTCAGCTCCCCGATACGCCGGGCGCGCCGCAGGCGGACATCCACGGCGGTCGTGGTCGCCAGGTAGTACCACCCGTCGTGGTAGCCCAGCCACGGGTCCGCCCCATCCTTCTTCAGCGGATTACGGAAGGTCGCCGTAGGAGCCACGGCGGCAGGGGAAGCAACAGTGGGCGTGTCGGCAGCGCGGGCAGGCGTAGACGCCGCCAGGGCCGCCAGCGGTGCGAGGCTCAGCGCGGCGTGGCGCAGATGACGGGGAAACATAGCCATCCGTTCCGCCTCCGGCCGCCCATTTCCTGCCGCGCCTTCAATTCTCACCCGGCCCGAAAGCCGGGTGCGACTCGTGCGAACGAGGTCCTTGTAGACTGGGAAGTGATTGCTTATGAACATGATCCCATACGTGGTAGGATGCCGTACATACCTTATGCAGAGTTATTGAGGCGATTCTACCCACGTAGCCGGCTATGGAGTTTAGTGCGTTGCGGTTTTCGCCTGATTCCATTTCCGGTTTTG
>CALEKU010000273.1 GCA_937902745.1 uncultured Armatimonadota bacterium
CCCGGTCCTCGTTCCTCGGACCACCCCTCCCCCCATTAATGGGGGGAGGGGGCGGCGAAGCCGGGGGAGGGGGGCCAGACCCGGGGCTCGGTTTCTTACTCACACCCGAACCAGCAGCCGTCGAGGAAGGAGCGTCCGTCCGGGGTGGCGCGGGTGCGCTGGAACGCGCCCTCGCTGGCGATGAACTTCGCGTGGCCGTCCGCGAACACCATGCCGCCGCCGTTGCCGTGCCACTGACGGTAGTAGTCGTAAGGGGCGTCGTAGTCATAGCCGTATTGCAGGGATGTGTCCCGAGTTTTCGAGAACCAGGGGAACTCCTCGTCGCGCATAATCCGCGTTTCGGCCGGGTACTCGAACGAGGCGTCCGTGACCACCCCCGCCGTGTAGGACGCCGGGTTCAGGGGCGCGTTGTTCTGGTACGAGCCGTCCGGGCCGTGGACGCGCGTAAAGCACGCCGCCATGAAGCGGTAGGACGAGCCATACGCCTCGGCGTAACTTTCGGTGCCGGGTACCTCGCGCTCCTGCACCGGGCTGCCGGTGTCGTCCGGACAGCGGAAGATGCCCTGGCTCTTGGCGTAGGGCAGCACCTGGTCCTCCACCCCTTTGTGCCCCGGTTCACCCGGCCCGGGCATACCGGGGGCCTTATAGTTGTAGGCGTGGAAGATCGGGAACGTCTCGTCGAAGTCCTGAACGTACATGCGGACCGCCATGCCTATCTGCCGCAGGTTGCTCACGCAGACCGTCTCCCGCGCCTTCGCGCGGGCATTGGCGAACACGGGGAAGAGGATCGCAGCGAGCACCGCGATGATGGCGATGACGACGAGCAGTTCAATGAGGGTAAACGCTCTGCGTTTACCCGGGGTAGAAGCCCTGTGCCGCAGTGATTTCCGCGCGCTTCGCTCTTCTTGCTGCGCGACGGTTCCTGCGGGCGCGGCGGTTGACAACCACATAACAAAAACCACCTTTCCCGCAGGGAAGGTGGTGCCGTGGGTGGGGGCGACAAACGGAAGGCCGCCGACCCCGGACATCCGCTTCCCTACGCCGGTACAAACCGGATCAGGTTCCGGGGTCGGCCCAAAGCCCTCTCAGCCGCATCCCGCGCCAGAACCGGCGCGGTAACGGTCCCCCCAGCAGACGTGCCGTACAAATTCGGTCAGTCGTGGCGAGTATATCCGCTGCCCGTCCGCGTGTCAAACGGAGCCTCGCATGGGCCCAGCGACTCTATCAAGGCCGCGACCGCCTGCCGAATCTGCCCCAGGTCGAAGTCGGGCGCCAGGGTATCGTCTTCGAGGCGCTGCGCCAGCGGGTCCAGCCCGAAGAGGGCGCGCGGAAAGCGCGGGTACAGAATCTGGCCGAGAAGCCGGTGCGCCGCCTCGGCGCTGGCGGGAGCCGAGAGGGAGAACGTTGTCTCCAGGTAGGCGCTCAGGCGGGCATGGGCCTGCGTAAACAGCACATCGAAGTACTGCGCCGCCTGCTCAGGAAACTTTTCGGTCTCCGCCGTACTGACGCGGATCATGCGGATCGAATTGTCGTAGAGGAGACTCTCGAGATACCGGCCGCAGAACATTACCAGGGCCTGCTCGGGGTCGCGCGAGTAGTCGCCAGGCATCTGCAGCCGGCTGAGGAAAAGCCCCCGTACCAGGTCGATTACCGCCAGGAACAGCTTCTGCTTGCTCTCGAAGTGCGCGTACAGCGAGCGCTTGGAAGTCTCCGCACGGCTCGCGACCACGTCCATAGACGCCCGCTCGAAACCCATTTCCAGGAACACGTCCTTGGCCACCCAGAGGATGTGTTCCCGAAGCCTGTCTCCCCGTCTTGCCATAGCCTCTATTCTCCCTCATCTTTAGCGCCGGGCAAAATCCCCGGCAGCAGGAGCGGGAGGCACACCTTGACACAAAAGTAAACGGTACGGTATAGTTTACTTAATCCACGGGAGGTTGGCATCATGATCGTCGTTACAACACCCACGGGCAACATCGGGCAGCAGGTTCTGGCGAATCTTCTCGCCAGCGAGGCGCCCCTTCGTGTGATCGCGCGCGACCCTTCCCGCCTCCCCGCGCAGGTGCACGGGCGCGTCGAAGTCGTGCCGGGGTCGCACGGGGACGGAGAGGTCGTTGATCGGGCCTTCGAGGGAGTGGACGCCGTGTTCTGGCTCGTCGCCCCGAATCCACAGGCCGAGAGCCTGGAATCCGCCTTTGTCGCTTTCACACGACCCGCGTGCGAGGCGATTCGAAGCCGGGGAGTTCGGCGGGTGGTCAGCGTCTCCGCGCTCGGACGCGGCACGGCTCTGGCCGGGAAAGCCGGGCTGGTCACGGCATCGCTCGCGATGGATGACCTGATCGCAAGTACGGGCGTGGACTTTCGGGCGCTGACGATGCCCTCATTCATGGAGAATCTCCTCCGCCAGATAGAGCCGATCCGGGACCAGGGCGTGTTCTTTTCGCCGCTCCCCGGGGACCACAAGGCGCCGACCTGCGCTACCCGGGACATCGCCGCCGTCGCCACCCGCCTGCTGCTCGATCCCTCCTGGAGCGGACAGGGCGAGGTCCCCGTCCTCGGTCCCGAGGACCTGTCCCCCAATGACATGGCGCAGATCCTATCCGAGGTTCTGGGAAGGCCGATCCGCTTCCAGCATATCCCCCTCGAAGCGCTGAAAGCGCAACTCCAGCAAGCCGGGGCGTCGGAGGGATTTATCCAGGGATATCTGGAAATGATGGCGGCCAAGGGCGAGGGGCTGGACAACGCTGAGCCGCGCACCGCGCAGTCCACGACGCCCACCAGCTTCCGTCAGTGGTGCGAAGAGGTACTGAAGCCCGCCGTTCTCCGCGCTTAGCGGTGCTTCAGTCGGTCGATGAGGACGGCGGCGAGCAGGATAACGCCCGAAGCGACCATCTGGTAGAACGGGGCGATGTTCAGCAGGTTCATGGCGTTCTGGACGGTGCCCATGATGAGGACACCGACCAGAACGCCGGTCATGGTGCCGACGCCACCGGTGAGCGAGACGCCGCCGAGGACGCACGCGGAGATGACCTGTAGTTCCAGCCCCTGCGCCGTGTTTGGCTGCCCGCTGGTGACGCGCGAGGCGAGCAGTACCCCCGCAAACGCCGCGACCGCGCCCTGTACAGCGAAGATGAGAATCTTGGTCCGGGCCACGTCGATGCCCGCGAAGCGGGACGCCTCGGCGTTCCCCCCGATGGCGAGGGTGTAGCGCCCGTAGACGGTGCGGCCGAGCAGCAGGCCGAAGACCAGCAGGCACAGCCCGAAGATCCAGACCGGCGCCGTGACGCCTAGAATCTGCGCGCCGCCGATCTTCGTGAACGCTTCGTTCGAGATGCCAATCGACGAACCATCGGAAAGCAGAAGCGCCGCCCCGCGCACAATCTGCATGGTCGCCAGCGTCGTGATGAGGGCGTTGATGCGCAGCTTGGCGATCACGAAGCCGTTGATGGCCCCGACGACCGCCCCGGCCAGGACCGCGGCCAGCACGGAGAGCAGGACGTTTCCGGTCTTGTTGACCAGCAGGGCGGCAATCACGCCCGCCAGCGCGACCACGGAGCCGACGGACAGGTCGAAGTCGCCCGACGCCAGACAGAAGACCATGGTGCAGGCGACGATGCCGACCGTGGTCACCGAGAGCGCCAGCCCCTTCAGGTTCGCCACACCCAGGAAATTGGGGACGAAGAGGGACAGGAGCACGAACAGTACGACGAAGACCAGCGCCATGCCGGTCACGTCCCAGAACCGGCGGAGCCGAACCGCGCTACCGACGCCGCCGTTCAGAGCAGCCCCTCCTTCTTCATCGCCTCTTCGTAGTTTTCCCGGGTAATGAGAATACCGGTGGTATAGGTCTCCTTCGGCGGCTCCGTGCCCTCGGTCACCCACTTGTACATGGCCTCGGCGGTGTCATAGCCGTGGCGCTTCGGGCTGAGAAGGACCGAGGCGAAGAACCCCGTGGGCTTGGGCTTCTTGAAGTCGTCCACCCCGCTGGTGCCGTTGATGCCGACGCCGATTACGTTTTCCGCGGGGATCGTGCGTCCCTCGGTGGCGCGCACCACGCCCAGCACGCCGTCGTCGTTGGAGGCGAAGGCGACCCACTTCTTCACATCCGGGTGCTGCGTCAGAGTGGGGTTCGCGGCGTCCAGCGCACCAGGAATATCGTGCTGCTTCCAGGGGGTCTTGTAGATGTTCGCCTCAGGGAAGCCCGCCTTCGTCAGCTCCTCGATGGCGCCACCGACGCGCTCGCGCGCCGTCTCCAGCTCCTCGATGGTCAGCGCGACCGCGCCGACCTCCTCGGGCTTCCAGCCGCGCGCCTTCATCTCCTCCGCAATGGCCTTCCCGACCGTGCGCCCGATCTCGCGGGCGGAGATGCCCAGATGCGGCACATCTGCGAGCGGCTTGCCGTCCGCCCCCACCAGGCGGTCGTCCACGCTCATGAGCTTGAGGTTGTGCTCCTTCGCCTTGGCGACGATGGCCGGACCGAGTTTGACATCCGGGCTACAGATGATGACGCCCTTCGCGCCCTGCGCCCCCAGGTTGTCCAGGGTAGAGAGCACTTTGTCCGCGTCCGGCGCGGCGATCTTCACCAGGTCGAAGCCGTGCTTATCGGCGGCCTGCTGGGCGAACTTCCACTCCTGCTGGAACCAGACCTCGGTGGCGGACTTGACCACGAACCCGATCTTTGGCCGGTCCCCGCCCCCCGCCGCGGCGCCCCCTCCGGGCGCTGGCGAGCCGCCCGCCTGCCCCGACTGCGGCGTGCATCCGGCCGCCGCGAGGAGGAGGGCCGCCGGGAGAAAGCCAAAAAGAAGGTGCCGTCGCGTCATTGTAAGGTAGCCTCGGAAAAACGGTATTGCTTTTGAGCGCCGTCGAATGCGTTCGCAGCCGCAGATGTGCGGTAGCATGGTCGCCGTAGGT
>CALEKU010000274.1 GCA_937902745.1 uncultured Armatimonadota bacterium
GGTGCCGCCGACCGTCACCGTGGTCGAGAAGAACGTCTTCGCGTCGAAGTCGTCCAGGGACATATTCTGGCAGAAGCGATATTTGTGGTTGGCCCAGCAGTTGACGTTGCTCCAGTCGCCGATGATCGCCTGCTCGTTGTAGCACTCGGCGGTATGGGAAGAGCCGGGGCCGAACGTCCACTTGTAGCACTCCGACCCGATGAACTCGGCCATGCGCTGGGTGCCCCAGAACGCCGCGAGAGCGCCCGCGCTCGTGCTGAGATACCCGAGGAACCCGGTCTCGACCCCGCGCTCGTCGGTGAGCAGGTCGCGCAGAGGGTTGACCACCAGCCGTTCCATGCGGCTAAAATCGCCGCCCTCCTCCGGTCGCTTGACCAGGCTTCCCCCAGAACACCCGGCGAACGCCAGCCCGCTGAGGGCCAGTCCGGAGAGCGCAAGCATTTGTCGGCGAGACAGGCGATGCGCGTCAGGCTGTCGGGGCGGCGGCGGCTTCTGCAACGCCGTGATTGCCGAGGGAAGAGGGGGCTGCGGCATGTCGAATCCTCCTGTGTGGCCCCGCGTCTGCGGTGAAACGCGGGAGGGGTGTGTGACATTGTGCCGGCAGAGCGTTAGGATGGTTCGGCAGACGAAAAGCGACCGCTTCGCTTCCCGGTTAGGGAGAAGCGAAGCGGTCGCCAGAGGGGACTTTGGGCGGGGAGAGCTACCGGGTCGGCCGCTCGCGCATGCGCGGAGCCGCGGTCTGCGACGCAGGCGCGCCGCCTCCTCCGACCATAGCCTTATCGGCCATCCGCGCGTTCGGACCCGCGGCGGCGGCGCTGCCCGGCTCACCGGGCGGGACGGCGCTCGTGGCGTCGGCGGATTCCGCCTCGGGCTTGGAGCAGGACGTGAGCGCGAGGCCCCCAGCGAGGAGCAGGCCGCATACGGCGAAGGCGCGCAGGGCGACGACAGCGCGGCGTGACGATCTCAGTGGCTGATTCATAGACTCTCTACTCTCCTTCTTCTACTGCTCGCGGTCCGGGCCGAACATCAGGAAGTGGCACCCGTCACTGTACGCGCTGTACCACATCGTGCCCCGGGTCGGGTCCGACTGGGGGACACCCTTGCTGTTGTACTGGACGTACGGGTCCGTGTAGAGGCTGTCGGTGAACGCCGGTGCGACCTTCGCCCCCATGCGTGTCCACTTCGCGTGGCCGTCGGTATAAACGAAGTTCGTGCCCTGGTTGTGAAGCCACATGTGGCCGGGCGTCGCGTCCGTGCCGGACCAGGTCAGAGTACGCGAGAAGTCCCCGTTCGCGCCGACGCACGAATTATCGACGCTCACCGGTACGTAGGTGCAGGGCTGGTTCGGGTTGGGGCAGTACAGCTGCGACCGCGAGTAGTAGTAGCCCCGGAAGCCCACGTTGCCCGATCCTTCGTACAGGAGCGGAATGGACGCCGGCAGCTTGACCAGCGACTCGGGCGCGGTGTTGAGCTGGCCGTTCATAAGGTAGGTAACGTCCGCGGGCTGGCCGAAGCCAGGGACCGGCGGAATGGCAAAGCCGTACAGCTCCTCAATGACGGCGGAGGGGCAGGCCAGTACGCCGTAGTTCTTCACATAGGGCTGAACGGAGTTGACCCACACGGCGCGGTCGCTCTGGTACCAGTAGACGCCGGAACCCGTGTCCCACCCGGCGGGCACGGAGATGTTGTAGGTGCCGGCGTCCCAACCGTCCGTAGAGTTGTGCGCGATGTCGATGGGGAAGGTCTCATCGTAGTCCTGCACGTACTGGATAATCCCCATACCCAGCTGCTTCATGTTGTTGAGGCAACTCGTCTGCCGCGCCTTCTCCCGAGCCTGTGCGAAGACTGGGAAGAGAATAGCCGCTAGAATAGCGATAATCGCAATAACTACGAGCAACTCGATGAGCGTGAACGCCCGGCGCGCGGGCCGCAGAACCCGCGCAGCACGAAGATGATTCATGAACACTTTCTCCTTCTAGTAATCTCTCTACACGCTCTACACGACCAGGGACGGCTGCCGCTCCGCTGCGCTGCCGGCGCCCGTCTCCTCCAAACTCAGCACGGCAAAGTTCGCGCGCGACAGGATGCACTCCAGCCGCGCACAGTCGGTCACGCTCTCCAGGGTCACCGCGACGGCGGGCTGCCCCTGGAACATCAGGTCACGCTCGGACCGCAGGCGCATGCGCGGGTGTCGCTGCCAGAACCGCCGCGCCTCCGGCGTATGGAACGCCCGCCCCGCGGGCGTCAGGCACAGCGGGCGCTGACACGGCGCGCAAAGCGAGTAGATGCCCCGCATCTCCCGCATCCACAACGGCACCGAGGACGGCGGGTCTGTCGTGACCCACGTCTTCCCGCCGCACCGCGCGCAGAGCGATTCGCGGGTCGCCACCGCCTGCTCCAGCAGATCGCTCCACCACCGGTTCAGGCGGGTCAGCGCCGGCTTGCACCCCTTCACATCCGAGAGCAGTTGCCCCGGGTCCAGCGCACGATGGCGCGTGGTAAAGTCCGCCCCCAACTCCTCCCGGCAGTCCCGGCAGCGCACGGCGAAAGAGCGGCAGCGCCCCGCCGCATCCCGCTCGAAGCGCCAGTCCAGGAACGCCGCGCCGCAGTGCGGGCACCAGATGCGCGTCGACTGCCACCCCTCCAGCGCGTCCGCTCCCAGCAGCCCGTGGGCGGCGGCGTCCTCGCGCAGCTCCGGCCGTGACTCCAGCGCCCGCCGCAGGGCAGCGCGGCTACGGTGCAGGCGCACTCCGGCGCACCCCTCGGTCATCCGGCGCCGCGCCGCGATCTCCGCCTGCGGCAGGTTGTCCACGTAGCGCTCGGTCAGGAGCGCCCGGGAGTCCTCCGGCAGGGACGCCATCGCCCGTTCCAGCAGGGCCGAAAGCTCCGCGCGCACCAGCAGGTCTTCCACCGGGTCGGCGTCCCGCGCCTCCCCGCCGCCGGTCGCCTCCTCATCGGCCACCGACTCCAGTCCTGCCGGGAGTGTCACCATCCGGCGCTCCCGCCCCTGCTTCCGGCACCAGCGCAGGCAGACGTTGCGCGCGATCCCGGTAAGGTACGCCTTCCAGAGCGTCGCCCCATACAGCCGCTCCTGGTGGCGCCAGCCTTCCAGCAGAGCCTCCTGCGCCAGATCCTCCGCCGCCTCGCGGTCACCCGTCAGGCGTGCGCAGAGACGCACCAGACGCTCCCGCTCCGCGGAAAGCGCCTGGTCCAGGAAATTGCCGTCGGCCGACCGCCCCGGAAGGGGCGAAGGGGCACTCCTCATACTCCACAGTCGCCTCCTCCAGGGCCGACGTTACAAAGATTCGGAAAAAAGGGTTCGCTGCGTCGTCCGCCGAACGTGGCGTCATGAAGCAATCATTTTCCTGGTGGGCCTTTCACAAGAAGCCGTTGACGGCGGAAGAGGTGGTGCGCGAAGCGGCGCGGATTGGCTATGCAGGGGTGGACCTGGTGCCGGAGGAGTACTGGCCTGTGGTGCGTGATGGGGGACTGACCATCGCCTGTGTGGGCGGTCACGGCACCCTGTCCGACGGCATGAACAAGCGCGAGAACCACGACCGCATCCGCGCCGAAGTGACCGCCCGTCTGGAAAAGGCCGTGCACTTCGGCATTCCCACACTGGTCGTCTTCTCCGGCAACCACGTGGACGGCCAGAGCGACGAGGAGGGATTGGACAACACCGTGGCCGTCCTCCAGAAGCTGGCCCCGGAAGCCGAGCAGGCGGGGGTGACCCTGGCGATGGAGCTGCTCAACTCAAAGCGCGACCACGCCGGCTACCAGTGCGACCGCACCGCCTGGGGCGTGCGCGTCTGCGAGGCCGTGGGCTCCCCGCGCGTCAAGCTACTCTACGACATCTACCACATGCAGATCATGGAGGGGGACGTCATCGCGACGATCCGGGAGCACGGCGCGGCGCATTTTTCGCACTACCATACAGCCGGCGTTCCGGGGCGGCGTGACCTGGACGAGACGCAGGAGCTCTACTACCCCGCCATCTGCCGGGCGATCCAGGAAACCGGCTTCGACGGCTTCCTCGGCCACGAGTTCCTCCCGAAAGGCGACGTGCTCGCCGCCCTCGAAGCCGCCTACAAGACCTGTAACGTGGAATAGCGGGCGCGCGTTCTTCCCGAAAGGCGGCGGGCGCACACGCGCCCGCCGCCCTTTTTCGCGCTATTCCGCGGTCTTCTTGCCGGGGAGCGTGACGCCGAGGCGGCGCAGGACTCCCTCCAGGCGGGTGTCGCCGTCCTGATGGCTGAGAATGGCGTCGCGCCGTGCTACGCCGTGCTACGGCGTGTCTGGGTGCCAGGAGGCTATACCGGGGCTCAGGAAGGGGAATCCGGCCGGGGCGCGCTGTGTGCGCAGCGCGCCCCGGCCGGACGAGAACAGCTACTGAATGGTGGCCAGAGAGTTCTTCTTCGCCAGGTAGTAGTAGGCGTCCTTGATGGGGTCGTTGGTCCGGGGGCCGGGGAGCAACTCGCCGCAGTGGTGCTGCACCTGGGCGTCGTGCTCCGCCTGGGTTATGGGACCGCCCGAGGGCATCGCCAGACCCACCGGCTGCGGGTCCGGCTTGACGGCCTTGACGTGGCCGTCCGCCCAGAGAACACCCGCCATACCACTGTGACGCCCGTGCAGCACGGAGGCGCGGCTGGTGCCTGGCCGGAAAAGGAGGGAGTTCCGCTGGAGGGAGGGAGTTCCGGCGGCGGTAATCGCCACGCGAATCACGTCCGCCAGCATGATCGTCTCCGCGGGGCGCTCCAACTCCTGCTCCCAGACCACGTACGGGTTGTTCATGCCGTACGCGATCTTCTGGTTGGCAGTGTCCGGGTCGAATCCTGCGGCGCTGATGCAGTCCTGAACGTCCACGTTCTTCATGTAGGGCTGGATCAGGCCCTTCTCGGGGAAGTACTTGTACGCTCCGGAGGCTTCGAAGTTCTCGTAGTGCTGCCCGCCATACCAGCTGTAGTAAATGCGCTCGGAGGGCGGCGCGGCGAACGACGGGTGGTAGTACCCCTTCGTCGGATAACCGCCGTCGTAGTCCTGGGCGTACATGATCCAGCCCGTGCCGATCTGCTTCAGGTTGGAAAGACACGTCGCCTGCCGGGCCTTCTCGCGGGCCTGGGCGAATACGGGGAAAAGGATCGCGGCGAGGATCGCGATGATGGCGATAACGACGAGCAGTTCGATCAGCGTAAACCCGAAGGATTTACCCCGCGTGGACGCGGCTCGGGGCGGTTCGGCAGTAAGCCGTCGCGAATTCCGGTAAGACATCGATCTCAACCTCCTGCTATCAAACGGTAGACACGCCTGCTTCTGTTGCCGTCTTCGGGGACATGCTGCCGGGGACCGGCGCGGGACGAGGAACTCCGTCCGTCGGTGCCGGTTGCCTGCGATTGTAACCTGAAGTCTATAGAAGCGTCAATCGTGACACGGAAAAAGACAGTCTGAATTTTCGTCTATGTCCTGATGACGCGCGATTAGTGTTATAATCCTGTGCAAACCCTGCCCGCCCTGTTTCACGGCGGGCGTTCTCTAAGGAGTCTCCGCCATGCCTACTCGACGTCCCTGGTTCTTGCCGACTCTGGCGGTCGGTCTGGCGACGGTCGCCGCATCCGGGGCGGGCGTGTCGGCCGCCCCCGATGCGGCGGGCGCCGCGGAAACGCCCGCTTCCGCCGCCCCCGTCTACGCCCCCGCGAACGCCCCCGACGCGCGCGCCGATGCGCTCCTCGCCCGCGTCGCCGCCCGGTACAAGGCGCTCCGAACGCTCGGCGGCACCGTGATCACCGAATCCCAGGCCAACGGCAAGAAGGGGGTCACGAAGGCGACCTTCTTCCTGGAAAAGCCCAACCTCATGCGCATGATCGAGGAAGGCCCGGACGGGAAATTGACCCTGATCGCGGACGGCGTCAACCTCTGGTCCCAGTCCGACCCGGTGAAGCCCTCCCCGGCGGCGCGCTTCCGCAAGGAGCAGGCGGACCCCTACGGCTACCGCTACTACATCTACGGCCTGCCCACCGGCCTGCGGCAGTTCTTCGACCCGCGCCCCGAACTCTTCACCTCGTCGTCGCGCGACGTGGTGAACCCCCGCCTTCTCGCCCCGGAGACCATCGACGGGGTGGCCTACCAGGTGGTGGAGATGGTGACGAAGGACCCCGCGCCCGCGGTGACCCGCCTGTACATCGACGATGACCTGATCATCCGGCGCTGGGTGCGCGGCAAGTCCTTCGAAAGCGGGGCGGGTTCCGCCACCGTGTCGCGTCTGGAGGGCATCTCGATGGACGCCGCAGCCCCGAAGGATGCCTACGCCTACACCCCGCCGCCGGGCGAGAAGGTGTTCATCGGCCTGCCCTACCAGGGCGAGGTGCTGAAGGTCGGCAGCAAGGCCCCCGACTTCACCCTCCCCAACCCCAAGGGCGGCAACGTCCAGCTCAGCCAGCTGCTGAAGGACAACAAGGTCGTCCTGCTCCACTTCTTCAGCGTCCTGTGCAAGCCGTGCCACTCCGAGATCCGGCAGGTCCAGAAGTTCGTGGACCGGCTCGGCAGCGACGAGCTCGCCTTCGTGCTGATCGACGAGGCCGAAACGCCGGAGATGGTCAACGAGTTCACGACCCGGCACAACTTCCGCGCGACCGTCGCCATCAGCCCGGCGCCCAAGCACTCGGTCGCCGGCAAGAACGCCAAGGTGGACGGCCCGATCATGATGGACCAGTACGGCGTCACCCTGCTCCCCGCGACGTACCTGATCGACAGCAAGGGGACCGTCCTCTACCACGGCTTCGGCTTCCACGAGGACAACGTCCGGGCGGTCGTCCAGAAGCTCGGCCTGAAGCCGGGCGCCGGGAAGGCCCGGGTCGCGGCGGGCGGAGGTAAGCAGCCGTGACGCGGACATCAGCGGCGGCCCTCCTGCTGCCCGTGACCGCCGCGGCGGCGGCAGCGCTCCTGCTGCTGCTCCCGCCCCCGGCGGGACGGGCCGCCGGCGGCGGCGCCAGTGGCGGCCGGCAGGAAGAGCGCAAGGACCCGGTGAAGGTGGCCGTGAGCGCCCCGAAGTCGGCGCCGGCGGGCAAGCCGCTGACCGTCACCGTGACCTTCACAGTGGACCCCGAATACCACATCTATCCGCCCGCGAAGGACCAGGCAAACGCCCCGACGACCGTCACGGTGCAGGCGCCGCCCCGCTTTGCGGTCGGGACACCTGCCTACCCCAAGCCCCACGTGGCCACCATTGCCGGGGACGAGATCGAGGTGTACGAGGGGACGGTGCGGGTGACCGTGCCGGTCACCGTTCCCAAGGACGCCCGCGGTCCCGCACGCTTTACCGTGCGGGCGCGGTACCAGGCCTGTACGGCGGAAAGCTGCCTCCCGCCAAAGACCGTGGAGCGCGCGGCGACGGTGACCGTCGCCGGCCCCGGGTAACCGGGCGGCAGCACGCAGCAGCAGCGAGGCAGCGGGGGGAGCGGCAGCAGTGGTCATAGCCGCACCCCCGCCGCCTTTAGCGCATCTTCCAGGGTGGTGTCTTCCGGCCGGTAGCCTACGACCGAGCCCACCACCTTGCCGTCCCGCCCGATGACGTAGGTCGTCGGCAGCGCGCTCACCCGGTACAGAGCTTTCGGCTGGCTCGCCCCGTCGCGCCCCGCCGGGTCAAAGGCGAGGGGGAATCGGGCCTTGCGCTCCGCCGCGCCGGCGTTGGCGTCCGCCTTCACCCACTGCGCGAACGCCTCGGGTTCGTCGGAGACGCACAGCCCCAGGACCACCACGCCCTGGTCCTTCAGCCGGTCCTGTAGCGCGCTGAGGTGGGGCATGGCCCGCTGGCACGGGGCGCACCAGGTCGCCCAGAAGTCCAGCACCACCACCTTCCCCCGGTAGTCCAACAGGCGCACCGGGCGGCCGTCCGGTCCGGTCGCGGTGAAGTCGGGGGCGGCGTCGCCTGCGGCCAGCAGGGCCGGGCGCCGCACACGGAAGTCAGCCACAGGCTCGTCGGTCTCCTGCAGGCGCAGCCACGACCCGTCCGGCGCCACGGTCGCCCGGTAGGTCGCGCCGCCAAGGACGAACGGCCCACGGATATCGAACGTCTCCGACGGCTTGTTCTGCGTCGTCGCCGCGGCGTCCGTCCGGAACTGGCCATCGCCGTCCAGATCCACCAGCAGCCAGACCGGGCGCGTGGCCGGTGGCTTCACGGGCAGTCCCGCTTCGTCCACCGCCACGGGCTTGGCGAACAGGCCGTCCGCGTCGTTCTCGGTCAGCAGGATACGGCGCGGCTTCCCCCCGATGGTGAGCGTCCCCGTGCGCCCCCCGGTACGGTAGAGCTTCAGTACCTTCTGGTCCGAGAAGCGGAACAGGGCAATCCCGTACTCCGACGACCCCGAGGGGTAGGAGGCCCGGAGCACGTAGGCGTTCGGGCCGTAGCGGATGTGTTCTCCCTTCGCGGAGCGCACCTTTTCGGCGGACGACCACGCCCCGTCGCCATCGTCGGTCAGATCCCCGTTGCGGTTCCGGTCAAGGTAGATGCGCCAGGGGGCGTCGCTGCCGTCGCCGCCGGCAGGCTCGTCCAGCGCCACCAGATACTGCGCGTCCGGTCCGTCGCCCAGACGAAAGGAGCCGTAGCGCGGCTTCCCGATGTAGCGTGGCTCGCGGACGATGCCCGCGGGCTTTTTGTCGCTCAGGGCGATCTCCGTGTGGTAGTTCCCGAGGCGGGCGCGCACCGCCGCGTCGGTATCGGGCGTCAGCCCCTCCGCTGCGAAAACCGGGGCGGAAGCGGCTGTCACCGTACTGGTCGGGGCGGGCTCGGCCAGCAGCTCTGCCACGACCTTTGCCACCTCCTCGCCCTGGCTGGCACCGATCTTCTGGTACCGGACGTTCCCGGCGCGGTCGAGCACGAACACATGGGGGATGGCGCCGACGCCGAAGGCGCGGGATGCGTCGTTCGAGGCGAGGATCGCGATGGGGTACGGCAGTTTCCGCTCGGCGAGGAAGCGGTCCACCTGCTCCGTGGTCTGAGAGTCGCGGTTTTCAGTGATGCCCACGATCTCCAGGCCGCGCGGTCCCTCCTTCTCCCGCAGGGCGATCAGCCCTGGCATCTCCTTGATGCACGGCTGGCACCAGGTTGCCCAGAAATCCAGCACCACAACCTTGCCCTTCAGGTCCGCGAGCGACCGGACATTGTCCGGGGTGTTGCGCCAGGCGTCTACGGGGAAGGACGGGGCCGGCTTGCCGATCAGCTCCGCGGCCGAGGCGAGCGCCGGCGCGCGTTCCGGCAGTGGCTCCCGCCACGTCAGGCGTGTCTTCTTCGCGGCGGCGGCGTCCGCGCCCGGCGGGAGAGCCACCGTGCGCCACCCCTGCGGAGTCTGCCGGTACAGGTGAAGCCCGGGGATAGTGTAGCGGCTGCCGTCGCCGCGCGGATAGGGCAGCGTGGCGACCAACTCCGGCTTTCCGTCTTCGTCCACATCCCGGACCGCGAGGGCCTCCAGGGCGTTGAGCGAGGCGGGCGTACGCAACTCTTCGATCAGTCGGTAGTCGAACACGTCCTTGCCGCTGCCCGCCGTGACCACCGCGAGGCGCGCTGCGGCGATGCGCCCGTAGTTGCGGTCCCAGCCATCGCCCAGGTACAGTTCGTCCCGGCCGTCGCCGTCCAGGTCGCCCGCGCAGAGCGCGCGGTAGATGCCGCGCGTGGTGGTAAGCGGCGTTGCGCCGCTCTTCGCATCCTCGACATACTGGGCCGGGTCGATGGTCCCGCTCAGCGGCTCGCGGTACAGGAACGCAGAGCGCCACCCCGCGGGCGGGTCGCCCGTACCGGGGGCGGCGTACGGTTTGCCAATATACAGTTCGTCCTTGCCGTCGCCGTCCAGGTCGGCGGCGGCGCGAGACGTCCCCATATGGCTCAGACGCGTAGGGCGCACCGCCCAGGCGTCGCCTCGACGCGAAGCGATGTACCCGGCGACCGTGAAGGTATCCTTGAACACCGAGAAGACGACCTCGGAGCGGCCGTCGCCGTCAAAGTCGCCGGTGGTAAGGCTGGGCATCTCGGGGCGCCCCGTCGGCTCCGCCTGCCACAGCTTTTCTCCCTTCCACGCGCCGCCGCCGCCCGCCTGCGCCCGGAAGCGCATCAGGCAGGGCAGAGCGGCCCGCGAGGAGTAGCTGGAGTGGGCGTAGGCGACAAACACCTCGGCTGCCGTAGGGCCGTCCGCGACCACGACCGCGTGGACCGGCGTGAAGTGCGGCGGGTCGGGCCGGGCCAGCTTTTTCGCCGGAGGAAGGTTCTCGCCGGTCGCGTAGGCGAAGGGCAGGGGCGGCACGGGGAACACTCTGCCCGGCGCGGACTCAATGTGCACCGCGCCGTCCGGCAGCGCCCGCACGACAACCCCCGCTTTGCGGTCCAGCTCCACCGCAGCGGGAGAGGGAGCCTGGTTCGTTTCCTGTGCCGGCGCCCGTCCCGCGTGGGCAGTAGCCGGCGGAACGAACAGGCCCAGGGCTATCCACCCAAGGGCAAGGAGTACCCCTGCCCTCGGGCCGCGGCAATTCGTACCGTTCATGGTAGTCCGGTCTTCCTTCCCGCGCGGACTCAGTTGTCCCGCGATAGGTTGAGCGAGGAGCATCCGCCCGGGCCGGCCAGCTGGGTAGGGAGCGGGAAGCCGAATGCCCGGCGGCTCTTGAACCAGAGGATGTTGGGCATGAAGGTCTGCTCCGGCTTCATCCACTTGGCGTGCCCGTCCGCGAAGACGTACACCGAGCCCTTCTGGTGGCGCAGGTACTGCTGGACGTTCGGCGAGTAGGCGCCCGTGATGCCGACGGAGTCCAGGTAGGCGAGGCACGCGCCGTACGACTGCCCCCACGGCAGCTGACCGTTATACGACGCGAAGCCGCTGTTTCCGAGGGTCGGGGGGCATTCGTTCATCTGGATGAACTCCGCGGGGTAGGGCAGATCCGCCATCGCGATCGCCTCCGGCGGCGGGTTCTGGTTGTCGAAGTAGAGCAGCGCGGCCGCGTACCGGTTCATCCCGATCGAGAGCGTTTTGCGCTCGGCGTCCGGCGGCTGGGCGTCGGCGCTCGGGCACGTCCAGACGTTCCAGTTCTTGATGTAGGGGTGGAGGAGTACGTCGTAGTGGACGTAGGTAGCGCTGCCGCCGTTCATAAAGCTGCCCGTGCAGCCGGGGACCAGGGTTTCGTCGTAGTCCTGGGAGTACATGAGTGCGCCGGTGCCGATCTGGCGGGCATGGCTGAGGCAGGCGGCCTGGCGCGCCTTATCGCGCGCCTGGACGAATACCGGAAACAGGATAGCTGCGAGAATCGCTATGATGGCGATAACCACGAGCAGCTCAATCAGCGTAAAGGCGCGGGGGGCCTTCGACGGGCGACAGTGGAAGGGCGAAGCGGCGCGGAGTGACGGTGCAGGAGGAGGGGCTGACGGAGAAACACACGTTCGGATAGACATCCTTCATTCCTCTCTGACGGTATCGATAGGACATTGCGCGACGGGACGACCCCGTATTCCGGTTGGGCGAATATACCAGGGGAGGCTGAAAGCACTCTCAAAAGTCTCTGAAATGCCTCTCCTTTCTCACAACCGGCTTTGAGAAAGATGTCTCCGTCCCGGCGGCGCGAAGGCAGTGATACAATGGGCCGTGGCAGGCAGTCCGGGTACAGGCAGTCACGAGAGCGGCGCCGTGGGCGCCCCCGTCTGGCGCGTCGAGCTATTTGGTGGACTTCGGGCCATCCGCTATTCCCCTGGCGCCTTGTCTGCCGCCGCCCCCCCCCTTCCCGCCACCCCCGCTGCCGTATTGGAGCGCTTCCAGACGCAGCGGACCGGACTGCTCCTGGCGGCCCTCGCTCTGGCCGCGCCGGCCGCGCGCACCCGAGAGGAGCTATCGGCACTCCTGTGGCCGGATGCCACCGCCGCAGCCGGGCGTGAGCGGCTGAGTCAGGCGCTCTACTGGCTCCGACAGCGACTGGAAGGCGACGCCGGAAGGGAGCCCGGTTCCGTACTGCGGGCGGACCGCTACACGATCCGACTTCTTCTGCCGGAAGCGGGGGGCACGGACGTTCAGGAGTTTGAGGACGCCGTGGCCGAGGAGCGGTGGGAGGCGGCGGCGGCGCTGTACGGCGGCCCGTTCCTCGCTGGCTACCCGGAGGACGAGTGGGTGTACCTGGAGCGTCAGCGTTTCGCGGAAACGTACCGCACCGTCCTGCGTGAGGCGGCCCGTCAGGCCGGGGCCGCCGGGCGCGCCTCCGATGCCGTGGGGTTCATCCGCCGCGCGCTGCGCGAAGATCCCCTGGACGAGACTGTGGTCGCCGAAGTCATGACACTGCTCGCGGACCAGGGCGATGTTGCGGCCGCCCTGCGCGAGTTCCGGAACTTCGGCGAACGGCTGCGCGAGGCTCTGGGGGAGGATGTGCCCGCTTCGCTCGCGGCGCTGGCTCAGACGCTGCGTCAGCAGCGCACCGCGCCGCCGGAGGTGGCGGAACGGGCTCCCTCCGCGCCACCGCTGGAACCCGCTGTCTCGGTATCCCCGCTGCCACCGTCTCTGACCCGGTTCTTCGGGCGCGAAGAGGAGATTGCTGCCCTCTCCGCTGTGCTGGAGCGCGACGAGGAGCGGCTGCTAACGCTTCTCGGGCCGGGCGGAAGCGGCAAGACGCGGCTCGCGCTGGAGGCCGCGCGGCGCTTCCTGGGGCAGGACCCGGTGCGCCGCGCCGCGTTCTTCGTGTCGCTGGAGTACGTCCCCGACTCGCGCCGTATCATCCCTGCGATCTTTCAGGCGGTTCGCACAGGCCGGGACGCGGCCCCGCCGAAGCGGATGGAAGACCACCCCGCCCTGCGCGACACGCTCGCGCGGCATCTGGCCGCTTTCGCCCGCCCCCTGCTCCTTCTGGATAACGCCGAACACCTCGCCGACGAAGAGGGGACCCCCGACGTTTTCCGCGACCTCTTCGCGCGCAGCCCGCATCTGACGGTGCTGGTGACGGCGCGCCGGGCGCTCGGCCTGGAGGGAGAGCGGCGGGTGCTCGTCCCGCCGCTCCCCGTACCACCCGCGGGCGGGGCGTCGCCGGAGGCGCCCTCACCGGCGAACGCGCCGGGGGACACGGCAGACCCGCTCATGGCGTATGCAAGCGTGCGGCTGTTTGTGGACCGCGCGCGCCAGGTGCGCTCCGACTTCGATCTGACACCCGAGAACCGCGCGGCGGTCGCGGCGCTGTGCGCTCGACTGGAGGGTTTGCCGCTTGCCCTGGAACTCTGCGCCGCCTGGGCCGCCACGCTGACTCCGGACCAGATGCTGAGCGACCTCAACAACCGGTTCGATCTGCTCGTCAGCCGCCGGCGCGACCTGCCCGAGCGCCATCGCAGCCTGCGGGCCGCGGTCGAGTCCAGCTTCCTGCAACTGCCCCAGGACCTGCGGGCTGCGTTTACGTCGCTTGCGGTGTTTCGCGGCGGGTGGACAGCGGATGCGGCTCAGGCTGTCCAGCCCGCCGCGGACGGTGCGCCCCCCCGCAGCGGCCATGCCGTGATGCGCGACCGGCTCGCACAACTGCACGAGCGCTCCCTGATCGCTGCCGAGGCAGCGCCGTGGTCGGGCGCGGCAGGGGCGGGCGGCGCCGCGACCCGCTACCGGATGCTCGACACCCTGCGTGAATTTGCCTGGGACCAGCTCACGGAGGCGGAAAGGCGACGTGCCACCGCGGGGCACGCCGCCTACTACCAGAACCTGGTGGAGTCCGCTTCGCCCTTCCTGACCGGGCCGGAGCAGAAGCGGTATCTGGACCTGCTGGAGGTGGAGCACGATAACTTCCGCGCGGCCCTGCAGCGGCTTCGCGAACGGAGCGCCGACGCGGCCCTGCCGCCCGCGGAGCGGCGGGCAGCGGTGCGGAGCGGGCTGCGCATGGCGGTGGCCCTGTCGCGATTCTGGCAGGTCCGGGGATACGCCCATGAGGGGCGCGCCTGGCTGGAGTGGTTCCTGTCGCGCTGGGGAACGACCGGGGCGGCGGCTGCCGGGGGGACGGCTGCCGCGCAGCAGGAGCGGGACGAAGAAGAGGAGGAAGCGGCCCGCGGTTGGAGCGCCGCCGGCCGTCTGGCCTGGGCGCAGAGCGACTACGCCACGGCCCGGCGCGACCAGGAAGCGGCCCTGCGGCTGTGGGAGCGGGCGGGCAACGATGCCGGCCGCGCCGAGGCGCTCCTGAACCTGGGCATGATCGCGTTCCGGCAGGGGCTTCTGGCGGACGCCCGGCCGCTGCTGGAGGAGAGCCTGGAAACGGCCCGGCGCGTGGGCGATGTACACACCACCGCCGGGGCGCTGCTGAACCTCGGGAATCTGGCCGGCGAGGAGCGGGATTACGAGCGCGCCCGCGCCCTCTATGAGGAGAGCCTGGAACTGGCGCGGCGGGCAGGGGAGCAGCGCCGGGTCGCCTCCGCTCTGAACAACCTGGGTAACGTCGCCCGCCACCTCAAGGACTTCGACGCTGCCACACGCTACCACGAAGAAACCCGGGCGCTCCACCGCGAGATGGGCGACCGGAGCGGCTACGCCACCTCGCTGCTGAACCTGGCGGAGATCGCCCGGCAGACGGGCCAGTACGATCGGGCGGAGGCGCTGCTGGCAGAGAGCCTGGCGGTGCACCGGGACCTGCACGACCCGTTCTCCATTACGGAGTGTCTGCTGGTGTGGGCGGGCGTGGCCACGGGGCGGGGCGACCTGGCACGGGCGGCGACGCTCCTGGGGGCCGCGCGGCGACTGCGCGGCACCATCCACTCCGACTTCTCCCCCTCAGACCGGGAGCGGTGGGATGCCTTCGCGGAAGAGGCTCGCCGCGCGCTCGGCGAGACGCTTTACGCCGAGGCGGTCGCTCGGGGCGAGGGGCTTTCCCTGGACGCCGCCGTGGCGTTCGCCCGCGCATCGGCCGATGCCACCGGAAATTTTTTCTCGTGAGGCCCGGATTTTACCGTCATACGAGTCCGATTTCAGAGTCCTTTGAGAGGCGCCGGCTACAATTTCGCCCATACTAGCCGGCGGCGTACGCACCACGCCGCGAAGGGAACGGAACCCGCCGGCCCACTACTGCCCCGCCGTCTACCCGGCCTCCGGGTCGGAGTTTCGTTTGCGAGGAGAAGCTGTTATGCCGTGTTCCCGTCATTCACGTGTTGCTCTGGAGAGGGGGCGGACCTCCCGCCCGCGCTCGGTCTCCCCGGCGGACAAACGCTCTGCCGCCGCGGCCTTCACTCTGATAGAGCTTCTCGTCGTCATCGCCATTATCGCCATCCTGGCTGCGATACTCTTCCCGGTCTTCGCACAGGCACGGGAGAAAGCGCGGCAGGCGTCCTGCATGAGCAACCTCAAGCAGATCGGCATCGCCTGGCTCATGTATATCGGCGATCACGACGAAACGCTGCTTCCGCCGGACTACACCTACGTAGAGAACGGCATCACCTACCAGCAGTCCTGGTACGGCTTCCGTCAGCTAAACCCGGTGGGCGGGCAGCAGTACCAGCGCGGCCTGATCCAGCCGTACATGAAGAGCAAAGAGATTCACGAGTGCCCATCCGCGACGGACCTCGTCCTGCTGATCGGCATGCCGGTGGCGTGCGCCGTCAACCTGAATGGCATCTACGACGCCCAGGGCAATATCCAGAGCCTCGGCCAGATCGAGGCGCCCGCCGAAACCCTCCTGATGGCGGATGCCGCCTACATCAACTCGGTCAGCGGGGGACTGCTGCGCGCGGCGGCGCTGACGCTCCCCTCGACCCCGGACGGCAACAGCTCGGCGCCGAACGTTCACGCGCGGCACAACGGCATGGCGAACACCCTCTGGTACGACGGTCACGTCAAGGCCATGAAGCCGGCCTACCGCACCGTCGATAAGAGCGCTGTGGCTACTGCGGAACTGCACCGGAAACTGGGGGTCGGCGACCTTATCAAGGGTGGCGTGCGCACCGGCAACGCGCAGATCGACAACTACTACTTCGTGTTCGACAAGCCGGATCAGTAATGCCGACACGATTCTCAGACCTACGCATCGCGCTTCCCCGCTTCGCGGCGGCGGCAGCGCTTCTCGGCGCCGCGGGCGCCGCAGGGACGCCCGCCTGGGGTGGCAGCATTCGCTCCGCCGCCCCAGCAGCAGCGGCGGCCGCCGCGGAAGGGCTTTCCGTGACCTTCGGGGGCGACGGCTACTTCCCGGTGGAGATGGACGGCTATGGCCGCGCCTCCGGCCCCCACTGGCCGGTGGAGGCGGCGCTGCCGGCCATCTCCCCGGACCTGCCGGACTATTACCGCACCCGCGGCGCGCCTGTGGCGTACCTCCGGGGCGCGACCCCGACGCTTACCCTCAGCACTCCCGCGCCCGCAGGATTGGCTGCCGACGCTGCCCGTAGCGCGGCCGAACCTCTGTCGGTAGAAGGTGTCGGGCCGCGCGGGATTCGCTTCCGCGGCGCGGCGCGGTGGGTTCCGGCGGGCGGCGGCGCGGGTGCGCCCGCGCCGCGCCTGGTCGCCGAGGTTCGGGCAGAGAAGCCGCTGCCCGATACCACGGACGCGTTTCCCACCTTCGACATCGCATGGAGCGTGCTTCAGGGCAAGGACAAACGCCGGCTGTCGCTCGGCACATCGCGCAGCTCTCTCTATGTGCTGCGTGATCGGCCGATCGGGCCGCTGCTGCATACGCCCGTCCATCTAGCGGCGACCCGGGCGCGCGGCGTGACGGACCCGGCCGAGGCCACCCGCCGCATCTGGGAGCCGTTCGCCCGGCGGGATGTCCGGCGGGTGCGGGACGATCTCCGGCTGACGTACTACGGGTTCCCCAATGACTCTGCCCCGGCGGAGCTGCGCCGCATGCTCGTGTCGGGCACCGGCCAGTGCGTTGCCTGGAGCTACCTGCTCTACGCGGCGCTCGGGTCGCAGGGCATCGCCTCCGAGGTGACGCTCATCGCCCCGCCGCAGCGCGGGCGCATCTATGTGGGGGACTGGCGCTTCTTCGAAGGGCGGCGCTTCATCGACACCGGCGAGAACGGGGTCGCGGAGACCCCCGTCCAGGGTGACGATGTCGCCCTGATTCTCCCCGGGAAGGGGCAGCCCTACGCGCGGCTGTGGACCGCCTCCCTGCTCGCCGTGGGGAATCTCCAGGGCGATGACACCGGGAAGTACAGCGTCGGCCCGAACGGGATCGCCGATACGGCGATCGATACGGGCACCGCCATATGCCTCATCCCCCGGGGCTTTGGTCTGGAGAACCAGCGCGCCTATATGCTGAAGCCGGGCGCCGACCCGGCGACCGTCCGCCTCGGCGGCGACGACACCCTGGTGCGGCAGATTAACACCACCTACGTGCTCACCGGTCCGAACGGCATCCTGGAGACCGAGTGGCAGCCCTCCATGCAGGAGGGGCGCGCCACCGGCGCCAACTGGGAGCCGGTGATTGGCCGGGGCGCGACCGGTATCCGCGTAGAGTCCGCGCTGCCGCGCGCTGGCGCGGTTCCCCGCCCGGGCGGGGATGACCGTGCGGGGCCGTGGTGGGTGGATACCGGCGCGGACGGCGTGTCGCAGACCGAAGGGGCGAGCCGGGGGCGCGGGGCGCCCTTCACTATCGCCGTGGCGCCCGGCCCGAACGGCGTCCTTGACACCGTGCCCAAGGGGGACGATCAGGTGCGCGACCTGTCGGAGTACCTGGACCTTGCCCCGCCAGGGTACGATTTCGTCAATCGGTTCAGTCTATGGCCGCCTGCAACGACGCCTGCTCAGAATAACGACAATCCGCCCCCGGACTACCCGAACCACATGATCCTCAAGGCCGGCGATCGGTACTACGACCCTTCGTATGGCAAGGGGCCGTTCGCCACGCCGCTGGACTGGGAGCGGGCAAGCCTGGCGGGCGTGGGGGTGCGCATTCAGAAGCAGGGCGAGAACGTGCGGTTTCAGGACCGGATCGTGATGGTGGTACGCCGCTCAGATGGCAAGACCCCGTTGACATCGTTCCTCAAGACGCTGCCGCCGGATTGACGGTGTTCGCACCGGGCGCAGGACCCCGGGCGAGTTCGCAGAAATACAGTTAAGCTCGAAGACGAGCAAGGAGACTCCGTTGAAGATCATCTACGACGCGCAGCGCGACGCCATCCGATTCCTG
Source organism: uncultured Armatimonadota bacterium (assembly GCA_937902745.1). GTDB lineage: Bacteria > Armatimonadota > Armatimonadia > Armatimonadales > Armatimonadaceae > CALEKU01. The sequence goes on from CALEKU010000274.1 coordinate 18,088, forward strand.
CTGAGCGATGCCCCGATCAAGAGAACCAGCACCGCCGCTGCGGGGACGCTGCTCGACTTTGACGACCAGGAGCGCCTGGTCGGTCTCGAAGTCTCTCCCGCGTCGGATCTCATTCCGGATCCCCGTCTGCTCCAGGCCGTGGCGGTCAACGTGCTGGCGGAGCCGTCCGCCGCGGCCGAGGGGACGGACGAATCCGGTCTCTGAGTTCCTGTCGGTTAGAGAAGGGAGGAGCGGGACGCCCCCCGAATCTCACTATGTTAACGATGACAGCGTGGCTTCTTCTTGCCTTCGCGCGTCCCGGCGCGGGAGTGGGGGGCCGCCGCGCACAACCTGAGTTCATACGGAAAGGGGTGTCGGAATGAAACGACGTGGTTTTGTGGGGGGCTTCATCGCCCTGTTGCTCTGCTGCACGGCGCTTGCTGGCGGCGCTTCGGCCCAGGGGGGCGGCGGTCGCCGGGGCGGCGGCATGATGGGCGGTCGCGGCGGCGGCGTGCAGATGCTGCGCATCCCTGAGGTCCAGAAGGAACTCAAGATGACGCCGGAGCAGGTGGGCAAGCTCGACGCCAAGCAGGACGAGGTCCGGCAGGCCATGCAGGGCCTCGGCGGCGGCAATCCGGCGCAGTTGAGCCCGGAGGAGCGCCAGAAGCGGGCGGACAAGGTCCAGGAGATCCAGACCAAGGCCGTTGCCAGCATTCTGGACGCGGAGCAGATGAAGCGCTACCGCCAGCTCGAACTCCAGCAACAGGGCCCCGCGGCCCTGGCCCGTGCGGATGTCGCCGCGGAGCTGAAGCTGACCGACGAGCAGAAGAAGAAGATCGCCGACGCCCAGCGCCAGGGCGATGAGGACCGCCGGGCCGCGGGGCAGGGCGCAAACTTCCAGAGCATGAGCCAGGAGGAGCGCACCAAGTGGATGGCCAAGATGCAGGACATCCAGAAGGCGACCGGCGACAAGATACTGGCCATTCTGACCGAGGAGCAGAAGGCGCAGTGGAAGGGGATGCTGGGCGCTCCCTTCACCTTCCCCGCACCGACCTTCGGCGGCGGCCGGCGCCCCGGCGCCTGACGGCCGCTTGTCGGCGCAACGCACCACGCGCAAAAGCCGGGGGCACTGCCCCCGGCTTTTGCTTTTTCCTCAGAGTGGCGCTCAGTCCAGAAAGCGGGCGCGCAGGTCCGGGGTGGGGACCATGCACTCTTCGCGCTCGCCGAACAGACGGTAGCGGTTGCGCGCAACGAGGTTGTAGGCGAGGTCGCGGAGCGGCCGCGGCAGCCAGATAAAGAGATAGTAGAGCAGGGGCCAGGGGCCGCTCAGACGCCGCGCCACGCGCAGGGCCGCCGTGGAGCGCAGATAAGCTCGGCCGCCCTCCACCAGCACCAGGGTATCCAGGCGCCCAGGTTCGATGCCGTGCTCTCTCAGGAACTGCTCACCCACCGGCGATTGCAGGGCGGCGAAGCGAAACCGCTTCGCCGGGTCGCGGCGCAGGATGAACTGCACCGCGCCGTTGCACAGGTTGCAGACGCCGTCGAAGAGCAGAATGGGGGCGCCGTCGCCAGTGCCGGGAGGGGTGTCGCTCACAGCCTCATTGTACCGTTCCGGAGCCGCCGTTTATGCCACCGCTGCGGGGATAACGGCGCAGGCTCCAGCGGCGGAGGCGCCGCCGGCGCGCTCGCGTCAGGCGCAGGTCGTCGTAGCGCGCCCACAACTCATCGAAGATGGCGTCCCAGGAATAGCCCTCGCCCAGCACCCGCGCCGACACGGACATCTCCTCCCGGAGCGCCGCATCCCGAACCAGGTCCGCCAGGCGCCCTGAGAAGTCGTATGCCTCCGGCGCGACGAAGCCGGTGTGTCCGTGGCGCACGGTTTCGCCGGGTCCGCACGGGTCGGCCACCACGCAGGGCAGCCCCGAGGCCATCGCCTCCACAATGACGTTACCGAAGGTATCCGTACGGCTGGGGAAGGCAAAGACATCCGCGCTGGCATAGGCCCGGCTCAGGTCGGCGCCGCGCAGGTATCCCGAGAACTCCGCCCAGGGCAGGCGCGCCTCCAACTCCTGCCGGAATGGCCCATCGCCCACGAAGCGGGCAGTGAAGCGGAGGCCGCCTGCCCGCAGGCTATTGAGGATGTCCGCATACCAGGCCAGGTTCTTCTCCACAGCGAGGCGGCCGACGTACAGAATGGTCGGCGGCTCCCCCACGGGCCGCTCGGCCCGGTGCCGCGGATGGAAGGCGTCCGTATCCACACCGCCCGGGCAGACACGCACGGGGCGGCGCACCCCGACCGCCTTCAGGCGCTCGCCCATTGCCGGCGTGGTCGCGAGTACGAGATTGCAGCGGTTGTAGAACGCCTTGACGCCCGCCCGAGAGACGTGCGTTGCGATACGTGCCAGGCGTTCGCTGCGCGCCTGCAGGTACAGTTCCACGTACTCCGGCAGGCAGGTGTGGTAGAAGCCGACGAGCGGGACGCGGCGTAGCTTGGCCAGCAGCGACCCATGGACCCCCAGAACGTCCGGCGCGGCCGCGTGGATGACGTGAGGTCGGGAGCGGTACAGGGCGCGCAGCAGCGGCAGGTTAGGCGCCATCTCCACGGACAGGTTCTCGTAGTAGGTGAGCGGCGCGACGCGGCGAAGGCGATGGATGCAGGCGCGCCCCTGCCACTCCTCGCCCTCCTCGCCGTCGCTGCTGAAGCAGTAGATATCCAGGCGCCGGTCCGTGCGCACGGCGTACTCCCAGAGCCGCTGGTAGGTCTGCGCGACGCCGTTGACCTCGTCGAACGTGTCCGTGAACACCGACACGCGTGTTCCCGCCCGCAGCGGCGCCGCTGCGGTCTGCAGTGCCCGCTCCCGAAACAGGGGGCGGAGCCGAGAGGGTATCCTCGGAGTCAACTTCTGGACAATCGTCTTTGCCATCGCACTACCCGATCCGCTCTGCGTCTGAGCCTGGCCCCACCTTCACGCAGCGACGGCGCCGCGCGCACTGCCGCACGCCGGGCCGCCCCGCGCGGGGCGCCTTGCGCCGGCTGGTATCTCGGAATCTGATATCTATTATCGGAAGATGACCCAATTTACATTCTATCGCGTTCGGCCATGCTCCTCGTGGCGCGGCCAGCGGGAAGGACTTTTATGCCGGAGAGCGTTTGTGTGTTCTGCGGCTCCAGCGCGGGCGCGCACCCGGAGTACCGGGAGGCCGCCGCGGCGCTGGGGCGCGAGGTGGCCCGGAGAGGCATCACCCTGATCTACGGCGCGGGGAATATCGGCCTGATGGGGACGGTTGCGGATGCCGCCCTGGCCGCGGGCGGTCGGGTCGTGGGCGTGATTCCGCAGTCCCTGGTGGAGTGGGAGGTGGCGCACGAGGGGCTGACGGAGCGGTATATCACCCACTCCATGCACGAGCGCAAGGCGATGATGGCGGACCGGGCAGACGCGTTCCTGGCGCTGCCGGGCGGACTGGGCACCTTCGAGGAGTTGTGCGAGATCCTGACCTGGAACCAGCTTGGCCTGATGCGCAAGCCGGTGGGCCTGCTGAACGTCCGGGGCTACTACGACGGCCTGCTCGGCCTGCTGGACCACGCCGTGCGCGAGCGGTTCCTGCGCCCGGAGCACCGTGCGCTTCTGCTGGACGAGCCGAGCGATCCGGCGCGCCTGCTGGACCGTCTGGAGGCGTACCAGCCGCCGATTCTGGACAAGTTCATCGACCGGGACGAACGGTAGCAGCAAAATAAAAGCCCGCGGGGATGCCCCGCGGGCTTTTATTGTACGGTTTCGCGATCCGTCTACCGGCGCAGCCGATTGCCCATGAGGCCGGTGCCGCCGAACCGCCCCACAGCGGCCATGCCGCCACCGCCGCCGAAGCGCCGCAGGTACGCCTCCGTCACCTTACGGTTCAGCCAGTCGTTGAAATCCACCGACTGACGCTCCATCGCAAGGCTCTCCTCAAACTCCCGGGAACTCACCAGGGCGAGCGCCTGCCGGAACTGCGCCGGGTCCCAGGAGAGCACGGGCGACTCACTGTGCTTCCAATCGAGCTGGAGGAAGCGCCCACCCCCGAGCGCCGCGGCGTCCACCCAGGTGGTCTTGTGCTCCAACTCCTGCTCTAGGACTGCGCGCGCCTCCTGCTTCTCGAAGTAGGCCTCGGAGTAGCGCGGGTCCGCCTGCCGGTGGAACGTGGCGCCGCGGGGGGCCGGGCAGTAGAGCGAGGACACGCGGATGCCCTGCTTGACCGCCTTCGGGATGGTGCGGCGGTAGGAGACGGCGTTCGGCCCCTGGTCCGCCGTTTCGTTACCCACCAGGAACAGGTACCGGTCCGCGTCCTTGCTTGCGTCCCACTTCAGCCGGTCCACGGCCAGGGAGACTGCGGCCCCGAAGTACTCGGCCCCGCAGTTCACGGACTGCGTCTGGTCCAGGTTGCGGAAGAAGCGCTCCTCATCGGGCACAAGGTGCTGCACGAAGTAGGTCTTATCGGCGTTGCCATAGCGCACCAGGCCCAGGCGAATGGGAGTGCCAGCGGGGTAGGCCTCCTTCGCCTCCTGGATGATGGCGCGAATGGCCTGCTTCGCACGCGGCATCTGCTGCGCCATGCTGCCGGAAACGTCGATGCAGAATACGATGTCAACCCCGGTTACGGCCTTTTCGACGACCTGCCCGTCCGCCCCGGCGGTGGCGGTGGGCGGGGCGGACGCTTCCTGAGCGGGGGCTTGCGCCCGGGCAAGCGACGCGGGGAGCGCGGCGGCTGCGGCTCCCAGAAGGACCACGGCGACCACGGCAGCGAAACCACGGCGAAAGATCATGTGCTACCTCCTGCTCATCGAATGGTCGGTCCGGCGCGTGTGTCGCATCGCCGGGTGTCAGTTGGGCTGCTGGCGGAGCAGTGTGCGGACTCCGTTCTCGCGCAGCCAGTCGGCCACGCGCCGGTCACGCCGGGCGATCAGCGCTTCCTTCTCCGCGCGGCTAACAACGGCCTTCCACTTTTCCGCCTCATCCTTGTTTGCTTCCTGCTCTTCAACGACTTGGGCCAGGTAGTCTGCGCTCTCCATCCGGCGCGCCATATCCGCGAACTCCCGCGGCTTCCACGCGTACGCCACCACGTCTTCCGGCCCGTATGCTACCTGAAGGAACGCGCCCCCGCCCATGGCTGCGGCCTGCACCCAGTCCTGCTTCCACTCGATCTCCTGCCGCACCAGTTCACGGGCGTCCCCATGGGGCCCTGCGGGATGAAGGCGCGGTTGGGCGCGGGGCAGAAGACGGTGGAAACGACGATACCCTGTGCTCGGGCCTGGGGGATGAGCCGGCGGTACAACTGGCGCGGCGCGTTGCTATACGGCGTCTCGCTGCCGATCACGTAGAGGCGCTTTGCCACGCGCCCGTCATTGCCAGGGCTCCAGCCCATCCGAAGCGCGCGTTCGAGGAAGGCGCCCAGGTAGTCGTCTATGGAGTCCTTGTTGAGCTTCGTGTCGGCAAGCATCGCGGCGAACGCCTTGCGGTCCTCGGTAAAGCCGCGCGCCGCCACACGGCGCGTGCTGTCTCCGTAACGGACCAGGGCGAGTCGGAGCGTTGCCTTGGGGTAGGCGGCCTCGGTCTGCGCGACGATCGCCTCAATCGCCGCAAGAGCGCGGGGGAGTGGTGCGAGCATACGCGCCGAGCAGTCGAGCGAGAAGCACAACTCCACCGCTTCTATCGCTGTCGTTGCTGTCTGGCTGTCCTTCTCTGCCCGCGGGGAGGCCGGCACCACGACCGGCGGCTCTTCCTGGGATTGCTGCCGGGCATAAACGGCCGCGGCGGGAAGCGCAGCGAGGAGCCCCGCTGTCAGGAGAAGGACGGCTAGGTAGCGGGCGGCAGTGCGGCAGCAGGCGGTGACAACAGCGTTCACGCAGGCGCCTCCGGCGGGTAGACTGCAAGACGATGCGACGGGTGCGGAGATTATACCACCAAATCCCCGGTCTTCAATCGAGTGAAATGCCCATGGCTTCGCCCACCGCCGCCAGCAGGCGGGTAGCGACCGCCTCCTCCGGCAGGGAGGCGTCCAGTACCACGAAACGCTCCGGTTCCGCCTCGGCGAGCGCCAGGAATCCGCTTCGCACCCGCTCGTGGAAGGCAAGCTCCTCGCGGTCCAGGCGGTTCATCTCGTCCTGCGCCCGGCGCGCCAGGCCCTGCGCGGGCGGCAGGTCCAGCAGGAACGTCCGGTCCGGAGCCCGCCCGCCCGTGGCGAAGGCGTTCACCTGCCGTATCGTCTCCAGGGGAAGGCCGCGCCCCCAGCCCTGGTAGGCGATCGTGGAGTCGGTGAACCGGTCGCACAGGACCAGGTGGCCGGCCGCTAGCGCCGGCAGGACCACCGAGCGCACATTCTGCGCGCGGGCGGCGGCGAACAGGAGCAACTCCGCCTCGGCGCAGAGCGGCGCCGCGCCGTCCTCCCCGTCGGTTTCAGGCGTGCGGCGCAGCAGGAGCTCCCGCACCCGCTCGCCCACCGGGTCCCCGCCCGGCTCCCGCGTGCGCGTCACCGCAAAGCCGCGCGCCACCAGCGCCGCCTCGACGCGCGCCATCTGCGTCGTCTTGCCTGCGCCCTCCGGCCCCTCAAAGGTGAAAAACCAGCCTCGTCCCGTGTCCGGCATAGCCGGATTGTATCGCAGGCGCCGCCGCGGCGGCGCCTGAAGGGCGACCATGCCCGCCCGGCTTGACAGGCGCGGTGCCGTTTCTTATAATGGCGCAGGTAACCTCAAGGAATGCGACTGCCCGTGAACAAAAACACCCACCACCCCGCCTCGCCCCGCGGCCGCGTGCGGCGGCATCCGCTGATCGCCGCGCTCCCGGCGCTCTCGTTGCTGCTTGTGGCGGGGGCGGCGCCGCAGCGCCCCGCCGCCGCGCAGGTGAACTCCCCCCTGCCGATCCGCTTGAAGGCGGGCGTCCTCCTGCCGAGCAGCGGCGAAACGAAGCGGGAGACCAGCAACACGCACTTCGCCGCAGAGGTGGACGTGTTCCTGCCGATCACGATCCCCTATGGCGGCAACATCGCCACCGTCGGCTACTACGAGAACTTTAGCGGCGACCGGAAGCTGCGGACGATTCCGATCACCCTCTCGACCATCTCGTCGCCCTCCAATCCCGTGGGTGCCGTTACGGGCAACCTGTACTACGGCGGCGGCATCGGGGCCTACATCATGCAGGCCTCGGGTGGCGGTGAGCCCTCGAAGAGCGGCACCCGGTTCGGCGGGTTCCTGGTGGTGGGCTACCAGACCCCCACCAACTTCTTCGCGGAGGCCAAGTACATCCAGGCCGGGGACGTAGACGGCCTGCGGCCGAACGGCTTCACTTTCTTCATCGGAACGCGCCTCTGACGAGCGCGGACGTGCGTGCCGGGGCGCAAGCCTGGCCCCGGATGGATTGAATCCGAATCCATACGACAAGCATCTACACAGTAAAGTTGATTCCGACGTTCAGGAGGCATGTGTTGACGAAGCGATTCGCTACCTCTGGCGCGCGCGCGGCGCGTGGCGCCGCCCTGTTCGCCTTCGGCGCTGCGGCGCTGGCGTTCACGGCGGGCGCGGCTCAGGCGCAGACCGTTGCGGCGGGCATCCGCCGCCCGATTGCCGTAAAAGTGGGGACGTATCTGCCGGTGGGTGAGGACGCACGGCGCGCCTCCGCCTCGGCGATCTTCTCGATTGAGGCCGAGTACACGATCGAGGCGCTGTTTGCCAAGAACTCGTACGTGCCGCTGAGCATCGGCTACATCGGCGGCGAGGACCTGAGCATCATCCCGATCACCATCGGCCAGCTCTACAAGGACGCGAACAACCGGTCGGGTAACGACTACTACTACGGCTTCGGCCTGGGCATCTACGCCACCGACATGGACT
>CALEKU010000275.1 GCA_937902745.1 uncultured Armatimonadota bacterium
GCCGTGGACTGAAGTCCCGGCTTCTGTGATTCAAGCCCGCCTCCGCGGGCTGCATGGTACGGGGGCAGCTACCGGAACGCGGTAACGGCATCATCTACCGGAGCCCGCGGAGGCGGGCTTGAATCACAGAAGCCGGGACTTCAGTCCACGGCAAAACCAGTTCACGGCACGACCCTCTCACTCCCGCGTCAGTGCCTCGTCCAGGTTAAAAAGCGCATGGCAGACGGTCGCCCAGGCTGCGTGCTCCGCGGCATCGAGGCGCGTGTCCCGCGGTGAGGCGCCCACGGCCAGCAGCGACGCGGCGGCCTTCGGGTCGGCGCGGTAAGCGGTCCGGGCGCGGGCCAGCGTGCGGCGGAGTACCGCGACCTCCTCCGGCGTCGGGCGGCGGGCGCAGACGCGGCGGAAGGCATCGACGAGGCGTGCGTCGTCGCCGCTGACTTTGGGCTCCGTCAGGACGCGCTCGGCGAGGGCGCGGCCCGCCTCGACCCATGTCGGGTCGTTCATCGTCGTGAGCGCGTGCAGCGGCGTGCTCGTCACCGGGCGGCGGACCACGCACGTCTGGCGCGCGGACGTGTCGAACATGTTCGCGGGCGCGACGGTACGCCGCCAGAAGGTGTAGAGACTGCGCCGGTAGAGGTCGCGCCCCGTGGACTGCGGGTAGGTGAAGTCCCGCTCCTTCGTGATCGACAGGCCGTCCCAGATCGTCTTCGGCTGGTAGGGGTAGACCGGCTTCCCGCCAATCCGCCGGTCGAGCAGGCCCCCTGTGGCAAGCGCGACATCGCGCAGCAGGGGGGACGGCAGCCGGAAGCGTGCGGCGCGGGCGAGCAGCCGGTTCTCCGGGTCGCGGGCGCGCAGCGCGGGTGTCCCCCGCGACGACTGCCGGTAGGTCGCGCTGGTGACGATCAGCCGGTGCAGCCGCTTGACGTCCCAGCCCCCACCGCCGTCGCAGAACTCCACCGCCAGCCAGTCCAGAAGCTCCGGGTGGCTCGGCTTTTCGCCCTGCAGCCCGAAGTCCTCGCTGGTCCGCACCAGGCCCGCGCCGAAGAAGAGCTGCCAGTGGCGGTTCACCTGCACCCGCGCGGTCAGCGGGTGCTCGGGCGAAACGAGCCACCAGGCGAGGTCAAGCCGATTGGCGGTGCGGTCCTCGCCCGCCGCGGGCCAGAGCGGCGGCAGGAAATCGGGGACGCCGGGTGCCAGCGGCTCCCCCGTCGCACCCCGGTAATCGCCGCGCGCGAGCAGACGCGTCGGGCGCGGCCGGGCGTCGGACATCACCATCGCCCGCGGCGTCGTGGCCCGGTACTCGTCCCGCGCCCGGCGGGCTGCCTCGGCCCGCGCCTGCGCCTCCGGCGTACCGAGACGCTTCGCCCGCGCCTCGGCGGCAGCGGCCTCCGCCTCGCGCGCGGCGGCCGTCGCGCGCTGAGCGGGCGTCCCCGCGTAGACCCACGGGTCCGCAATGCGGTACTGCCCCCCGCCGGAGGGGACACCGGATTCGGGGACATTGTTGAAAAACGCCAGGAGACGGTAGTAGTCCCGCTGCGTGGTCGGGTCGTACTTGTGGTCGTGGCACTGCGCGCAGGCGACCGTGGAGCCGAGCCAGTTGGTCGCCGTGACGTCCACCCGGTCGAACAGGATCACGTGCCGCTGCTCCTCGGCAATGGCACCGCCCTCGCCGTTCAGCAGGTGGTTGCGGTTGAACCCGCTCGCGATCTTCTGGTCCAGCGTTGCGTTTGGCAGCAGATCGCCCGCCAACTGCTCCACCGTGAACCGGTCAAAGGGCATATTTGCGTTGAGAGCGCGCACCACCCAATCACGCCAGACCCACTGGTGATTGTCGCCATCCTGCTGGAAGCCGTTGGAGTCGGCGTAGCGCGCCGCGTCGAGCCAGGGCAGCGCCATCCGCTCGCCGTAGTGAGGGGAGGCCAGCAGTCGGTCTACCTGTCGTTCGTAGGCGTCAGGGCGGGTATCGGCCAGGAACGCGTCCACCTCCGCCGGCGTCGGCGGCAGGCCGATCAGATCCAGCGACAGGCGCCGCAGCAGTGTCACCCGATCCGCCTGTGGCGAGGGCTTCAGCCCCTCCTTCTCCAGCCGCGCAAGAACAAAGGCATCGATCGGATTCCGCACCCAGGCGGCGTTCTTCACCTTCGGCACCGCGGGCCGCTTTGGCGGGACGTACGCCCAGTGCTTCGACGTGGTGCCGCCCTCCGGCCAGGGCGCGCCCGCGTCCACCCACCGCTCCAGCGCCGCCACCTGGGCATCGGTCAGCGGAGCGAACCCCAGCGGCATCCGGGGCAGGCCGCCGTGCGCCCCCTTCACGCGCTTCACGAGCAGACTGTCTTTCGCCCGGCCCGGCACCGCTGCTGCCCCGCCTACGCCCCCTTTCAGGAGCGCCGCGCGGCTGTCGAGCCGGAGCCCGCCGCCCTGCTGGCTGGCGCCGTGGCACGAAACGCACGACGCCTTCAGGATCGTGAGCGCTGCCGTTGCCGTGTCCGCCTCTTGGCGCCGCGGCTGCGCGCGGCCCGCTGGGGCGACAGCGAGCCCGAGCGCCACCAGCCCGAGCGCGAGCGGCAGCAGGGGAGGAAAGCAGGGGATACGAGACGGCAGCGGCAACTTTGCCCTCCGGCGGCGTGGTCAGTGTGGGGTTATATCCGTCGTGCACGCCCGAATGACCTCCCGGGGACGCCACGCTGCATGCGAGCGGGATTCCACGCGTGGAACACGGCTTCCCGGAGAGGGAAACGGTAAATCATGATACGCTGGATTCGGAATGTACACGGAAGAAATCCAGCGGCGGCGCACGTTCGCCATCATCTCGCACCCGGACGCCGGTAAGACCACGCTCACGGAAAAACTGCTCCTCTACGGCGGCGCCATCCAGATGGCCGGGTCCGTCGCGGCGCGCAAGAACCGCCGCCAGGCGACCTCGGACTGGATGGAACTGGAGAAGCAGCGCGGCATCTCCATCACGTCCACGGTCCTGCAGTTTCCCTATCACGGCTACGTCCTGAATCTGCTGGACACGCCCGGCCACGAGGACTTTTCCGAAGATACGTACCGGACGCTCGTGGCTGCCGACAGCGCAGTGATGCTCATCGACAGCGCCCGCGGCGTGGAGCCGCAGACCAAGAAGCTGTTCAAGGTCTGCCGCCAGCGCGGCATTCCCATCTTCACCTTTATCAACAAGATGGACCGCCCCGGCCGCGACCCGCTGGACCTGATGGCCGAGATCGAGGATCTTCTGGGGATTCGCACCGTGCCCGTGGTGTGGCCCATCGGCGAGGGCGGCGACCGGTTCCGCGGAGTGTACGACCGCCAGTCCGGCGAGGTGCACCTGTTCGACCGCACCGAGCACGGGGCCTATCGCGCGCCCGTTCAGGCGGCGGACCTGTCGGACGCCGCGGCGCTGGAGCCGCTCCTGGGCGAAGAGCAGTACGCGAAGCTCAAGGACGACATTGAACTGCTGGATGTGGCGGGGGAGCCGCTGGAGCAGGAACGCATCGACCGGGGCGAGATCAGCCCTGTATTCTTCGGCTCAGCCGTGACCAACTTCGGGGTGGAACTCTTCCTGCGCCGCTTCATTGACCTGGCGCCCGCGCCATCCCCGCGCCTTTCGGAGAAGGGGGATGTATTCCCCGAGGAGCCGGAGTTCCGCGGCTTCGTCTTCAAGGTGCAGGCGAACATGGACCCGAACCACCGGGACCGCATCGCGTTCCTGCGTGTGGTCTCCGGGCGGTTCGAGCGCGATATGTCGGCGACCAATGTCCGCACGAACAAGTCGGTGCGTCTGACGCGCCCGCAGAAGCTGTTTGCTGCGGAGCGCGAGGTGGTGGAGGAGGCGTATCCCGGCGACATTATCGGCCTGACAAACCCCGGCGTGTTCGCTCTGGGCGACACCGTCTGCGTCGGCCCGCCTGTCCGCTTCCAGGGGGTGCCGCGCTTCGCGCCGGAGCACTTTGGCGTGCTGCGCAACCGGCGCACCGAGAAGTACAAGCAGTTCCAGAAGGGCATCGAGCAGCTCTCGGAGGAGGGCGTCGTGCAGCTCTTCCACGAGTTGAACGCGGGGCGCACCGAGCCGATCCTCGGCGTGGTGGGACGCCTGCAGTTCGACGTGGTGAAGTTCCGCCTGGAGAGCGAGTACGGGGTAGAAACGACCCTGGAAGGGACGCCCTTCGGCCATGTGCGCTGGGTAGAGGCGGACGAGGCAGCGCTCAAAGAGGTCTTCTGGCCGCAGAACTGCCGCCGGGTGCACGACAATGAAGGCAACCTGTGCGTGCTCTTCGAGAGCGAGTGGGGCATGAACTACCTGATCGAGAAGTACCCCAAGCTCGCCTTCTTCGACGGCCCGCCCGGCTCCCGCACGGCCGCCATCCCCGTCACTCCCTGACGGCGCCCTTCCTAAAGGGTTATTTATTTCGCTCTGTTTTTGTCTCCTTTTCCAACTATTGCCTGACGCCCGCCCGATTAACATAAATGTATGGGCGGGCGTCAGGTATAGTTACATCTACTGTGGCCTCGCCCGAAGGCGCACGCTGGTATGGTGGAATTGCTGCTATTGCGATATTGGCGCTCCTCATCCCCGGCGATGTCGCCGGCAAATGTGTATGTGGCAGTGTTGCCCGGTTAAAGGGAAAGGATGGCATCATGGCGTTACGCTTCTACAAGCGGTCTGTCGCGGCGGCGGCGGCAGTCACGGTCGTGCTCGGCGGCGTTGCCGGGGGCGCGGCGGTGGTGGCCCCGGCGGCGTGGGCGGACTCGAAGCCGGTAGCGGTTCTGGACCCGAACCTCCAGGTCGAGGCGGTCGTCAGCAGCGGTCTGTCGCAGCCGATGGGGTTGGTCTTCCTCGGTCCTGGCGACATGCTGGTGGTGGAAAAAGCGTCGGGACAGGTGCGGCGGGTCATCAACGGCGTCGTGCAGGCCACGCCCGCCATCGACCTCCCGGTCAACTCGGCCTCGGAGCGCGGCCTCCTGTGCCTGGTGCTGCACCCGAACTTCCCGGCGACGCCGGACGTGTTCCTCCGCTGGACCGAGAGCAGCACCGGCGCGGACACGACCGTCGTCGCCAATGTCGCCCTGCTGGGCAACCGCGTGGACCGCTTCACCTGGAACGCGGCGACGGGCACGCTGACGTTCGCCCAGAACCTGCTCCGGCTGCGCGCCCGGCAGACCGACAACGTGCCCGTACCCGGACAGCCGCCGAGCGCCAACAGCAGTGAGAACGGCAACCACAACGGCGGCGTGATGGCGTTCGGTCCGGACGGCAAGCTGTACGTCTTCACGGGCGACCTCGGACGCCGCGGCTGGATGCAGAACCTGCCCAACGGCCCGTTCCTCACCGCCCCGTTCGTGGACGATACGTTCGGCGGCCCGGCCCCGGACGACGCCCACCTGGCAGGCGTGATCCTGCGGCTCAACCCGGACGGCACCACGCCCGCCGACAATCCGTTCTTCGCCTTCGGCTCGGCGCTCGGCGGCGAGGTGGGGGCGAACCTCCAGAAGGTCTTCTCCTACGGCCACCGCAACGGGTTCGGCATGGCCTTCGACCCCGTGGGGGGCTTCCTCTGGGAGACGGAGAACGCCGACGACGCCTTCAGCGAACTGAATCGGGTCATTCCCGGCATGAACGGCGGCTGGATACAGATAATGGGGCCGCTCAGCCGGTTATCACAGTTCAAGCAGATCGAGACCACCGACTTCAACAGCGCCCTGCAGCAGGTTCGTTACCCGCCCACCCGCATCGCCTACACGCCCACTCTGGCTACCAACCGCATGCTCATGCTCCCCGGCGCGACCTACGTCGACCCAGCCTTTAGCTGGAAGTACGAGATCGGCCCGTCCGGCACGGCGTTCGTCAGCGGGACCACCCTCGGGCCGGAGTACGACGGCACCCTCTGGATCGGCTCGGCGCGCTCCTTCCAGCAGGTCGGGGGAAACGGCGGCAGCCTGTACCGCCTGCGCCTGACACCGGACCGTCTTCAGGTGGACGTCAGCGCAGACCCCCGCCTGGCCGACCGCGTCGCGGACAACGTTCGGACGCAGACCAAGTTCGACGGGACCGAGAGCGAGACCCTGGTGATCGGCGAGGGCTTCGGCACCGTCACCGACATCAAGCAGGGGCCGGACGGCAACCTGTACGTGGTCTCTCTCACCGACAACACCATCTACCGGATCAGCCGCAGGCCGTGAGCGCGGGCGCAAGCGCAAGGAGGCAATACTGTATGAAGACACCGACCTTCGGGTTCAGGACCCTGTGGCTCGCGTCGGCGGCGGCGCTCGCGTGTGCGGCGGCAGTGGTGGTTGCCCCGCGGCCGGCGCAGGCGCAGGAACTTATCACCAACGGCGGGTTCGAATCGGGCTTCACGGGCTGGACGCGGGAAGATCAGACCGGCAGCGATGGGACGTTCTTCTTGCAGACCGGCACCGAAAGCCCGCTCAACGGCTTCCCCGTCCCGACGCCCCCGGAGGGCGCGAACGCCGCCATGACGGACGCGGGCGCGGGCGGGTCGCACGTCCTGTACCAGGACTTCGTGGTGCCGGTGGGGATGACGACCGGAACGCTCAGCTTCTCGCTCTTCCTCAATAGCGGGGCGGAGTTCGTCACACCCGAGAACCTGGACTGGGCCGCGACCAACCCGTTCGGCGGACAGAACCTGAACCAGCAGGCCCGGGTAGACCTGCTCCTCGCCACGGCGGACCCGTTCAGCGTCGCCGCCGGGGACATTCTCCTGAACGTGTTCCAGACCGCCCCCACCGACCCTCTCACCTCCGGCTACGCCGACTTCTCGGTAGACGTTTCCGCGGTGCTGGCGGCGCACCAGGGGCAGACGCTGCGGCTTCGCTTCGCCGAGGTAGACAACATCTCGTTCCTCAACCTCGGCGTGGACCGGGTATCGCTCGGGGCGACCGCGGTAGTCCCCGAACCCGCCTCCCTGCTCCTGATGCTTACGGGCGGCGGCGTCCTGCTCGGGTCTGCCCGTCTTGTCCGGCGCCGCTGCCAACGGGAAGCCTGAACCACACCGGCGAAGACGAAGGGGGCCGGTCGCCGCGCGCGACCAGCCCCCTTCCGCACGAACCTCCGACTACTGCCAGGCGTACAAACTGCGCTGGAGGCGGGCGCGGCCACGCGAGATGCGCGAGCGAACCGTGCCAATGGGGATGCCGAGTCGCTCGGCCACCTCTTCGTAGGTCAACTGCTCGATGTCAAAGAGCATGACCGGCGCACGGTACCGTTCCGGCAGCGCGCCGAGCGCACAGAGGGCCGCCGCGTGCTGCATCCGCCGCTCCAGCGTCTGAGCGGGCTCCCACGCCGGATGCCTCTCCGGAGCCAGCGTTAGCGTCTCCCCGTACAGGTCGCTGTCCAGGGAAAGCGGCGGTACCGTCCGCGGCCGCCGGGCGTCACCTCGGGCGCGGAAGCCATTGAGGAAGAGTCGCTTCAGAATGGTGAACAGCCATCCCTTTACCGTCTCCTCCGAGTTCAGCAGGCTGAGGCGCAAATAGGCCCGGAGCAGCGTCTCCTGTACCAGATCTTCAGCATCGGCAGGGTTCCCGGTCAGGTGTCGCGCCCGGGCGCGCAGGGCGTCTCGCCAGGGCAGAACCAGCCGCTCGAACCGCCGCTCCGGGCTCTCCCCGACTCTTCCGCCGCAATCTTCTCCGTATTCGATACCCTGGCTGGCAAAAATAGCTTTCGAAACCAGGGGGGCACTGGCATCATCCGTTTGCCTCGTCTGCTGCTGCGGCATTGTCCTCTTCCTTGTCCTCCGCGTGTCTGCGCGTCCACGCCTTTGCGTTGCTGGTGGCGAGCCGGCGCAGCAGTTCGTGCAGCATCTGCCGCTCCTCGGGATCCAGCGGTTCGAAAAAGCTCTCCTTGGCGTCCGCCAGAGTCGCCTGGGCCTCGGCCAGGCACGCCCGGCCGGTGTCGGTCGGATGGATCTCAAAGGCGCGCCGGTCGGTGGGGTGGGGACGCCGCTCAATCAGCCCGCGCCCTTCCATCTCGTTGAGGATGCCGACCATGGTGGCCTTATCGATGAGCAGCAGGTCGGAGAGGCGGGCCTGCACCATCGGTCCCTCGCTGAGGATCAGGTGGAGGATGCCGATCTGAAACGGGCGCAGGCCAAGCGGGGCGAGCGCGGCCTCGAACATCTGGCGGCTGAGTTCCGCCGTCCAATGCAACACAAAGCCGGTGTAGTCCGAGAGCGCCCGGGGCATCGGCTCCCAGTCGATCTCCGGCTCCGAGGAGGCTTCCTGCTTTCGCCTGCCAGTCAAAGGCTTTTTCATTTGTGTCGCTAACGTTTTACCATAAAACGTTAGCGACACAAATGAATTTTACTGCCGGGTCAGGCATGACCGCCGAGGATTGTTACGACGGAGCGGGCGGGGACGGCGACGGAGACGCGCCCCGTGCGATCAACACGCGGGGCGGCGGAAACGCGTTGCGCCTGGCCGTCCGCCGTGCTGCGCAGGACCGCCACGGAGGCGTTCGGGGTGAGGCCGCTCAGGGTCACGCGGCCCGCGCCGGACGGGTTCACCAGCAGCACCGAGAACTGGCCTGCCTTCGGTCCGGCGGTAGGAAGCACGGTCAGGTCGTCGTGGCTGCTGCTCGCCACGGAGGCGATCTTTGCGCCCACCGGCAGCGCCTCCTCCATCTGCTTCACCACGTGCCAGACCGGGTACGGGGTCCGGCCGTCCTTGCTCACGAGCGGGTAGTTGTCCTGATACGTCCAGTAGTCCATCACCGCCGCCCCGCTCAGGTGCAGCGTGCGAGTGTAGGCCAGCGCGGTGCGCAGAGCGTTATTCCAGGACGCCCACGGGTTCGGTTGCCGCCAGAGTTGGGCGTCGTGGCCCGCCTCGGTGCACCAGATCGGTTTGTTGTACTGCCGCCCCAGCGCGGCGATGGCCGTGTAGTTCGCCTCTGGTGCGCTGAGGGCATCCCAGCAGTGGAACGCGAGCGGTCCCAGATAGGGTGCCACCTCCTTGTCGTCCAGCAGCGGGCGAGCGTACGCCGCGAAGTTGCCGCCGTTCGCGGTGTCGGCGGTGAGGAACTTCGTCTTCAGACCCAGAGCGGCCCACCGCGGCCCGGCCTTCTTGATAAACGCCCCCATCTGCTCCGGCGTGAACTTGAAGTTGACGCCGTAGTCGGGTTCGTTGAACGAGAAGTAGTCGGCGTGCGCCGCATACTTATCCCGAGCGGTGACCAGGAAGCGACCGATCGCCTCGATGCAGATATCGTAGCGCTCCGGAGGCAGCGTCCGGCCATTCTGCTCCGGTCGTCCCCCCAGCATCCAGAGCGGGCCTTCCCAGACCGACGCCAGGATCGGGATTTTGCGCTCCGCCATCATCCGCATCTGCTCCAGCGCCGCCTTCGCCTGGCCCTCGTCCTTGTAGACGCCCTGCTCCGGAGTCCAGTGGTTCAGCGGAATGCCGATGCGCGCCTGCACGACCTTCAGCCCTTCCAGGTTGTAGCGCCCCACCGGGTCCATCGCCTCAGTGGACCCGTAGCGCGGCTGGCAGAAGTTGCCGCCGAACCCGCCCAGCGTCTGCTTGGTGGTCGCCAGATCCACGGCCACCGTCACCGCTCCGAGCGGGTTCTGCTCCGCTGCCAGCACCACCAACTCGTCGGCTGTGCGGCTCATGCCGTAGTTGACCACCTCCAGGCCGCCCACCTCGACCGTCTGCTTGCCGAACGCCAGGCGCAGCGACGCCATGGCCTCGCCAGGGGCGTAGTCCTCGGCGGCCACAAAGGGGACGAACACGCGCCGCCACCGTCCCCGGTCCCGTGGCGCGGTGGCAGGGTGCGTGACGGATTTCGTCCAGGGGGTAGTCGCCTTCTCGAACAGGAACTCTACCCGTGCCGCCGTGTTGCCGCCGCCCTGCGCTCCCTCTCCGCGCACAGA
Organism: uncultured Armatimonadota bacterium; assembly: GCA_937902745.1. Taxonomy (GTDB): domain Bacteria; phylum Armatimonadota; class Armatimonadia; order Armatimonadales; family Armatimonadaceae; genus CALEKU01. The sequence continues at coordinate 9,885 of CALEKU010000275.1, forward strand.
GAACGCCGCCAGCAGCGCGTCGCCCTTGCGTATCGGCGCGGCGTTCGGGATCGTGAGCTGCGTCGCGTTGGTCTCCGCCGAGGGGGCGCCGATCGTTACCCGAAGTGCCTTCGCGAAGGGCTGACCCTGCACCGGCACCACCTCTGCCGCTGCCTTTGTATTCTCCAGCCCGCCAACCGTCCGGGTCAGCAGGGTGTCCGGCGCCAGCACCGGCGTCCCGCCCGGTGGCAGGCTCCCGCCGGCCTTGTTGCCGCCGTCCTGCTGCTCCGCCGCTGGGGCCGAGCATCCGAGGGCGAGCGCACCCCCAAATCCGAGAGCCGCGCGTAGCAGCTCGCGCCGCGAAGAGGGCGTGTGAGAACTCATTTCCGTCAGGTGTCCTTTCACCGGGGCGCCATCCTCGGCGTCCCTATTCCAGCTTCCATGATACAACTTGTAGGCCGACGCTCCCGAATTCCGGGAATCGGTCACCCAACCCGATGACGCAAGAAACGCTTCTTGACCGTTTTCATGTGGTCCTGGTAGAGCCCGAAAATAGCCTCAATATCGGGGCGGTGGCGCGGGCCATGATGAACCTGGGCTTCCGCCACCTCCATCTGGTCGCGCCGCCGCAGTACGACCGCGAGCGCGCGGATGTCACCGCGCGCAATGCGAGAGTGCTTCTGGACGCTATGACCATTCACGAAACGTTCGAGGAGGCTCTGGCGGGGATGGAGGAGGTGGTGGGCCTGTCGCTGCGCGGCGGCAAGGACCCGGCGCACTTCGTTACCCTTCCCGAGTGGAGCCGCGCGCTCCCGACCCGCCCGGCTCTGCCGAAGACCGCGCTCGTGTTTGGCACGGAGGACAACGGCCTGCGCCAGGACCACCTGGACCACTGCCGCTGGATCATCCGTATCCCCTCAACCGACGCCTTCGACTCGTTCAACCTCGCCCAGTCGGTGCTGCTGGTCCTGTACGAGATCACGAAAGCCCTGCCGGACGCCGCCGCGCCGCTGCCCGCCCTCTCGACCGCCGAGCGGGCGACCGGGAACGACTTCGCCCAACTGGACCGGCACCTGGACGCCATTATGCGGGAAATAGGCTTCGCCCGCGCCGACTCGCCCCCGCGCGTGCCAGGCCTGCTGAAAAACCTGTTCCGCCGGATGGACCTGAGCCCTCAGGAGATGGGGGTGCTGCTGGCGTTCGTCGCCCGCGTCAACAAGACGCTCCAGCGCCGCCGAGGATCGGGCGGGGACTTAGAGGACGGTTAAAAGTCCAGGGCAAGCATCAGGGGCGGGGCCTCTGGCGCTACCGGCGCCGGGGACGGTGCCGGCGGTTCTTCCGCACCGGAGTCCCACAGGAAAAGCTCTAACTGCTGGGCGACCCGGCGGCGCGTCCGGCCCGCCACCGGCCGCGGCGCGGCGGCGGCGTCCTCTTCGGCGCTGACCTCGGCGTATCCCTTGCCGGTCTTCTCAGCGATCAGGCGCTCGGTCGCGGCACGGGCCGCCGCCTCGTCTGCAAACCGCTTGACGCGCCGCTGTCCCTCGGTGCCGATTCGCCCGAAGTGGACCGTCTGCTCCGCCCCGCGCACCTGCACGCGCCAGAACTTGTGCGAGCCGTCCCCGCTGAAGTGGAAGATGCGCTCGCCGTTGCCTGTATGCTCTGTTTGCCCCATGCCCGCAGGTTCGACAGGCGGCGGGGAGGTACCTTCCGGAGGGAGGCGGCCCTGGGTTTCCGGAGCCCTCACCCCCGTCCCCTCTCCCGCCGCGGTAGAGGGGACGGGGGTGAGGGCTCTCCCTACCGTGCCGCGCTGTAGGGCCAGCGGCGCAGCTCTACCGGCGCCAACTCATCTTGCGCCGGGCGGCCTGTTCCTGCCTGGAGGAGGACCGACAGGTCGAGGCGGCCAGAGGGCGGGGCGATTGCGCGGGCGATCAGGAGGCGGAAGCCCGGGTTGGGGGCGTTGAAATCGTCCCGGGGCGGGTCGGCGGGCGTGACCTCGAAGCGCGTTCCGTCGGGAGCGTTCAGGCGGGCGCGCAGCGTCTGGCCGTCCTGGGTGAGTGTGGCCTCGGTGCCGTCGCTCGAAACCGCGACCTCGGCGCGGGTGAGCATCGCCCAGCGCAGCACATCTCCGGAGCGCAGCCCTTCTACCTCGTCCCGGATGAGGGCATGGCGACTGCCGGGGCGGAACACAAAGCCGCGCGTAACGCGGGCCGCCTGCCCCTGGAAGACGGGCGACAGGTCCACTACCGCACCGGGCGCGTCGCCCCGATCCCCGAAGTGGGTAATATGTGCTAGGCCGGCGGCGCGGTGCAACTGGTCGTTGATCACGATCGTGTTGTGGCAGAACGGGCCGAGGCGGTACACGGCCCACCGGCCGCCGTCCTGCGCGCTGTTCCACAGGGCCACGCCCTTCGATTCGAGCGAGTGGTACTCCTGCATCCCCAGGTCGCACGCCCAGCGGACACCGTCTGCCTCGAACACAAACGACCCGGCGTCCATGTGCCCGTGGTTGATCGACGCCCCGCCGCCCTTGAGCGCCAGGAACAGCGCCTTCGGGTCGTCCCACGCGCTGCGGAAGACGGCGAGCGGATTGGGACCGCGCCCGTACCAGTAGCGGGGCAGCCTCGGGCCAGCATCCGCGGCGCGGTCGCCGCCCGGCATCCACCACAGCGCGGCCAGCGGCAGCAGGCGTTCCCCCTCCCGCTCGGGTCGGGGGGGCTTCTTGGATGCCGCGTACTCCCGGAGCCGTCCCATCTCGTAGCGCAGCAACTCGGGCCGCTTGAGCGTCCGGGCGAACCACCACATCGCCGGCTCCAGGTCGGGCCGCTCGATGTTGTCGGAGAAGTTAAAGTAGGTGCCCGTTGGCCCAAGCTGCTGGTACAGCGCCTCGGCGGTCGCCAGGAAGCCGGGGCTTTCGCGCAGCCCCCAGTCCGTGCCAAGCGCAGACTCCAGAGCCGCCAGCAGGACCACCTGGAACGTCGTCCCGTACCCCCAGTACATCGCACCCTCGGGGTACACGCCGTCCGGTGCGTAGGGCTTCAGGCCGTTGGCGTTCTTCGTCCGCGCCTTCTCCAGTATCTGCGCCGCCAGCGTCGGCTCCCGCTCCGCCAGGGCGAGCGCGCCCAGCGACAGCCCGGCCAGGCATACGGAGTTCCAGTTGTTCTGGACGCGCTCCCAGTGGTGCTCGGTTTCCGCGCCGGGCCGCAGACCCTTCTCTACCAGGGCCATGGCGATCACCTCGCGGGACTTTTCCGGGAGTACGTCGTACAGCCAGTCGTAGCCGAACGCCAGCGCGGCGGTCATCTCGCCGACATCCAGGAAGTGGCTCGGATTCCAGTCGGGGAAGGCGGCCGCGGCCAGCATCTCCTCCTCCGCGCGCCGCGCGAGGGCAGGGTCGCCCGTAAGGCGGTGGTGGAGAGCAAGCAGAAGGACGCGCCGCAGCGCGCGTCGTGACACGCTGAGCAGACGCCGGCCCGTCTTCTGGTAGGTCACCAGCGGCACGGTCAGCACCGCCCGCGCCTCCACCTCGCCACGGCGCAGGAAGGCGTCCAGCGCGGCATCGGCGTGGCGGCGCGCCTTGATCTCATCCCAGGTGGTCTTCGAGGCGATCAGGCGGGGGTGTTCGGGCTTCAGCGTGGCCAGGGGAGCGGCGGCGTTGCGCGTCTGAGCGTTCATGCGGTTAGGTTCGCACCCCGTTCTGCGTCGTCCTCCCCCTCCGTTGCGGTGGCGCGGGTGCCCTGGCGCAGGGCGCGCGGGGAGCAACCGCAGGCGGCCCGGATGATTTTGTTGAAGTAGAACGGGTCGGGAATGCCGACCAGGGCGGCGACCTCCTTGATGGGCAGGGAGGTGTTCTGGAGCAGGTGGCGGGCGCGCACCACGCGCTGCTGGCGGACGTACTGCACCAGGGTCTGCCCGAACGCCTCCTTGAAAAGCCGGGTCAGGTGCCCCGGTGTCACCCCCGCGGCCTCGGCCACCGCTCCCGTGCCCTCCACCTCGCTCAGATTCAGCTCAATGAAGCGCACCGCCCGCTCCACCGCCGAGCCGTACTCCTTCCCCGGGGGCGCCTGCCGGTGCGCGAGCTCACACAGCAGGTGCCACAGGTACGCGGTCACGAAGTACGGCGTGCCGTTCACCGGCGTTGCGCTGATTGCGGACTCCAGGCGAGCATACCAGTCCGCGAACGCATCACCCAGCGGGGTCAGCGCGGGGACCCGAGCCACAGTTTGCTGCCCGGGAACCGGGGCTGGCAGGCGAAAGTGGATGCACAGGTGCCGGGATAGGCCCTCAAACCGGTACTCCACCGGCACCCCGGGCGGGATGACGCTGACGTACCGGGGGCGTATCTCCAGCAGGTGCCCCTGTACCAGGAACTGCGCACGGTAGGTGTAGAGGTGAAGCGCCCAGGCGTCGTGGAGGCCATGCCGCTCCACGGTGGGGTGGGGGGCACCGTGGACACGCGACGTCGCGATGAGCACCGATGGCGGGCGCTCCAGGGTGATGGGCCACGTGAGCATGCTGGAATTCTACCAAAAATAAACGGTTCGCCCGGTTGTTATCTGCCTGCAACTCGCTTAAAATCTACCTACAACGCCGTGGAAGGTGACCATGCAACCGAGAGACCCCGTAACCGCCGTGCTGCTGGCGGGAGCGATGCTGCTGGGGGTAGCCACCCTCGCTTCGCAGGCGGCCCCACCGAAGGTTAAGCCCTCGAAAAAGCCGGCCTCTGCTGCTGCGCCTGCTGCCCTCCCCCCGCTGAGCTACAACCGGGATGTCCGCCCCATCCTCGCCGAGAACTGCTTCGCCTGCCATGGGCCGGACTCGGCGGCGCGCAAGGCGGGCCTGCGCCTGGACCAGTTCGCGGCGGCCACGGCGAAGCGGGCGGACGGGGGACGCGCCGCCATCGTGCCGGGCGATCCGCTCGCGAGCGAGGTCTTCCACCGCATCCGCCGTCCCGCGGGCGACCCGCTGCGCATGCCCCCCGCGACCGGCCACCAGTCGCTAAGCCCCGAACAGATCGCGATCCTGACCCGCTGGATTGGGGAAGGGGCGCAGTATGAGCCCCACTGGTCCTACATTCCGCCGAAGCGCCCCGCGGTGCCGAAGGTCAAGAACGCGGCCTGGGTGCGGAATCCCATCGACGCGTTTGTTCTCGCCCGGCTGGAGAAGGCCGGGCTTCAGCCCGCACCGGAGGCCGACCGGCGCACGCTGGCCCGCCGCGTTTCTCTGGACCTGACCGGTCTGCCGCCCGACCCGAAGGACGTGGAGGCGTTCGTGGCCGATAAGTCGCCGAACGCCTACGAGAAGCTGGTGGACAAGTACCTGGCGAGCCCGCACTGGGGCGAGCACCGGGCACGGTACTGGCTGGACGCCGCCCGCTACGGCGACACGCACGGCATCCACATCGACAACTACCGCGAGATATGGTCGTACCGCGACTGGGTGATTCAGGCGTTCAACCGTAACCAGCCTTTCGACCGGTTTACCCTGGAGCAGCTTGCCGGCGACCTGCTGCCCGCCCCGACGCTGGATCAGAAGATCGCCACGGGCTTTACCCGCTGCAACATCACCACCAGCGAGGGGGGAGCGATCGATGAGGAGTACCGGGTCCTCTACGCCCGTGACCGTACGGAAACGGCGGCGCAGGTGTGGCTGGGCTCAACCGCCGGATGCGCGGTCTGCCATGACCACAAGTTCGACCCGCTGAGCCAGAAGGAGTTTTACGCCCTTTCGGCGTTCTTCAATAACACGACGCAGCCCGCCATGGACGGCAACGTAAAGGACACGCCGCCCGTGATCCCGGTGCCGCGCCCGGAGGACCGCCCCCGCTTCGCCGCGCTCCAGAAGGAGGTGGCGAACGTCCGCAAGCAGGCCGACGCCCGTAAGGCGGGCGCCCGCGCCGAGTTCGCCCGGTGGATGGAGGGCGCGGAGGCGAAGGCGCTCGCGCAGACCATCCCGGTGAACGGTCTGCGCTTCCGCGCGCCGCTCGCGGAAGGGGAGGGGACCACCGTTGCGGCCACGCAGGACGGGCAGCCGGTGGCGGCGACCGTGACCGGCGAACCGGGATGGGGGGACGGCCATGTGGCCGCGAGGGCGTTCGTGAAGAAGTCGGGCAGCGTCGTGGAGTTCCCGGCTGCTGGCGACTTCGAGAACGACCAGCAGTTCTCCGTCTCCGTATGGGTGAAGCTGGCCCAGAACAACAGCGGCGGGGCCGTGGTCGCCCGTATGGACGATAAGAACGACTTCCGCGGCTGGGACGTCTGGGTTGAGGGCAACCGGATCGCGACCCACATCATCCACAAGTGGCCGGAGGACGCCGTCAAAGTGGTGACCAACGAGACGTTCAAGCCCGGCATGTGGCACCACGTCTGCGTTACCTACGGCGGCGCCCGCTCCAAGGAGTCGATCAAGGTATACGTGGACGGCGCGCTCAAGACGACGTCTCCTCAGGCGGACACGCTGAAGGGGACGATTCGTACCGCGGTGCCGCTTAAGATCGCCCAGCGCCACACCACCGCCGCGATGGAGGGCACGTCGGTCGCCGATGTGCGCCTCTACGACCGCGCGCTCCAGGCCGATGAGGTGGGACGTCTGGCGCAGGCGACCCGCGCGTCCTACCTGCTCGCAAAGGGGAGTGAGACCCTCACCACTGCCGAAAAGGACGAGTTGTATGCGGGCTGGCTGACGGGGGTAGACGCCTCCTACCGCGCGCTAACCGCGAAGATCGCGGCGCTGCAGGAGGAGGAGCGTCAGATTCGGATGCGCGGCACCATTGCGCATATCGCCCAGGAGAAGCCGGAGCCGGCGAAGGCGTACGTTCTGTTCCGTGGTGAATATGACAAGCGGCGCGAGGAGGTGACGCCCGACACTCCGGCCGCGTTGCCTCCCATGCCCGCAAACGCCCCGAAGAACCGCCTTGGTCTGGCGCAGTGGCTGCTCCTGCCGGAGCACCCGCTGACTACCCGTGTCACGGTCAACCGCTTCTGGCAGGAGGTCTTCGGCCAGGGGCTCGTGGCCACGGCGGGCGACTTCGGTATCACCGGCGAGATGCCGTCGCACCCCGAACTGCTGGACTGGCTGGCGGTGGAGTTCCGCAAGCCCTCCCGGAAGGGCGCGCAGCCCTGGGATGTGAAGGGCTTCTTCAAGATGCTGGTGATGTCCAGCACCTATCGGCAGGCGGCGGTCATCACGCCCGAAAAGCGCGCCAAGGACCCCGGCAACGTCCTCCTGTCGCGCGGGCCGCGCTTCCGTATGGATGCCGAGATGGTGCGCGACTACGCCCTGGCGGCAAGCGGGCGCCTGGTGCCCAAGATCGGCGGGCCGAGTGTCCGACCGTATCAGCCGGATGGCATCTGGGAGGCAGTGACCATGCCGAACAGCGACACGTACGCCTACAAGCGCGACTCCGGCGAGAACCTGTATCGGCGCAGCCTGTACACCTTCTGGAAGCGCAGCGCGCCGCCCGCCTCGCTGGAGATCTTCAACGCCCCGAGCCGTGAGGTCTGCACCGTGCGGCGCGAGCGGACCAACACGCCCCTCCAGGCGCTCGTGACCATGAACGACGTCCAGTACGTTGAGGCCGCGCGTTTCCTGGCGGAGCGCGCCCTGAAGGAGGGCGGGAAGACCGTCACGGCGCAGGCAGACTTTATGGCGCGGCGTGTACTGGCCCGCCCCCTCCGCCCCGAGGAGGCGCAGGTGGTGCTCAAGAGCGTGGCGGATATGAAGGCCCACTACACAGCGCACCCCGAGGACGCGAAGGCGCTGATTACGGTCGGGGAGTCGAAGCCGGACCCGGCGCTCGCTCCCCCCACGCTGGCCGCCTGGACCATGGTGGCGAACCAGCTTCTGAACCTGGACGAGGTGTTGAACAAATAGCCCCTCACGATCCAAGGGACACCGGACCATGGAGAGAGTAGACGAATACCGCCAGGTGATCCACCGACTGCTGGCGGAGTACCGGGACTGGTATGCACAGCCCGAAGATGGGGGCGTGGATACGGAAATCATCGCCGACGACGCGCATGGTCAGTACCTTCTGATGCGCGTCGGCTGGCGGGCGAGACGCGGGTACGCCGGCCCGCCTTCTACCTGCGCCTGAAGAACGGGCAAATCTGGATCGAGGAAGACTGGACGGACGAGTGCGTCGTGAACGACCTGCGCGCCGCGGGCATACCGGAGCGGGATATCGTACTGGCCTTCAATCCGCCGCGCCTCCGGCCCGAACCGACGCCGGAGAGCGCGACGGTCTCAGCAGCGAGAGCAAACCCATGAGTGACGACATTAACGATGTGTTCCCACGCCCCGAGGGCGGTCCCGTCCACCCGCTTTTCGAAGAGTGGGTTCGGACGGAGACGCGGCGGCAGTTCTTGCGGCGGGGCGCGAACGCCCTGGGGATGGCGGCGCTCTCCGCCCTCACCGGGGACGCCGCCTTCGCCGCCGTGGCGGGGCAGGCAAAGCAGGCCGCCGCGGGCGCGGGAAAGCCAAAGTTCCCGGGGATGCTGACCGAGCCGATCGGGGCGGCGCTGCCAAAGCTGCACTTCGCCCCGAAGGCCAAGAACGTCATCTACCTGCACATGGTCGGCGGGCCGCCGCAGATGGACCTGTTCGACTACAAGCCGAAGATGGCGGAGTTCTACGACAAGGACCTGCCCGAGTCGGTGCGCAACGGCCAGCGCCTTACCACCATGACCAGCGGGCAGACCCGCTTCCCCATCGCCCCGTCCAAGTATAAGTTCGCCCAGTACGGCAAGTCCGGTATGTGGGTGAGCGAACTACTGCCCTGGACCGCGAAGATGGTGGACGATATGTGCTTCATCCGCTCGATGCACACGGAAGCCATCAACCACGAACCGGCCATCACCTACATGCAGACCGGCAACCAGGTCACAGGGCGCCCCTGCATGGGGGCGTGGGTCAGCTACGGCCTTGGCTCCCTGAACTCCGACCTGCCGGCGTTCGTGGTCCTCATCGCTCAGCCGACCAACAAAGACCAGCTTCAGGCGATCTCCGCCAAGCTGTGGGCGTCCGGCTACCTGCCCGGCGAGCATGCCGGGGTCTCCTTCCGCTCGTCCGGTGATCCCATCCTCTACATCAACAACCCGCCGGGTGTCTCCTCTCCCGTGCGCCGCAAGATGCTGGATGGTCTGAAGGCGCTGAATGAGCAGAACTACAAGATCGTGGGCGACGACGAGACCCACACGCGCATTGCCCAGTACGAACTGGCGTTCCGTATGCAGTCCAGCGTCCCGGAACTGACCGCCGTCAAGAACGAGCCGGAAAGCACCTACCAGCTCTACGGCGAAGAGGCGCGCAAGCCGGGCACCTTTGCCTACACCGCGCTTATGGCCCGCCGCATGGTCGAGCGCGGCGTCCGCTTCGTCCAGGTGTACCTGAACAACTGGGACACCCATGCGGACGTCGCCGGACGCCTGCCCATGCAGTGTAAGGACATCGACCAGGCATGCTACGCCCTGGTGCAGGACCTCAAATCGCGCGGCCTGCTGGACGAAACGCTGATCATCTGGGGCGGTGAGTTCGGGCGCACCATCTACTCACAGGGCGGCCTGACGAAGGAGAACTACGGGCGGGACCACCACCCGCGCTGCTTCACCATGTGGATGGCGGGCGGCGGCTGCAAGGCAGGCACCATCTACGGCGAGACCGACGACTTCTCATACAACATCGTCAAGGACCCGGTGCACATCCACGACTTCCACGCCACGGTGCTGCGCCTGCTCGGGGTGGACCACGAGCGGTTCACCTACAAGTACCAGGGCCTCGACCAGAAGCTGACGGGCGTCGAACCCGCTCGCGTCATCACCGACCTGATCGCGTAGCGGGTTCGTAGTAGGACAAAGGCGAAGGGCGCGCCGGAATCCGGCGCGCCCTGCCTGTGACACCCTCTCTTCTCCTTTGGCCCCATTGCTACAACAGCTTGCGAACCTCTTTGCCGTGCTCCTGGAGCGTCCGCATCTTCAGCGCAACCTCGGCAGGCGTTTCCGTGAAGGCGGCGTGCCCGAAGTTGGTACGCCGCGAGCGCCAGATGGCGAGCATCGTCACAAAGTGCTTCTTGAACGCCGCGGGCGGGGCCGTGGCGAACGACGAGTACAACTGGCCCATGCCGCTGCCGACCGGCCCGGCGGCGAAGAAGCCGTAGCCCTCCTCCACGACCGCCCCCTCGATGCGATAGTGCATCATGACAGCGTTCGAACCGCCCCCACCGCCGCTGACCGGTTTCACCTCCAGCACGCGCAGGCGCAGGGGCTTCCCGGCCCGGCGCCCGGCCTGCTCCACATAGGCCGCGGTCGCGGTGACCGGGTCGCTCAGGTTCTGGACCACCGTGAAGTAGTTCTCCGCGCCGAACTGGACGGCGGCGGGCTGGACGGTGGTGCCGTACTGCCCCAGGCGCATCGACGCCCGGTCCGGCCCCGAGAGCAGGATCGAGTCGCGCTTCTGGTCGTCAATCTTCCACCCGGGCGCAAGGCCGATACTGCCCGTGCCGTCCGGGAACGTGACCGTCTTCAGTCGTACAGGCATGAGAAGTCCCTTTCGCAGACGTGTTGGGACAGGGTATCCGCCGGGCGTGTGGCGAACGTGTGGAGGCGGCGCGAGGATCACGAGAATTTTTTCTGCCGAACGTTTACCCGCGAAGGGGCGCAGGTATATAACAGGTGTCAGCCGGAAGGCTGATGACAATCAGGAAGACAACAGAATCGGAAAATCGAATAGCGACAACTGAATAGCGAGCAAAAACTGAATAACGGATGCGGAGAGACAAGCGAAGGTCACACGGGGAAGATCACACAACACGAAAAAGGCTGAAACACCCGCAAGGGTAAGAGAAGCAGATAAACGGGGCGGGGCGCCACAGACGGTGCTCCGCCCTTTTCGTTCGTCTCGCCGGGGAAGCTACGGCACGCGCTGGCCGCGGGCGGCGACCCAGAGCTTGTACCAGTCCGTCCGGGAAAGGGAGAGCGTCGAAGCCCCCGCCGCCTCCCGGATGTGGTCCGGGTTATTCGATCCCACGAGCGGGATGACGCCCGCCGGGTGCGCGAGCAGCCACGCCAGCGCGACCTGGGTCGGGCTGGCGCCGCCGTACGACTCGCCCACCTCGCGGAGCGCGGCGACGGTGCGGGTGATCTGCTCGTGCTGCGGGTGGTCCGCGGGCGGCTCTTTGTGGCCGGAGAGCCACGCCTTCGCCAGTGGGCTATAGGCCAGCGGCGTGATGCCCAGCTCCAGGCACTGATCCAGCACCCCATCTCCGACGCCGCCGGGGGACCCCGGCGCGCCCGCGTGCCCCTCGTAGATCGGGTCGAGGCGCAGCAGCGACAGCGAGATCTGGTTGGAGACGATGGGCGCCTTCAAATAGCGCTTGAGCGCGAGGACCTGCTGCGGGTAGTAGTTCGACACGCCGACGTACTTTACCAGGCCCTTTTCCACCAGTTCGTCCAGCACGGCAGCCGTCTCAGCGGGGTGGGTGAGCGGGTCGGGGCGGTGCAGTTGGTACAGGTCCACGTACTCCACGCCGAGCCGCTTCAGCGAACCTTCGATGGACTCGCGGATGTAGCCCGCCGTGTGCTCGTAGTAACCGGAGCGGATGCCGACCTTAGTCGCAATAAAGATGCGCTCGCGGCTGCCGGGCACCGCCGCGAGGCACTCCTTGAAGACAGACTCGCAGGCGGTGCCGCCGTAGATGTCGGCGTGATCGTAGAACGTGATCCCGGCATCCAGCGCAGCCTCGAACGCGGCGATAGCACGACGGATGTTCTCGGGACCGACCTCGGCCGGGTTCCAGGTCCCGGCCAGGCCCATGCAGCCCAGCGCGATGCGGGAGACGGGTACGCCGTCCGGGCCGAACGGCTGCGTGGCCCCGGTGCCCGGGGAGGCTCCAGTGGTAGTTTCACTCATGGCTTACTGTTCAGGCCCCTTTCCCGCCGTTCCTGCTGCTGCGGCGCCGGCGTAATGGTCCCAGACCGCCCGGCCTACCCGGGCGAGCCGTGTTTCCGTGTCGCTGACCGGGTCGCGCATGTCCCGGCAGAACGCGGCTACAGCCGCCACCGGCTCCCCGTGGTGATACAGGATGCCCGCATCGTTCACCACCGCCCCGGAGCCCAGCGTGCCGGTCTTGTGCGGAAAGCGCCAGAAGGCGGGTAGGTGGCGGGGCAGGCGCCCGTTAAGCTGCTGGCGGCCGAGGATGTCGCGCATCGCGGCGCAGGACTCAGCGGAGGCGCACCCGTCCTGTGCGATCAGGGCGCACAGCCGGGCCATCGCGTGCGGAGAGGAGAGGTCCCGCCCCTCCGTCGCCCGGTTCACCGCCTCCCGTACCACCTCCAGGTCTTCGCTGCGCTCCCGCAGGCCCTCGATGCCGTCGCAGCGCGCGTCCCACTCCCCGTAGCGCATCCCCTCCAGCCCGGGGTCCAGCGCGATGAAGTAGTCGCCCAGGAGCTGCGCGATGGTGCGGTCCACCCGGATGTCGGTGATGCCGAGGTCACGCATCACCGCGGTGACCGCGGCCGGGCCGCCCACCCGCTCCAGCACCAGGTCCGTGGCGGCGTTGTCGGAGACGATAATCATCAGGTGCAGCAGGTCCCGCACGGTCGGGTTCAGTCCGCTGTCGAAGAAGTTGAGCAGACCGCTGCCGAAGCCCCGGCACGCGTCGGTCAGCGTCACCCGCTCCGCCAGGTCCAGCGCGCCCTCCTCCGCCCGGCGGTACGCCGCCACGAGGATCGGGACCTTGGAGACGCTGGCCATCGGGAACGGCTCGTCCGGCAGCGTACCCACCTCCTCGCCCGTCGCCAGGTCCCGCACGCAAACGCCGATCACGCCCTTCGCATCGGCCAGAATCGCGTCGATATCCGCGCCGAGGCGCGCAAAGCCGCGCTCGCTCATTGCTTCCCTCCCAGCGTCACCGCCACGGCGTCGTTGACATAGTCGCGGGCGTAGGCGTAGGAGATGCGGGCGTAGCCCCCCTCCTCCCAGTCCGGCCCCGACGAATTGCGGAAGAGGAAGGCGCCGCCTCCAGGCAGCCCCGGATCGTCGGTATAGCCGACGAGGACGACGCTATGCCCATCGAACACATCACGGGGCGGCGGGTGAACGATCAGGCGGGTGCCCGGCGCGAACGTCGCCTTCTTCGGCCACCGCATACCCGCGGCGACCGGGTGCCCCTCCGCGAGGCGGCGGCGGATGGCCGTCAGGTGCTCCTCGGTGAGGCCCGTCTTTACGTCCCACTCCTTGATCCAGTGGACCCGGAAATCGGTGCGCCGCTTCTGGGCATCCCGCAGCGCAGCGTCCGGGGGCGCGGCGTCGGCATCGTAGCTCTCCGCATAGGGCAGCAGCGACTCGCCGCAGATGCCGAAGCGGCGCAGCCCCTCCAGGGCGTCCGAAAAGAACGAGCCATCCTGCCGGCGCCCGTTGGTCTGGTGCGACGCCCAGTTCAGGAACTCCACGCTCAGCCGCTCGCCGGGACGCGCGCCGCCGGTAGCGGCGCGCTCAAACTCCAGTACGCCCACGAGCGCGAACAGCGAGCAGGTACCCCGGCGTCCCTGCGCCCGCGGCTCCAGTCCGTACGCGGCATAGCGGCTTCGCAGATCGACCTGACGGGGAAGGTTGCGCATGATGATGTCTCTCCTGTGAGCAGGGCGTATGACATCGCCCTCTCCCAAATTATGCCGCAAGTCCTGCGGGTTAAGCTGCCCCGGTTTCGACAGGATTCGTGTGCCTGGCGGGCGAATGAAGGACCGAGCGCGCCCGACAGTGCGGCGCGCGAACTCCCGGAGGAGAACGGAAACAACGATGTCTCATCCCGCATTCGGCGACCTGCTCGGTGCACTCGCGCTGCCCCCGGTGGGGCGGAGCCGCCGCGTCTCCAGCAACGAACAGCCCAACTGGAACGACGGCAACTTCGACAGCACGTACCTCCAGCCCGGCGACGTGCTGGAGATGCCGCTGCTGGAGGGACCCGGCTGCATCAACCATATGTGGTTCACCAGCCACGCCGGAGGGATGGGGGAACTGAACGCTCTGACGCTGCGCATTTACTGGGACGGCCGCGCGGAGCCCGGGGTCGAGGCGCCGCTGGGCGACTTCTTCGCCGTGGGGCAGGCGCCCGAGGTGGTGGAGAGCGTGCCCGTGCAGGTGTCCCCGTCCGGGAGCCTGACCTGCTACTGGCGCATGCCCTTCGCGCGCTCCGCCCGCATCACCGTGACGAACGATAACCCGAATCGCGGCTACGGCCTGTACTGGCAGGTGGACTGGGTTGAGTTGCCGGAACTCCCCGAGGGCACGGGCTACTTCCACGCCCGCTACCGTCAGGAGTACCCCGCCGTCATGGGGCGCGACTACCTGATCGCCGACCTGAAGGGGACGGGGCAGTACGTGGGCACCGTCATGTCCGTGACCAACGCCCAGGACGGCTGGTTTGGCGAGGGCGACGACTTCTTCTACATCGACGGTGAGGAGGTGCCCAGCCTCCAGGGCACCGGCTCCGAGGACTACTTCAACGACGCCTGGGCGATGCGACCCCGCTCCAGCCACTGGTTCGGCCAGCCGCACTGGCAGGGCTGGAGCGAGGGCGACGGCGGCGTGATGTACCGCTGGCACATTCCCGACCCCGTGCGCTTCACCCGGAGCCTGAAGGTGACCATGGAGCACAAGGGCAACGCCCCGCTCTCCGAGGACGCCTGGTACATCGAGCGGCCGGACTTCTTCTCCAGTGTGGCCTTCTGGTACCAGACCGGCGAACCCGCCCCCTTCGGCGAACTCCCCGGCTACCCCGAGCGGTGCGTGCCCTGGGTGACCCACCACCTCGTTCGGACCTTCCGTCGCGCGCGGGCCGAGGGCGCGGCACGCCTGAAGGTGCAGTCCACCGGCATGTTCGGCGGGCGCCCTGTGCTCGCCTGGGAGGACGCTCAACCGGGCGACCGCATCACGCTGCCGTTTACGGTGGAGGAGGACGGCCGCTATGTCGCGCGCCTGATGGGGTTCCCGGGAGGGGAGGGGGGCACCGGCGGCGGCTTCGCCGTGGAGATCGACGGCAAGGAGGCCCACCCCGCGGTGACCTTCCGACCCTCCGGGTTCTCACGGGGGTACGTCATGCCGGACGCGATGCTCGGGACGCACGAACTCACGAAGGGCGAGCACACGCTGACGTTCCGGCCCGCCGCGCCGGACGCCCGCTCCCTGGGTGTGGAGACGCTGCGCCTGCTGAAGCTGCCCCCGCCCGCCGTGCGCTCGCCCAAGACCAACAACGAGGCCCACTTCTACCGCATCGGTATCGGGCGCGCGGTGTACGCCTACCGCCTCGCCTACGACGAACTGCCGGAGTCCCTGCAGGCCCTGCACGAAAGTGGCCTGCTCGACGCCCGCTACCTGAACGACGAGAACGGCTACCCGCTCGAAAGCGGGTGCGAAGGGGAGGGGGCGGAGCGGCGGTTTGCCGTCCGCAGCACCGCCCCCCAGGGATGGACGCACTCCTGGCGCGGCCTCGACGCCCGCCGCTGAGCGCGCAGGGCGTCACACAGCGAGCATGGTGTAGGTGACGGCCCGCAGGGCGCCCGAAGCGCGCAGTTGGTCCAGAGTCTCCCCGACGGGCTCAGGCGCACCGAGGAGGCTGTAGATAATCTCGCCCGTGTCCGGGTCGCGGTGGACCACCTCGACGCTGCCCGCGCCGTTTAGCACAGGCGCGGGCGCGTCCGGTTGCAGCCGCACCAGTGCCGCGATGCGCGTCTCCGGTGCGTCATCCGGCTCCTCAATGAGCGACACCAGGCGCGACAGGCGCGAGAGCGCCAGTTTCAGCGCCTCCTTGCGGGCCTCCGTGCTGGTGAAGGTCACCAGGACCGTCGCGCGGCCTGACGGGTCCAGGGTCCCATCGTTGCCCAGTGTTGCGGTCAGCGAGATGCCCCGGTGCGCGAACGTCGCCGCGATCAGTTCCATGCCCCCCGGCCGGTCGTTCAAGCGCAGCAGGAACGTGTGCCGATGCAGCAGCGAGCCGTCGCTCATACGGGTATCCCCTCCTCTTCCAGCGACCGCATCCATCCGGCCACCTTGGCGTTCACGGATTCGGAGACGTAGGTGAGGTCCGCCTGCTCCTGCGCGGACATGGGAAGTTCCACCACGCGCAGCACGCCCCCGGGGCTGACAATGACCGGTACGCCAAGCGGCCCCGACATCCCGTAGAACTCGCCCTCGGTGAGCTGCACCTGACCCGCAATCAGTGCCTCATCCCCGCGCAACAGCGTCTCCACCAGCGACACGGTGACGTTTGCGGTAGCGAGCACCGTCTTGGCGCCCGAGAGGTGGGTGACGTAGGGCTTCAGCACCACGCGCACATCCGGCGGCAGGGAGTCCACATAGGCGAACGCCTCCTGTATCCGGCCGTCCTGGATCAGTGCGTTCATCGTGCCGCGCATCGCGCGGCACATCTCCAGAAACGAGGCGCCCTCGGTGCCCTGGCGCACCTGCTTCAGCGCCGCCGCCTGCTCATCCCTGCTGATGCTGTGCACCTTCACGCCAGACCAGACCGGCACCTGTCCCTCGCCATGCTCGCCCAACATGAAGCCGGAGACCCGCTGGCGTCGCACCCCCAGATCCGCCGCGATCTCGCGCCGAAAGCGCAGCGAGTCCTGGTAGGCTCCAATACCGATAACCCGGTGCCTCCCGATGGCCCGCGCGAACAGGGCGACGCCCAACTCCACCGGGTTTGAGACCACCACCACCACCTCGGTGCCCTGACCGTACCGAGCCAGCGTCTCCGCGTACTCCGCGAAGACCCGGGCGTTTCCCATCGCCAGGGTGTCCCGATCCACCACCTGCCCGGTGGTGGTGGGCATGGTAGCCCCGGTGGCGACCACCCACAGGTCCGCGATAATCTCACGCGGCGACAGGGCCACGTCGATCTCCGGCAGGTACTCCGCGTGGGCGTCCGCCAGATCCGACGCCAAGCCGTACAGCATGCGCGCGGAGCGTCCTTCGGCCCTCCCCACAAGCTGCATCCGCTCCGTAGGCGCCAGCAGCCGCGACGCCACGAGCTGGCTGACGATCTCACGCCCGCAGTCTCCGCTCGCCCCCAGGACGGCGACATCCATACGGTAACTGGTTCCTTTCTCTGCGCGCCCGGAGAAGGCGCCGGATTGGCTACCTTCCCTCGGGCGTTTCCGCCGTGACGGAGGCCGGGCTTGGGTCGAACGGAGCCGCGTCCGCCGCCAGGCGCTCCACCAGATTCCGCTTCGCGCGGCGGATGCCCTCCACCACGCAGCGCGCGAGTTCGTAGCGACCGTAGGCGTTGTGGTGGGGGCCGTACCTCATGCCTTCGCGTCCTTCGGTACCCCCTTCGGGGCGAGCGGGAGAGCGCGCAGGCGCACCCCGCAGGCGTCGAAGATGGCCGCCCCGATGGCGGGCGCCAGCGCCACCATCGGGGCCTCGCCCGCGCCCGCCGAGGGCAGGTCCTTGCGGTCTACCAGCACCGTCTTCATGTCCGGCGGAACATCGCTGAAGCGCGGGAGCCGGTACATCGAGAAGTACGGATTCCCGATCCGCCCGTCCGCGAAGTCGATAGCCTCAAACAGCGCGCCGCCGATGGCCTGGATCACCGCGCCCTCGACCTGGTTCTCCAGATGCTCCGGGTTCACGATCGCGCCGCACTCGAACGCCGTGACCACGCGCCGCAGGCGGACGTTACCGCTGCCCGGCTCCACCGACACCTCGACACAGTTCGCGACGTAACCGCCCTTCTCGAAGCCGCCCGCGATGCCGAAGCCGCGCCCCTCGGCCGGCTTCGCCTTGCCCCACCCGAAGCCGTCCGCCGCCGCTTGGAGCACGGCCCGCATCCGCTCGTCCTTCAGGTTCTTCAGGCGCAGCGCCAGCGGGTCCATCTTCACCGCCCGCGCCATCTCGTCGACCTGCATCTCGCGCGCGAAGTGGTTCGCGGTGGACGCCAGCGCGCGGTACGACCCCTGCCGCAGCGGCGAGCGCGCCGGGTGGAACGCGCACCGCTGGTTCGCGATGTCGTAGACCGGGCGCAGGCCCGAGCCGCCGGAGTTGTAGTTGTGGAACTCCCAGGCCGTGATCGTGCCGTCCGCGGCCACGCCGCTGGTCACCTCGATCACGCCCGCCGGGCGGAAGTACGCCCAGGTGAACTCCTCCTCGCGGGTCCACACCAGCTTGACGGGCTTGCCCGCCGCCTTCGCGAGGCGCGCCGCCTCGATCGCCGCCTCGCCCGTGTGCTTGCCGCCGTAGCCCGAGCCCGTGTCCGGCACGATAACGCGCACCTTCTCCTCAGGCAGGCTGAACGCCTGCGCGAGCTCGCCGCGGACGCCGAACGGGCGCTGCGTCCCGGTCCAGACGGTCAGGCGCCCGTCCGCGCCCCACTCCGCCACCGCCGCCCGGGGCTCCAGCGGCGCGTGCGCGATATAGGCCACGGTGTACGTCCGCTCGAATTTGTGCGCCGCGGACGCCAGCCCGTCCGCCACCGAGCCGCGCGCGTCGTTCTGGCCGCGGCCCCCCTCCGTGGGCTGCTTCAGCAGAGGGAACAGGTCCTTCGCCGCGGGCGCGTCCGTGGGCGCCTTCCACTCCGCTTTCAGGGCGAATAGTGCCAGGTTTGCATCATGGCTGCTGCCGGGGGCAGCGA
The DNA here is from genome assembly GCA_937902745.1 of uncultured Armatimonadota bacterium. Taxonomy (GTDB): domain Bacteria; phylum Armatimonadota; class Armatimonadia; order Armatimonadales; family Armatimonadaceae; genus CALEKU01. The sequence goes on from CALEKU010000275.1 coordinate 28,483, forward strand.
CCCCCACGAAGTCGCCGTCGCGCACCACGACCACGCCCGGCATCTTCTCCGCTGCGCTGGCATCCAGAGACACCAGCGTCGCGCCGTAGGCGGCAGGGCGCAGGACCTTGCCGTGGAGCATTCCGGGCCGCCGGATGTCCGACGTATACTGATGCTTCCCGGTTACGATGTCGCGGGCGTTCACCTTGGGGGCGGACTTCCCGGCGACCGTCCACCGGTCGGGCGGAGTCAGGGCTACCTCGCCCTCAATCTGCTTCGTCAGCTTCTGGCCGCGTGTCAGTTCGCCGTAGCCGCGCGCCTGCTGCGACGCTGCGTGAACGACCTTCCCCTCGGCGGCGACCAGGTCGCCCCGCGCCACCTTCATCTGCTCGGCGGCCAGGTCCAGCAGCGTTTCGCGTGCGGCCACGGCGGCGCGACGCATCTGCGGCGCCATGGCGGGCGTGGTGCGGCTGCCGAACGTCCCGGCATCGTAGGGGGTGAGGTCCGTATCCCCGAGCACCATGCGGACCGACGCCAGCGGAACGTTCAGCTCCTCCGCCACCGCCTGCGCCAGCGATGTGCGCGCATTCTGTCCCACCTCCACCTTGCCGGAGTAGGCGGTGACGGTGCCGTCCTCGCCGATGTGCAGCCACGCCGCGATCTCCTGGGGCGCGCCGCCCGCCCCCCGGCCTGCGCCGCCTCGCCGCTGCCCACCGCCGCCTCCGGACTCCTGCTGCGGGGCGGCGGCCGCCTCAGCTGGTCGGGTATCGGAAGCCGGGGCCACGGCGACTACCAGCAGGCCCGCGCCAAGCGCGCGGAACAGGTCGCGCCGCGCCACACCAAAGCGGTACGCCGGCCCTTCGCGCAGCTCATAGCGCTCCGCCTCGATCTCTTCTTCGTAGCCGTCGATCCGCAAAGGCGTCTGCTTCTCGCTCATTCCGCGCCCTCCTTCGCAGCCTCGCCAGCCTCCCCGCTGGCCGCAGCGCGGCGCAGGGCGGCCAGGATGCGGGGGTGTGAGCCGCACCGGCAGACGTTGCCCTCGAACGTGCGGCGGATCTCGGACTCGGTGGGCTTCGGGTTGCGGTTCATCAGGCTGACACCGGTCATGATCATGCCCGTGATGCAGTAGCCGCACTGCATGGCATCCTCAGCCAGAAACGCCTCCTGCACCGGATGCAGCTTCCCGTCCTTCTCCAGCCCTTCGACCGTGGTCACCGCCCGCGCCTTGACAGAGCTAAGCGGTGTCACGCAGGAGCGGGCCGCCTTGCCGTCCAGCAGCACGGTACACGCGCCGCACTGCGCCTCGCCGCAGCCGTACTTCGCGCCGGTCAGGCCCAGGTGGTCGCGCAGCACCGTGAGCAGGCTCTGCTCCGGGTCGGCCGTGACCTGGTGTTTCTCGCCGTTAACGGTGATTTCCATCTTCTGTGATTGCTCGTTCACGTTTCCACCTTCCGCTGCCCTGACGCGCCCGGCGGTGAAACCGCGGGCCTGATTGTCGCAGCCCCATTGCCGCCCCATTGCCGCCGTGGACTGAAGTCCCGGCTTCTGTGATTCAAGCCCGCCTGCGCGGGCTCCAG
>CALEKU010000276.1 GCA_937902745.1 uncultured Armatimonadota bacterium
CCGGAGCCCGCGGAGGCGGGCTTGAATCACAGAAGCCGGGACTTCAGTCCACGGCGACAAGCACTCGTCAGAACGTGACGCCGAACTTGGCCTCGGCCTTGATGTCGTCCGGAGCCGTCGCATCCTGCTTGTTCTGCGTCACCGAACCACCGAAGGTAAAGTTCAGCGTCGAGAAGGTGTGCGTCAGACCCAGGCTGTAGACCCGAAGGCCGCGCGACAGCGGGGTATCCTCGTCCGCGCCCCACAGCAGCGCATCCTTATAGGCGCCCTGAAGCTGTGTGAAGCGGTTGACGCGAAGCCCGAGCGAAAGGGCAAACTCCCCGGTCTGCGCGTCATGGGCCGTCAGGGACGTCACCGAGTAGGCGCTGCCTAGCTCCAGCGAGCCGATCTTCGCCTGCATGCCCAGCTCCTGCCGCTTCGCCTCCGTGATGACGCCCCGGTTGTCCACCGGGTTAATCGTCACCCCTCCGGTCAGCGTCAGGGTCGGCATCGGCTTCAGCGCCAGGCTCGTCTGCGTCGTGTTCAGCGTGGACGGGCCGTCGTCATGCGACGCCGAGCGGTTGATGAAGCTGCCACGCAGGTCCACGCCCTTGATAGCGCCGATCTGCGCCGACATCTCCGTCATGGACGTCTTCGCATCGCCCACCTCAGCGGTCTGCACGGCCGTAATGAGCTTGGTGCCCGGCGCCACCGCGAACTCCGCCCGCGCCGCCCGGAAGGACGAATCGCGCGCGTTCTCCTCGTCGCGGACACGCTGCGACGGATCATCGCTCTCCTTCGGGGCGACCAGCGGGGTCACCGACTCCTGCTTCTGCTCCGCAGTAATCGTGATGGTCGGAGACGCCTTCACGGTTAGTGCGAACTGCTGACGCTCTTCCGCAACGGTGAACGACTCCTTGGAGGAGGTATTCACCGTGAGCGCGGCCGCCTGCGCCTTGTTCTTGCTCTCCGTGTTCAGCGCGAGCGACGCCTCCTGAATCTTGACGTCGCCGTTTTCACCCTCGGCGTCCGTGATCACCTGCTTGGCAGAGCCGGTCACTGCGGTCCGCGGGTTCAGCTTCGCGCTCAGGTTCATCTGGTCCGTCACGACCTCGGTCGAGACGCCGGCACTGGTGGTCTTAACGTCCTCGACGCGGGTGTAGCCGAGCGAGGGCGCGCGGCCGATGCCGCCCAGGCGGACACCCCACCGCTCCTGCTCCGTCGAACCACCCGCTCCGGTCAGCGCCCGGGTCTCCACCTGGTTCCAGTCAGCGTTGAACCAGTTCGTGAACTCGTAGCGCGCCGCCAGCGACATCTGCTGCCGGGCCGCGTCCCCCATGCCGAACGCCTTCCCGACCTGCGGCGCAAAGTCGCGCCCGGTGCGCAGGAAGCTGGCATCGAAGCCCTTCTTGGCGTTGCCCGTCTTGTAGCCGAGCGACACACCCGCGCGGTCCACCAGACCGTCGCCGCCCTGGGCCTTATTGTCGCTCTTCGCCTCCGGCGACAGGTAGAGCTGCGACGTGAGGCCGCCGCCCGCCAGGTTCATCTTGTTGTTCAGGCCCCACACCAGGAGCGTGTCCAGGGAGGCGGCCTTGTCCGCGGCCCGGGCCACATTCGGCAGAGCGGTGAGCTGCAGGCTGGTGGCGCCCGTGCGCACCACCGGCAGGGTCACCGGAGCCGCGGCCGGGTTGGCATTGCGGGTCGAATGGCCCGGAGCATAGGCATAGTCGATCCGCGCCATGGACGTGGTCTTGAGCGGCTCCTTGAAGGTCAGCACGCCCTTGGCCAGGTCCAGGGTGTACGCAGATGCCGGGAGCCGCTTGCCGTCTACCTGCACCACGGGCGGCTGCTGGGTGTTAGCCAGGAGCTTGTTCCAGGTGAGCTCGTAGGGACCGGGGGCGTTCTTGCCCGCGAAGATGTCCGTGGCCGGTACGAGGGAGGGAAGGTTGGTCGGAGCGACCTGAGAGGTGGCCAGCGCCCGGGCGTCCGCAGCGACGCCGCCCTGCGCGAGCGCCGGCGAACCCACCACCAGCGCGAGCGCCAGCGTCGCGAGCGGTGCGGCGACGGCCGCAACCGCCGCAGTCCTTTCACGATTCGCTTTGCTGTGTCTCTCCGTCATTACGATCGACCTCTGCGGAAGAACAGGGCGAAACCGGGACTCCATGACTGCCCGGCTTCTCCTACCACTACTATCTGAGTCTGTTTTACCTGAAAAGTTTCCCTGACCCCTCGATAAACACGAAGATTTTTGCGATACCAGGCAGGCTTACGTGGCATAACCCATTCGAGTGGCTTCACAGAGTGGATTATTGGTAGGGGTAAGGCTCCCGCTGAGGGGCGTAGGTCTTGTCTGAATCAAGGGAGAGTAAGGAGGCAGTGAATGTCGGAAGGGAGGAACCTGCGCTGAGCGAGGCAGAGCTAAGCGGGGCTGAGGGGTTAGAGGTATTTCTGGATCGCCTGCGCTACTTCAACGAGATGCTGGCGGAGATGCAGGGATTGCTCCGGGTCGAGGACGCGGAGTTGCTTCCCCTGCGCAGGGCAGAGCGCTCCCTGGAGGGACTGGTCGAACAGCGCAAGAGGACGGTGCGCGAACTGGCCGCGGCGGAAGCCGCCGCGGTGACGGCGCGCGAGTCCCTGGAACGCCTGCGGGGGCGCGCAGGGCAGACGATGCAGGACGCCGAGGGCCTCCTGGAATCGCTGATGGAGGACCTGCGGCAGCGTCCCGATGTCCGCAGCCAGTACGTCATGAATCTGCAGACGCTGCGCTCTTCCCTGTCCGATATTGCCGAACTCTCCACCGACCCGTCCAAAGGGGCGGACGGCCGGTCGCCGCTCCCCGGCGCGCCGCAGAGCCTGCAGGCGTATGCCGGAGAGGACGGTACGGTCACGCTGGACTGGGAAGGGGAGGCAGAAGGCGTGTTCGAGGTCGAGGCGGCCGTTGGGTCGCTCCAGTCGTACCGCGGGAGCGTCAGCGCCGTCGCCTCCCAGCAGTTCCTCCCCCTGGGGGAGGTCACCGGGACCGGCTTTACTCACGCCGTCATCGATGCGGTGGGACGCCCCATCGCAGAGGGAGTGCCGGTGCAGTATCGGGTCCGCGCGCGGCGCGGCACCGCGGTCAGCCCCTGGAGCGAACCGGTTACCGTGATCTACACCCGCCGCGGTGCCGCGGAGGCGGCAGGCACGAAGCGCCGGGGATTCCGCACCTCGGTCGCCGGGGTGCTGGGGGCGATCACGGGCATGGATAAGGGCAGCGCGCCGCACCAGGCATAGCGCGCGCGGCGCCGCCGGATTTTCGGTGAAAGGGACGGGAAAGGTACGGGTGAGCCGGGAGCTGTAAAGCTCCCGGCCTTTTTTTATGATTTTTGTCACTCTGTCAGACTTGCCGTTCCCCGTAAGTAATACGTGTGTAAAAAATGCTATGATAATATTGGTAAAAGTTTACCAAATCACCGCAGGAGACCTGCCTGCTGGGGAACTGAGAAAAGGATGACCGAGTTGAGCCCGACCGATCTGGCGAAGACCGAGGATTTCGTCCGCAAGATACGCTACTTCAACGACATGGTGCAGGAGATGCGCTCCTTCCTCGGACTGGAGATCTCCGACCTGAAGCCGTGTCAGGAGGCTGAGCGTGAACTCTCCGCCGCGGTGATCCGATGCCAGGCGGCCCTGGCGACGCTGGCGGAGGCCGAAGCGGCCGTCGCCGCGGCGCGAGACGCCCTGGCCCGCGCCGACGCCGAGCGGCGCGTGATCCAGGGCCGCGCGGAGACGGTGGTGAAGTCCACGATCCACGCGGTAGACGTTCGGCCGGGTGTGCGTCCGGAGTACAAGGGCAGCCTCCGGGATGTCTTCGCCTTTACCCGCGAGGCGACATCCGCCGTGGGACATACGGCACCCGTCCCGCCGTCGCCCTACGCCTACTCTCCCGGTGGGCTGGGACTCGCCGGGCCGGAGGCCGGAGGTATTCTGGCCCCGATTCCGGGTGCTGGCGCGCTTCCTGCGCCCCATAACCTGCAGGTCGTCGCCGAGAACGGCGCGATTAACTACCTGAGCTGGGAGTACCAACCGTACGGCCGCTCTGGCGTCCGCTTCGAGATCGAAGCGGCGGTGGGCGGGGTGCGCGGCGGGGGCGGCAAGGGCGGCGCGCCCGCCGGTTTTGTCGAATCGAACCGCTTCCACTTCGTAGAGTCCATTGAGGGCAACGGCAGCGGCGGCGGGGAGTACCGCCACGCGGTCGAGGAGTCCGTCGGCTACCCGGCGCAGGAGGGCACCCCGGTAAAGTACCGCGTGCGCGCGGTCGCCGGGGCCATCGCCTCCGAGTGGAGCGAGACCGTCCTGACCACCTGCGTCAACCGCGAAGGGGCCGGCGTCTCGGCTGGCGCCGGGAAGACGTCCCGCCTCCTGGACCTCTTCTTCACCGTCCGCCGCGCCTGAGCGGAGCACCCCGCGCGCCTTGACGCCGGGCCGGTGGCAACGATATCCTCAGGGCGTTGTCTAAGCAAGGCGTGAACGGCGGCGGTAGCAGAGGCGGCAGCGGGAACGGTACGGCAGCGGCGGCGGTATTCAGCGCCGCCCCGCCGGCGCCGCCCCGCGCCCCCATGGGATTGGTGGTCCAGGGCTCACTGTCCGAAGGGCTCACCATGAAGCTGGCCGCCTCCGTCCCCGTGGAGACGGTGCGCGCGGGCAAGTTCGTGGTGGTGGACGGCGAGCGGCAGGCGTTCTTTTCGCTCATCACCGATGTCTCCCTGGCCTCCACCGATGCTCGCCTGACCACCGAGCCCCCCGGCGGCGCGGACCCCGCCGACGCTCTGCTGCGCCGCGTCCTCGCCGGCTCCGGCACCTACGGGCAGGTCAAACTGCGCCCCATGCTGATGCTGGAGAAGCGCCCCGCCGGCACCCCGATTAACGACGAGGACATGCGCCCCGTCAAGACGATCCCCGCGCACTTCCGCCCGGTCTACGAGGCGAGCGAGGAGGATGTCGCCCGCATCTTCGGGTCCGAGGACCCCGACGTGGCCGGCGGCGAGGCCGCGGCCCGGCGCTACTTCCACCTGGGCGAGCCGCTGGACATGGAAACACCGGTCTGCCTGAACCTGGAGCGCTTTGTGGAGCGCTCCTCTGGCATCTTCGGCAAGTCCGGCACCGGTAAGACCTTCCTCACGCGCATCTGTCTGTGCGGCATCCTGAAGTCGCGCCGCGCTGTGGGCCTGATCTTCGACATGCACAGCGAGTACGGCTGGAAGGGCACGGTCGAGGGGGGGCGCTCCGAGGTGCGCGGGCTGAAGCAGTACTTCCCCACGCAGGTGCAGATGTTCACGCTGGACACCGCCTCCGCCCGGCGCCGCGGCATCCGACCCGACTTCGAGGTGCGCATCCCGTTCTCGCAGATCGAGCCCGAGGACATCCTGCTGCTCGCGGGCGAACTGAACCTCACGCCCACCGCCGCGGAGACGACGTACTTGCTGCAGGGCGCGCTACGCGAGCGCTGGCTGGAAACCTTCCTCGCGATGGATGCCGCCGCCATTACCGCCTTCGCCGAGCAGCACAACGGCAACGTTGCCGCGCTCGCCGCGCTGCAGCGCCGCCTGCGCATGATGGCGACGGCCTGCAAGGGCTTCCTGGTGCCCTCGCTGCCGGATGAGGACGACGCCGTACGCGCCATTCTGGCCCGCCTGGAGAGCGGTATCAGCGTGGTGCTGGAGTTCGGGCAGGAGGGCAAGGCGCTCTCCTACATGCTGGTGGCGAACATCCTGACCCGCCGCATCCACGCTGCCTATGTCCGGCGACGCGAGGAGGCGATGGGCGACCGCAGCCGCGAGCCCATCCCGCTGGTGATCTGCATTGAGGAGGCGCACAAGTTCCTGTCGCCCGCGCTGGTGTCGCAGACCATCTTCGGTACGATTGCCCGCGAACTGCGCAAGTACAACGTCACGCTGCTCGTGGTGGACCAGCGCCCCTCCGGCATCGACGACGAGGTGATGTCGCAGATCGGGACGCGCGTGACGTGTCTGCTGAACGACGAGAAGGACATCGACTCCGTGCTCACCGGAGTCCCCGGGGCCCGCGAACTGCGCGGCGTCCTCGCCTCGCTCGACTCCAAGCAGCAGGCGCTGATCCTCGGCCACGCGGTCCCGATGCCCGTGGTCATCCGCACCCGCACCTACGACGACGAGGCGTTCCGCCGCGCCATGGGCGGCTTCAACCGCGCCGCAAGGGCTCTCACCCATGGGGAGCCCTCACCCCCTCCCCTCTCCCGCGGCGGTAGAGGGGGGCCTGCTGCCGTTTCCGTATCCGCTCCCCGTGAAGCCGATTCTGCCAATGCCCCAGGCACCCCTCTACCGCCGCGGGAGAGGGGAGGGGGTGAGGGCTCTCCCAAGGCGGGGGCTGCTCCGGACCCTGCCCCTGCTTCCCGCGCTCTGGAGCTGGACTTTGACTGACATTCCCGCGCCGCCTGTGCCTGTGTGGCTGCCTGCGCACGCCGTCGCCGCCGTGGTCCGGCCGCAGGAGAAACCCCCCGCCGCTTCCGGCGAAGCCATCCCCTTTGAACTCGACTACGGGAGCATCAGCGGCGCCTCGAACGAGGAGCGCATCGAGGTCAGCGGGGGGGTGAAGCTCTCCTCCCTCGATCTGCGTCTCGCCGCCGAGTATATCACCTTCGACCGCAAGACCTACCGCATCGAGGCCGCGGGGAACGTCGTCCTGACGCGCGGGGACGAGCGGCTGGAGACCGACGCACTCACCCTGGAGCTGATGCAGGGCAAGTTCGTCGCCGAGCGCGTGGTCGCCGTGTCACCGCCCCTCTACATCGCCGGCGACCGTCTGGAGCGGTACGCGGGCGGTGTAGTCGCCACCAACGCCCTGATTACCCTCTGTCCTGAGGGGAAGGGCGAGTTCCTGATCCGCGCCCGGCAGGTCGATGTGGTCGAAGGGGAGTACGCCGTGGTCCGGGGCGCCGGGCTGTACCTGTTCAATAAGCGTCTGCTCGGTATCCGGCGCTACAAGTTCCCCCTCACCCCCGACCGAGACCGGCAGGGCAGCGACCTGCCGCTCACCGCGCGGATGTCGCGCATCTCCGGGCTTGTGCTCGGACTCGGGAGCACGTTCACCCTCGCCCCCCGCACCGAGGCACAGGTGCGCGTGGAGTTTCCCACCCAGCGCGGCGTGCAGTACGGGGTGACCGTGCGGCGCGACTTCCTGGGCGACCTGAACCTGCCACCCGACCCGCGCCGGGTCGGGCTGCTCGGCGCCCGGCCCGAGACTGGCCAATCCTCCCTGCGCCAACTCCTGACGGCCCGAACGATTCCGCGCCCGGATGCCGTGCTGGACTACCAGACTATCTTCAGCATTGCGGACCCGCTGGCCCGCCCGACGCAGGGGCTAACGCCCGAACTGCGCGCGGAGGCGACCTTCAGCGGCAACGAAGAGGTGGGTAACAAGCGGCAGGGCAACCTGCTCGTGTCCCGGCAGCCGGAGGCGCGCGTCAGCGGGCGCGTCCCGCTGGGGACGCCCGTGACCGGGCGCGACGAGACCGCCCTGCGCGCGAGCCTGCGAAAGCCCCGCGTAACCCTGATCGGCGATTTCCGCGCCGGCGAGTACCGCGAGCGGCGGCTCCAGCAGGACCAGGCCACCGTGGAGCAGGGGCGCGTCAGCGCGACGGTCGGGGTGGGGACGCTGCCGTGGCTGCTGGGGGAGCGGCTTCTGGTGCGCCCGCAGTTCACCTACACCCACATCCACTACCAGAACGACCAGACCTACCGCTACCTGGAGTCTGGCCTGGCGGCGTCCTACATCTTCGGGCCGCGCACTTACCTCGGTGCGGAGGTGCTGCGGCGCGACATCAGCGGCGCCACCCCCTTCACCTTCGATGAGATCGACACGCAGGATGAGGCCCGGCTGCGCTTCCAGGCGCAGAGCGGGCGCTACACCTTCGGCCTGCTCGGGCGCTACGACTTGCAGCAGGGTCGCCTGTTCGACTACGAGTTCGCGCTGGCCGTACGCGGGCGGTGCATCGAGCCGCGCATCGCCTACCAGAAGCTCGGCTCGCGCCTCAACTTCGGCGTCAACCTCGTCGGTTTCTGAAACCCGCCCGCGCCCGGGAGGAGGGAGACCGGCCTGGGAGCGATAACGGTACGAAGGGAACAAGACGAGGAGGAGCAACGATGCACTTCAAGCCGTACTATCTGGGCTGCCTGGCCCACGCCTCGTACCTGATCGCGGGGGACGACGGCGAAGCCGCCGTGATCGACCCACGCCGCGATGTCGAGGAGTACCTGGAGGACGCTCGGAGCGCGGGCCTGACCATTCGGCACGTCATCGAAACGCACCTGCACGCGGACTTCGTCTCCGGCCACGAGGAGCTGGCCCGGCGTGCCGGGGGCGCCACCATCTACCTGGGCGAGGGTTCGGGCGCGACCTACCCGCACCGCGCAGTGAAGGACAACGAGACCCTCTCCCTGGGCGGCGGCCTGACGCTGACATTCCTGAGGACGCCGGGCCACACGCCCGAGGGGGTGAGCGTCCTGGCGCGGGCGCCGGGCGAACCTGATCGCCTGTTCAGCGGCGACACCCTGTTTATCGGGGATGTCGGGCGGCCCGACCTGGTCGGCAGCAAGGGGCACACCCCGGAGGCGATGGCCCGGATGCTCTTCGCCTCGCTGCGCGACAAGATCCTGACCCTGCCGGATGCGACCGAGGTCTGGCCCGCGCACGGAGCCGGGTCCGCCTGCGGCAAGGCGCTCTCCGACGAGCGCGTCTCCACGATCGGGCGCCAGAAGATCGAGAACCTCGCCCTGCGGCATGTGGTCGCGGGCGACGAGGAGGCGTTCGTCCGCTACACCACAGAGGGGCTATCGAGCGCCCCGGCGTACTTCGGGCACGACGCCCGCAAGAACCGGGAGGGGGTACGGTCGGTGGCGGAGGTGCTGGAGGCGGCCCGTCCCCTGGCCCCTGCGGTGGTGGAGGAGGCTTCCGAAGAGGGCGTGCTGGTGCTGGACGTTCGCCCCGCGGAGGACTTCGGCGCGGGGCACGTGCCGGGCGCGGTCAACATCCCGCTCCAAGGGAAGTTCGCCCCGTGGGTCGGGGCGGTCCTGCCCGTGGACGCTCCGCTAATCGTGGTGGCGGACGGCGCGGAGCGGGTGAACGAGGCGATGACCCGCCTGGTGCGCGTCGGCTATGAAAATATCGTCGGCTGGCTGGAGGGCAGCATGGACGCCTGGCGAGCGGCAGGCGGCGAGGTCGTCCTGGTGCCGCAGTGGTCTCCGGAGGAGCTGGAGCGCCGCCGTCATGCGGCGGACGGGGCGTTGCGGGTGCTCGATGTCCGCACCACGGACGAGTGGGAGGCCGGGCACGTGGACGGCGCTCACCACCTGCCCCTGGCGGACCTGGCCGCGCGGCTATGGAAAGGGGAGGGCGTCGTCGCCGCGGCGCTTCCGACTCCAGGGGACGCGCCCCTGGCCGTGATGTGCGGCTCAGGGTACCGGTCCACCATCGCGGCGTCGCTGTTGCAGCGGGCAGGCCGTCGCAACGTCGCCAACGCCGTGGGCGGCTGGGAGGCGTGGAGAGCTGCCGCCCGCCCTGCCGCGGCGGCGGTATCATCGGGGTAAACCCCACACGAAGGAAGACACCGCAGGAGATGTTGCCCCCGTACGCCCGTGACTATCTGCTGAGCGCCCTGGAGGGCGCCCCCTCCGTAATCGACCGGCTGCTCGCGGACCTCGGGCCGGGCGATCCGCTCTGGGACCGCCGCCCGGACCCGGACCGCTTCACCCTGCGCGAGGTCGTGGCACACCTCGCCGACTGGGACCCGATCTTCACGGAGCGCCTGGCCCGCACCCGCGACGAGGACCACCCGTTCCTCCCCGATGTGGACGAGGGCCAGGTCGCCCTGGACCGGAACTACGCCGAAAGCGACCCGCGCGAAAGCCAGTCGCGCTTCCGCGCGGGCCGCGCCGCGCTCGTTTCCCTGCTCCGCGCCCTGCCCCCGGATGCCTGGGCGCGGGCGGCGGAGAAGGAGAACGTCGGCACGCTCACCATCGAGACTCAGGTGACCCTGATCTGCGCCCACGACGGCCACCATGCGCGGCAGGTCGTGGAGTGGCTGAAGTAGAGCCCCCTACTTCAGCCACGGCAGCAGCAGCGAGGCGAGCCACAGGAACACCCCGAACCCGATGATGTCCTGGAACGCCGTTTCGAACGGCCCCGCTGTGGTCGCCGGGTCGTAGCCGAACCGCTTGGACAGGATCGGCACCACCGTCCCCATGAAGCTCGCGGTCAGCATGGAGGCCGTCATCGCGCCGCCGACTACCAGGCCAAACGGCAGGTGGCGCGACCAGATCGCCCCGACCCCGCCCAGCACCAGGCCACAGACCAGCGCCATCATCAGGGCGGTGGCCGCCTCCTTGCGCACGGCGCGGCCCATCTCCCCAATCCGGACGTGCCCCGTCTCCAGGCCCCGCACGATGATTGCCGCTGCCTGGAGGCCGACGTTCCCGCTGATGGCGGAGATCACCGGCATGAACGACGCCAGCAGGATGACCTCGTGCAGCACCCAGTTGTACCGGTCGATCACCAGCCCCGCCATCAGCTCCAGAAACATGGTGCCCAGCAGCCACGGCAGGCGCAGCCGCGCCACCTGCGCGGGCGTGCGCCGGTCCATCTCCTCGGCATCGGAGCCTACCAGGCGCAGGTAGTCCTCGTTAAACTCCTCCACCAGGACGTCGATCACGTCGTCGACCGTGATGATACCCGCCAGGTATCCCTCCCGGTCCAGCACCGGCAGCGCCAGGAAGTCGTACTTGGAGATCAGGCGCGCCGCCTCCTGCCGGTCGGTATCCACCGAGACCGTCAGCGGTTCGCGCGCCATCACCTCTCCAATGCGGCGGGTCGGCTGCGCCCGCACCAGGCGGCGCAGGTTCACCACGCCCACCAGGCGCTCCCGGTCCGGCCGCCCCGCCACCGGCTCGGTGACGTAGAGGTCGCTCAGGGATTCGACCTCAGGGCCAGCGCGGCGGATTACGGCGAACGCCTCCTCCACCGTCGCGTCGGCGTCCACGCGCAGATAGCGGTCCGTCATCAGGCGCCCTGCGCTGCGCTCCGGGTAGGAGAGCAGTTCGCGCACCTCGGCGGCGTCTGCCGGCGCCCGCGCCTCCAGGTCCGCAATCAGCTCCTCGGCGCGCTCCGGGGTGTCTTCCGCTACCTCCGCCACCACCTCGGCGGCGTCGTCCATCGGAAGGAGGTCCAGCAGCGCCGCGATGCGTCCGGCCACCTCGTTGTCGAGGAGATAGCGCGCCCGGTCGGCGTCCAACTCGTCCAGGACTTCGGCCGCGCGGGCGTTGTCGAGCGCCGTGAAGACGCGCAGCGTCTCCTCGTTGGTCAGGTGCCCCATCGCCTCGGCGATGTCGGCGGGGTGAACATCCCGGAGCGCCGTCTCGACGGAAGCGTTGTCTTCCGC
>CALEKU010000277.1 GCA_937902745.1 uncultured Armatimonadota bacterium
GAGGATGTACGGAACACTGAGGCCGTAGTCCTCGTCTAAGTAGTGGGGATGTTATGCCCCGGAACTATGATGTTACTTAAAATGAACAACCGACTCTGGCGGCCCGATGTCGCTGTGGACCTGGGCACCGCCACCGTCCGCGTGGCTGTGGCGCGGGGCGACTACCGCTTCTCCGTGCCGTCCGCCGTACACTCGGTCCCGGCCCTGGCGCATGGGGTGGTGGTCAACGTGGACGCCGCCGCCGAGGCGCTCCGGCCCGCGCTCCACCGCCTGGGACGTCACGGCATGACGCCGCCGCGCGTGCTCGCCTGCGCACCATCAGACACCTCTCCGCAGGAGCGTGAGGCGGTGGTAGAGGCGTGTTACCGTGCAGGCGCGTCCGCGGTCGCCCTGATGCCGGAACCGGTCGCGGCGGCGCTGGGCGACGGGGTCGATCACTCCTCGACGCAGCCGGCTCTGCTGGTGGACATCGGCGACGGGGTGACCGACTGCGCCGTAATCCGCCAGGGCCGCATCTCCGAGGCGTTCGCCTGCCGCGTCGCCTGTGCGGAGATGCGGGAGATCGTGCGCGAAACGGTCCGATGCTGGAACGGCGCGGCGCTCTCCGATGCTGAAGCCGCCCGGGTAGTGGCCGAAGTGGGCGTGGAGGACCCATCACTCGACGGCGAGGATATGCCGCTCCTGCTGCGCAACGTCCTTGTTGGGGGCACGGCGATACCCTACGGCATCCTCCAGACGGCGCTGGAGCCGGTGGCCCGGCGCATCGTCGGGACGGTGCAGAGCCTGCTCACGGCGACACCGGGCCTGCGGCACGAACTGCACGACTCCGGCATTCGCCTGTCGGGCGGCGGCGCGCTTATCCCCGGCTTCGCCGGGCGCATCGCGGGTGCGGTTGGGCTACCCGTCTATGTGGCCCGGAATCCGCTGGATTCGGTGGTCCAGGGCGCGAAGCGTGTGCTGCCCATCGCCGCCGAGCACGACCTCTGGCGCAAAGTGGGGCGCTCCGGCGTGTAATCCCCCGAGTTTAAAGACGCCACACACAAACGCCCCGGCGCCGCCTATTTTTTGAAATAGGCGGCGCCGGGGCGTTTGTGTGTGGTTTGTCAGTGCGGGAACGCCATGTACTGCTGATACCCCGTCAGCATCCCGAAGATGCCCCAGAGCGTGGGCACGATGTAGTCCCCGAGGATCAGACCCAGGAAGAACGGCAGCGCCGAGCGGTAGGCCCGAATCCCGCCGTACTTGAGCGTAAGCTTCTTGGCGAGCCACGCCAGGAAGAAGGGGAACCACATGTACTCCATGCTATTGGTGGTCGCCAGGGCGTACCCGAGCGGGTGGAACGGCCACCAGGAGAACTGCTGGCGCAGGATGGACAGGCCCACGGCCACCGCGGCGCCCGCGGATGTTGCCACAAGCCCGACCCGGTCCTGAAGCGTCGGTGTCACCAGCAGGGCAGCCGCGGTGCGGGCGGGGCCGGTCGCGCCGCTGGCAAGCGCCGGGCGGACCTTGGCCGTGGCGGCGCCATAGGTATAGTAGATGTCCAGGTGCGCCCAGAAGGCCAGCAGGATGCCGACCACGGCGGCGAAGACGAGCGGGCCGAGCAGGGTGCGCGGTGAAAAGCCGTCGGAGCTGAACATCTTCGCGCTCTGCATCTGCTGGGGCATCGGGTTGTCGCGCATGTCCGAGACCCAGGCGCCATAGGCGTGCAGCGCCGTGACCTGCTGGGGCGACATGTGCGTGTGCCCCAGGGCATCACCGGTGAACTGGGCGGGGCTCCACCCGGGCGCCCAGGCCCAGCCCGCGCCCGCCTCGCTGACGATGCGGGCCAGCGTCACGGCGAAGCAGAGGTACACGAACACAAAGATCACGGCCATGGTGAGCGAGAAGCCCATGAGGACCAGGAACCCCGCCAGGAACGCCATTCCAAGCAGGCCACCCACGATCGCCATGCGGAACGACATCACCTCGTTCCGATCGCGCCCCGTGGGGCGTTGCATCTCCTCCCACGCCTGCGCAAGCGCCTTGCGCGCCATCCAGAGGGAGAACACGGCGATCCCGATAAAGGACCCCACCGACTGTTCGCGCAGGAACGGCGCGCGGTTCGCCGGGCCGCTGCCCGGGCCGTCGGAGAGCCCGAGGACGTAGCAGGCGAGGATGGACACCTTGCTCAGCAGGTACAGGAACCAGCAGGAGAACGATACGTCCAGCGCCAGCAGGTAGCCGATGCCGATGGCGAACGGGTAGAAGGACAGATAGAGCGTCCCGATGACGTCCCACGGGCGCGTGGTCAGGAAGGTGTGCAGGGCGTTCTGCCCCATGCTCGGCTTGATCGCGACCGTGGGGAAGGAGGGGTACAGGAAGTTGATGAAGTTCATCGACTCCAGCGCCCCCGCAATCAGGAAGCCCGCCCACATCAGCCGGTTCTTCCAGAACGGCGTCGCGCCGCCGTTTTCGGTCATCTCCAGGGGCAGCAGCACCAGGGGGAAGGTAAGCCGCTCCTCCTCCACCCACTGCCGCCGCACCAGGGTGGTCGCGCAGAGCAGCGTCCAGAACACCGCGAAGATGAAGCCGGTCCACGCCAGTACCGGGACGGCCCAGCCCTTGAGCACCACAGGGTCCCAGAGGGTGCTGTTCCCCCGGAAGAAGCCGTTGATCACTTCCGGGTCGCTCGGCGCAAGCCAGGAGGGGATATTCGGTATCAGAAGGTCGCCCCAGCGGTTGCCCCCTGTTTTAAAGTAGAACGGGGCCGCCATCTGATTGATGAGGATTTGCACAAAGCCGTAGCCCGCGGCGCAGGTGCCCAGGCACAGCATAGAGTACAGGGTCAGCAGTTCCGGCTGATTTAAGGCACTGCGCCGTGCAGCGCGCAGGAACAGGGCGTTCAGCAGCACCAGAAGGGCCAGAATGACCACCGGGCCGCGCAGCAGGGACGTTTGCGTCCACAAAAGCGCCTGCACCACGACGTAGGCGTAAGTGCCAAAGTACGCGTTCAGGATCAGGAGCAGGGTGCCCAGCCCGTACACGACCCCCTTCCGAATAGGGGAGGGCGTGGCGGCGGGGGGCTCGCTCGCGACGGGAGAAACGGTGGACAAGAGGAGACTTCCTTGCGCGGTTCGGTCTGCCCGCCGGGGCGGGTCACGCCCATTATACAGCGTGGCGCCAACTCCCGGAAAGCCGCCCCTGTGCGCCCGACGTGCGGGCCGGCGTCCGGAAAACTCCGTGGGATGCGTCACAGTAGGGTTTTTCCTGTTGATGTACAATAATATTCACAGGATCATAGGGAGGCACGGATCGCGTACAGGAGTGAAGTACCTGCCCGACCCGACCGATCGTCCTGAAACCGCGCCCGATGGAACCCATCCCTGCATTACGGAGCGGCGTACCCGCAAACTCCCTGTCCGAACACGCCCCTTCCCGGTGCGGGGAAAGGGGGTGACACGGCGTGACCCTGCTTGAACGCCCCCCAACCGGGGGGGACTCCGATCCCCCCTCTCCCGCAAAGGAAGGGCTCCCGGACCCGCTCGCGCGGGGCGAGGGCGACGACCCGAGCGCGGGCTTTTACGTCACGGGGGGCACAATGCCGCGCGCTGCCGCGTCGTATGTGGTGCGGCGTGCCGACGCGGACCTCGTGGAGGGCCTGCGCGACGGCGAGTTCTGCTATATTCTCAACACCCGGCAGATCGGCAAGTCGAGCCTGATCCTGCGGGCCGCCAGCCGCCTTCGCGAGGAGGGAGCCACGGTTGCGGTTCTCGACCTCACCTCCATCGGGCAGAACGTCACGCCCGCCCAGTGGTACAACGGCCTGCTGCTGCTGCTGAGCGAACAGATCGGGCTTGAGGACGAACTGGAAGACTTCTGGGACGAGCACGGCCACCTGGCCCCCCTGCAGCGCTTCTTCGGGGCGCTACGCCGCGTCGTCCTGCCGCGGATTGCGGAGCGTCCCGGCGCCAGCGGGCGCCTGATCCTCTTCGTGGATGAGATCGACGCGGTGCGCTCGCTGCCGTTCTCCGCGGACGAGTTCTTCATCGCGGTGCGCGAGTGCTACAACCGGCGCGCGCACGACCCGACCTATCAGGCTCTGACCTTCTGCCTGGTCGGGGTCGCCACCCCAGCCGACCTGATTCAGGACACCCGCCTTTCGCCGTTCAACATCGGGCGGCGTATCCCCCTGACCGACTTCACCCCGGAGGAGGCGGCGCCGCTGGCCGGAGGGTTGGGGCCGCAGGGACCGGCCCTGCTGGATCGGGTACTGTACTGGACCGCAGGCCACCCGTACCTGACCCAGCGTCTGCTGCGCACCCTCGCGGAGGAGGGAGTGGCCGCCCGGACGGCGATCGGCCCGACCGATGTGGATGTCGTCTGTAACCGTCTGTTCTTTCGGCACGGAGAGCGGGACAACGACGACAATCTGGCGTTTGTGCGCAACCGTCTCCTCCGCTCCGAGGCCGACACCGCCGCTCTGCTCGAAAAGTACTGGAAGGTGCTGGTGGGGCGGCGCGTCCACGACGACGACACCGACCCGCTGTGCGGATTTCTGAAGCTTTCCGGCATCGTCCGGGTGCTGCCCGATGGCCGGATGGCCGTGCGGAATCGCATCTACGGACGGGTCTTCCATAAGGGGTGGGTCGAATCGCATCTCCCGGAGGCGGATGTCCTGCGCCAGCGCGCTGCCTACCGCCGCGGTGTGACCCGAACGGCTCTGTACGCGGGCATTGCCGTGTGCTTTCTCGCTTTGATGGTGGCCTATGCGTTTGAGCAGAAGGGCATCGCGGAGCGGGCGCTGGCGGCCGCTGAGGACTCCGCGCAGCGGGCCACGGAGAACTCCGCCGAGGCGCGCCGGGAGAAGCTGCGCGCGGCCTCCAACGCCAGGCGAGCGGAGGCGTTGCGTCAGGCCGCGGCCAGGAACGCCCGGGTTGCGGCGGCCGAGACGCGGCGCGCCCGTAAGGCGGCGGAGGAGGCGCGGCAGAACCAGGAACTGGCGCGGCGCAGCGAAGAGTCGGCGCGCGCGAACGAGCGCTTGGCGCGCGAACGGGCAGAACTGGCGAAGTCGTCCGAGCAGAAGGCCACGGACGAGGCCAATCGCGCGCGTCAGCTCCTGTATGTCGCCAACATCAACCTGATGCAGAAGCGGTACCAGGACGCCGATATCGAGTCCGTCCGCCAACTGCTGGAGCATACCCGTCCCATGTCGGGGCACCCCGACCTCCGCGGGTTCGAGTGGCGGTATTTGAGTCGCCTGTGTGACCCGACCGGTCAGGAGTTGGCGGGGCAGACGAGTACGGTGCGCGCAGTTGCCTTCTCGCCAGACGGCCAATGGATCGCGTCCGGAGGCGGCGACGGGACGATTCTTCTGCACCCGCGGCATCTACGCCAGGGGGAGGACGCTGCGAGCGCGCAGCCGGCGGATTCCACGCCGCTGCCGGCCCGTCGCCTCCGGGGGCATGCCGCCCCGGTGACGGCGCTGGCCTTCTCCCCCGACGGCACGAAACTGATAAGCGCCGGAGGTCGGCATGTGCTGGTCTGGGATGTCCGCACAGCAGCGGGCGCGCAGCTGCCGGGAGAGATGGCGCGCGGCATCCAGGCCATTGCCCTCACGCACGACGGGAACATGCTCATTGCGGGGGATGAGGGGGGCGAACTGCACCGTTGGGACCTGGCGGCCGGGAGGGACCTGGGGCCCTGGGGCAGTGTGCCCTCCGCGGTACGCGCGCTCGACTGCTCCCCGGATGGGCGGTGGGTGGCGGTGGGCCGTCGGGACCAGCACGTCTCCTTATGGAACGCGCACGACGGCTCCGAGAGTACGGTCTTCCGCGGGGGGCATGCTACCGATGTCCGCGGCGTGGCGTTCTCGCCCGATAGCCGCTCCCTGGCATCGTGCGGAGACAGCAATATCGTGATCTGGAATGTCCGGGAGGGCACGGTGCGCCAGACGATCTCCGGTCACGCTGCCTACGTCTACGGGGTCGCCTTCACCCCGAGCGGCTCGGTACTGGTCTCCGCCTCCTGGGACCGCACGGTCCGCGCCTGGGACGCCGATACCGGCGAGGAGCTGCGGGTTCTGCGAGGGCACTCTGGCGCGGCGCAGTGCGTCGCCGTCGCTCCGGACGGGCGGACCATCGCCTCCGGCGGGGCGGATCACCGGGTTCGATTGTGGGATGTCACGCGCGACGACGAGTCTGCGGCTCTGGTGGAGCGTGGGCGGAGCCAGGGGGTCATGGGCATGGCGGTTTCCGAGGACGAGCGAACGCTCGCCGCAGCGGACGACAACGGGGAGGTGAAGCTGTGGGACCTGGTGACGCACCGTGTGGAGCGACGCCTGCACGGGCACAAAAACAAGGTCAAGTCCGTCCTCTTCTTTCGCGGGGATTCCCGCCTCCTTTCCACCAGCGATGATGGCACTCTGAAGATATGGGACCGAAAGACCGGAGCCTGCCTCAAGACCCTGACCGGCCACACCGGCGGCGTGAACATGGCCGCGATGCTGCCGGACGGGCGCCACGCCGTGAGCGCTTCGGACGACGGCCGGGCCATCCTGTGGGATCTGGATAGGGGGACCGCGGTGCGGACGTTCCACGGCCATCAAGACGAGGTCAACTGCGTCGCGGTCTTTCCGGACGGGAGCAAGGTGGCGACCGGTAGTGACGACCGCACGGCGCGCGTGTGGGATGTGGCCAGTGGCAGGGTGGTTGCGATACTCCCGGTGGAAGCGAGCGTCAACGCCGTCGCTGTTCTGCCCGACGGGGAGCGGATCGCTACCGGGAGCAGTGACGACTGCGCCCGGCTTTGGTACTACCCGACGCAGACCTGCCGCACGGTCATGAAGGGACACATCCGTGAGGTCTGGTGCCTCACGCTTACCCCGGACGGCAAGCGCCTGGTCACGGGGTCGCATGACGGCACGGCGAAACTCTGGGACATCGAGACCGGGCGCGAGATGCTCACATTCCGTGCGCACCAGCGCGAGATCAAGAGCGTGGCGTTCGCGCCCCGAGCCGACTTTCTGCTGACCGGGAGCCGGGACGGGGCGATACGGCTCTGGGACGGACGCGCCCGCGAGGCGGGGAAGGAGGGGCGGCGCTATGCCGGACGCTGACGCTCCGCTGCCGGGACGCGACGGCGGCGCCCCTCCCCGGGTCTCACTGCTCTACCGGCGCGGTTCCGAACTCGATGAGCGCATCCTCAGCCTGCTTGAAACGGAGTTGACCGCCCGGGGCTTTCGCCTCTTCGTGGACCGCCGTATGCAGGTGGGGGTCGCCTGGGCGGTGGAGATAGAGCGCCAGATCCGCCAGGCCGATGCCGTGATACCGCTTCTGTCCGAGGCGTCGCTGCGAAGCGAGATGCTGGAGCACGAGATCGTGCTGGCGCATCGGGCCGCGCAGGAGCAGGGAGGAGAGCGACCGCGTCTGCTGCCGGTGCGCCTCGGCTACGAAGGGCCGCTCCCGCCTGCGCTAGCGGGCATCCTCGACCCGGTCCAGTACCTGCTATTCCGGCCGGAGGGGGGGCGCGTCGAGGAGGAGCGTCTGGTGGCGGCGCTGGTGGCGGCGCTGGTG
Source organism: uncultured Armatimonadota bacterium (assembly GCA_937902745.1). GTDB lineage: Bacteria > Armatimonadota > Armatimonadia > Armatimonadales > Armatimonadaceae > CALEKU01. The sequence goes on from CALEKU010000277.1 coordinate 7,551, forward strand.
GCGGCGCTGCGCGCGCCGGCAACACCGCCGGCGTCTGGCTGCGGCACCGCGGAGGGCGCAGCGCCCGGCGAAGGCGGTGTTCCCGCCGGGATGCGGCCGGCCATGCCTGCGCCTCTGGAGGGTGGGGGGTGGGCCGCAGGAGAGAACGCGGGAGGGGCGGTGCCATTGGGCTCGGCCTTTTACGTGGAGCGGGCCACGGATGTCGCATTCCGGGCAGCCCTCGCCCGGCAGGACAGCCTGATCCTGATCAAGGGCGCGCGGCAGATGGGCAAGACGAGTCTGCTGGCCCGCGGGCTGCGCGAGGCGCGGGAGGCCCGCGATCAGGTTCGCGTCGCCCTGCTCGACCTGCAGACGCTCTCTGCGCGGGATCTGGAGAACTCCGAGGCGCTGTACCGGGCGTTCGCGGAGACGCTCGCCGAGCAGTTGGACCTGCCGGAAGCGCCCGCGGCGTTCTGGAATCCGGAGCGCAGCCCCGCGATGAACCTGGAGCGGTATCTGAGGCGCGGGATTCTGAACGTCCTGGAGGCGGACGTCCGCCTGGTGTGGGCGCTTGACGAAGTAGACCGCCTGTTTACCTGCCCGTTCGGCTCGGAGATCTTCGGGCTGTTCCGCTCCTGGCACAACCGCCGGTCGCTGGATCCGGAGGGGCCGTGGGGACGGCTGACCCTCGCCATCGCCTACGCGACCGAGGCGCACCTGTTCATTACGGACCTGAACCAGTCGCCCTTCAACGTCGGCACACGCCTCACCCTCGACGGCTTCGTCCCGGTGCAGGTGGCGGAGCTGAACCGGCGCTATGGCGAGCCGCTGCCAGACGATGACGCCCTGCTGCGCTTCCACGCCCTGCTCGGAGGGCAGCCCTACCTGACCCGCCGCGGCCTGGATGAGATGGCCACCCGCCGCCTGGATGTTGCCACATTCGAGGCGCTTGCCGGGCGCGAGGACGGCATCTACGGAGACCACCTCCGCCGCATTCTGATCTCGCTCTCCCAGGACCCCTTACTGCTGGAGGCCATGCGCGCCGTGCTCTCCGGCAAGCCCTGCCCGACCGCCGACGCCTTTTACCGGCTGCGCAGTGCCGGCGTGCTGGCGGGCGACGCGCAGGAGGTTGCCGAGCCCCGGTGCCGCCTGTATGCGGAGTACCTCACCTGGCACCTGCTTGGTCAGCCAGTGGGCGGGCGCGTCACAGTTAAGGGGCGCCGGAACCGATGGGCCGAAGCGATGCTTCAGGACCAGATCGCACGGGCCGAACTGGAGGCCGACCGCTACCGCCGGCAGGCCAGTGAACTGGCCGCCGCCAACCAGCGGATGCAGACGCAGAACGAGGCGCTGCTCAAACAGGCGGGCGAAGACCCCCTGACCGGACTGGCCAATCGCCGCCAGATGACCGACTGGCTGCACGAGTCGTACGCCGCGGCGACCTCCCAGCACGTGCCGGTCGCGGTAGCCCTGGTGGATGCGGACTACTTCAAGCAGATCAACGACCGCTTCTCCCACCCGGTCGGCGATAAGGTGCTGCGAACCCTGGCCGCCCTGATGCGCGCCGAGTGCCCCCCAGACCGGCCGGAGGCAGTCCGGCTTTCCCGCTTCGGCGGCGAGGAGTTCCTGGCCATCCTGCACCTGCCGCGCGATGAGGCGCTGGCGGTCTGCGAGCGCATCCGCTCCTCTGTGGAGCGGTACGACTGGGAGTCGGTCCAGTCCGACATGACCGTGACCGTCAGCATCGGGGTCTGCGCGGACCTGTGGGCGGTCAAGGGCGTGGAAGAGGTGCTGGCGCTGGCCGATCAGAAGCTCTACGAGGCGAAGCGGGCCGGCCGCAACCGGGTGGCGTCTACCTGACGGCGGTGGTTGTGGCCGCGCCGCGGCGGGCCGCCGCCTCCGCCTCCAGTTCAAGCAGGCGACGCTTCCACGCGGAACCCCACCGCCGTCCCGCCAGCGTCCCGTCCGCGTAGGTCACACGGTGGCACGGAATGGCGATTGCGAGCGGGTTGGCCGCGCAGGCACCGGCCGCGGCGCGCGCCGCGGCCGGACGCCCGACCCGGCTGGCCAGTTCGGCGTAGGAGATCGTCTCGCCCGGGGCGAGTCGCTGCAACTCCTCCCAGACCTCCCGCTGGAACGTGGTGCCCTGCAGGATATCGAGGCGGGGCCGGAATGTGGCCGCCCGCTGCTCCAGGTAGGCCACCAACTGGTCGGCGTAGGGCTGGACCGCGGCGCTGTCTTCCACGAAGCGCGCCCGAGGGAACTCGGAGCGCAGCCCCTGTAGCACGCTGCTGCCGTCCGTCGGGCCGTCCGCGCTCAGGCACAGGCGCAGCGCGCACAGGCCGCGCGCCGTCGCCGCCAGCAGCACCACCCCGATCTGCGTCTCATAGAAACCGTAAGCGATGCGGACCCCCTCGCCGTGGCGCCGCACCTCGCCCGGCGTCATCCCGCGCCGTCGCACGACGGCGTCGTGCAGGCGTCCCGTGCTCGCGAAACCCGCTTCCACGGCGGCCGACAGAACATCCTTACCGCTCTTCAAGAGCCTCTCGGCCCGCTCCCACTGACAGTCGCGGAAGTAGCGGGCGGGGCTCGTGAGGTACCGCTCCCGGAACAGGCGCTCGATCTGGCGCCGTCCCCAGGGCGCGACGGAAAGCAGCGTGTCGATGCACAGCGATTCGCAGCCCGCGTCCGCCTGCCGCCGAATCTCGCGTGCTACCGACTCCAGAAACGCGTCCACCTCTTCCGCCAACCCGACCTTCCCGCCGCAAACAGCGCCGTCAGCCATCGCGCGCCCTCCTCCGCACTCTCGGTGCAGAACTCCAGTACCGTCTCCTCACCACCCAGGGGACTGGCCACCACGGGGCCAAGCTCCCGCTCCGCGCGGGCATCCGCCTCCAGTGTCACCGCCGGTTCGCCCGCCCACAGGATCAGGTCGCGTCCGGCGTGGGTGAGATGCGCCGTCCCGCGCACCGCCCGCACCCGGTGAATGCCCGCGGGAAGGCGGGCCGCCTCGCCCGGCGCGAGGGTGAGGTAAGCCAGTACCTCTTCCCCGGCCCCCGAGGAGGCCGCCGCGGCCTGCTCCCGCTGCGGCCGCAGCGGGGATGCCGAGAGCTCCGGACTCCGTACCGCACTGATCGCCACGTGCATGATCGCTGTTCCTCTCTCCTGCTTCGAATACCATCGGGAGCCGCCGGTGTTCCCGTGGTACTATCGTAGCTCCCGCGTGCGCTGATAAACACCCGCTCCGCGACATCTTCGCCGTGACGAAACACAGGCATCCGGCCGCCCCGATTTCCGGCCGGGCAGGACGGGTGAGAGTGCGCGTCGTAGTTAATCGACGGAAGGATATATCCCACCACCTCATGTCTGCCGATACGATCTCCGCCGCCGCCCCTCAAACGACTCCGAACGCGTTCTCCCTGCCGGAGGATGTCCACGTTGCCGCGGAGCGGGCGCGCTTCCTGCGCGACGAGGTCCAGCGCCACAACATCGCCTACTACGTCCATGACGCCCCGAGCATCAGTGACGCCGAGTACGACGCGCTGATGAACGAGCTGGTGGCGCTGGAAACGAAGTTTCCCGAGCTGGTGTCGCCGGATTCGCCGACGCAGCGGGTAGGCGCCGCGCCGCTGGAGGGCTTCGGGCAAGTGACGCACCGGCGGCCGATGCTCTCGCTGGGCAACGCCTTCAGCGCGGACGACCTGCGCGAGTTCGATAAGCGCGCCAAGCGGGCGCTGGGCATGGACCTGGAGGCGCCCATAGAGTACGTCTGCGAACTCAAGCTGGACGGGCTGGCGGTTTCGCTGACCTATGAGGACGGGGTATTTGTGCGCGGGGCGACCCGGGGGGATGGCACCACGGGCGAGGACATCACGCAGAACCTGCGCACCGTCAAGGCGCTGCCCCTGCGCCTCGCGGGGGACCGATGCCCGGAGCGCATCGAGGTGCGCGGCGAGGTGTTTCTGACCCACTCGGAGTTCGCGCGCATCAACGCCGAGCGCGAGGCGAGCGGCGAGGCGACGTTCGCAAACCCGCGCAACGCCGCGGCCGGGAGCCTGCGGCAGCTCGACTCTTCCATCACGGCGAAGCGCCGGCTACAGGTCTATCTGTACGGCATCGGGGAGTCGCGGGGCTACACGCCGTCGTCGCAGGAGGAGCTGCTCGACCAGTACCGGCAGTGGGGACTGCCGGTGAACCCTCAGCGGCAGGTCTGTCCGGATATCGAAGCGGTGATCGCGTTCGTGGATGCCTGGGGCGAGAAGAAGAACTCCCTGGACTACGACACCGACGGCGTGGTGGTTAAAGTCAACGATGTTCGGCTGCAGGAGGAGCTGGGGCAGGTAGCCCGCGCCCCCCGCTGGGCCATCGCCTACAAGTACCCGGCGCTCCAGGTGCAGACCGTGGTGGACGACATCACGGTGCAGGTGGGACGTACCGGAGCCGTCACGCCGCTGGCGCTGCTGCGGCCGGTGCCGGTCGCCGGGGTGATTGTCAGTCGGGCCACGCTGCACAATCAGGACGAGATCGACCGGAAGGACGTCCGCATCGGCGATACGGTGGTGATCCAGCGGGCGGGCGAGGTCATCCCCGAGGTTGTGCGTGTGGTGCCGGAGTTGCGCCCGGAGGGTTCGGTGCCGTTCCGCCTCCCCGAGGTGTGCCCGTCGTGCGGGACGCCGCTGGTCCGGCCGGATGGCGGGGCGGTTACCCGCTGCCCGAACGCGAAGGGCTGCCCCGCGCAGCTTCAAACCCGCATCGAACACTTCGTATCCCGCAACGCGCTGGATATCCAGGGCCTGGGCGAGCGGCACATCGCGCAGCTCATCGCGGCGGGTCTGGTGAAGGACCCGGCGGACCTGTTCTACCTGAAGAAGGAGGATCTGCTGCCGCTGGAGCGCATGGGCGACAAGCTGGCCGACAACATCCTGCGGGCCATCGAAGGGGCGAAGCAGACGACACTGGCGCGGCTGGTCTTCGCCTTCGGCATCCGGCACACGGGCGAGCGGGCCTCCTCGGTCCTGGCGCAGAACCTCGGCACTCTGGAGCGGGTCGCGGCGGCCGGCGTGGACGACCTGGTAGCGATCCATGAGATTGGGCGCACCACCGCGGAGGCGGTGGCAGGCTTCTTCGCCCTGGAAGAGACCCGGGAGATGATCCGCAAACTCCGCGAAGCGGGCGTCGAGGCGAAGGGGGACGACTCAGCGCCCGTCTCCGATCACTTCGCGGGGAAGACGTTCGTATTCACCGGGGGACTGACCCGCCGCCCGCGCGAGGAGGCGGAGGCCCTGGTGCGGCGCCTCGGCGGGCGCGCCTCCGGCTCCGTTTCCAAGCAGACCACCTACGTGGTGGCTGGCGAGGGCGCGGGGTCGAAGCTGGCGAAGGCGCAGCAGTTGGGCATTACGGTGCTGACCGAGGACGACTTCGAGCGCCTTCTGCCTTCGGAGCCAGAGGCGTCCACTCCCTGACAGGTTGGGCGCGCATGCGCGCCCGACCGTCGTGCCGCTTTACTGTCGGGCCGGGCGGGCGGCGCCGGGGCGGAGCAGGTCCAGGCTGGCGTCATCCACCCAGAGCGTGACGCCCGGTTCGCGCTGGATCAGAAGGAAGTACGTGTTTCCCGGCGCGCCGATCACGCCCTCCACCTCCAGCCTCTTCCACTCGGTCCCGACGGGGGCGGTGACGGTTGCGTAGAAGTTCTGAGGAGGCCCCGGTCGTCGCAGGCCGAACTCGACGTTCGCCTTCCGGGAGGCGCGCACCCACTTCGAAGCCCGGGTTTACGAGGGTAGGCCGGGAACCGGCGGTCGCGGCGGCGACGGCGGGCTGTGCCGGGGCCGCGTCCGGAAGCAGACTCGGAACGTGGTTCTCCGAACTGCGGGTCGGGTAGAGCGCCAGAACCGTCAGGCCGCCGATGGCAGCGGCGATTGCCAGAATGCCTGCCGGCTTTACGATAACCCGCATAGGTCGTCATCGTCCTTTCCGTGATTACCGGTATCTATGGCGGGTAATGGGCAACTTACGTACCAGAACGTAGGGGGCAGGAAATATCGCTCCGGGAGCGCCCGGAGCGCCCTGTGCTACAATGAGCCTGTCATGCTCACCCGCCGTATCATCCCCTGCCTGGACGTCAAAGAGGGCCGCGTCGTCAAGGGCGTCAACTTCGTGGGCCTGCGCGATGCGGGCGACCCGGTGCAACTCGCTGCGCTCTACGACCGCCAGGGCGCGGACGAACTGGTATTTCTGGACATCACCGCATCCGCCGAGAAGCGGGGGCTTATCTTCGACCTGGCCGCCCGCGTTGCGGAGGAGGTCTTTATCCCCTTTACCGTAGGAGGGGGCATCGCGAGCGTGGACGACTTCCGGCGTATCCTCGCGACCGGCGCGGACAAGGTATCGGTCAACAGCGCCGCGCTACGCGACCCCGACCTGGTGCGCGAGGCGTCCGAGCGGTTCGGCTCCCAGTGCGTCGTGGTCGCTATCGACCCCAAGAAGACCGGGAACACGAAGTCGGGCTGGGAGGTGCATGTCCACGGAGGGCGCACTCCGACCGGCGTGGACGCGCTGGAGTGGGCGGAGACCGTCCACCGCCTGGGGGCGGGCGAGATCCTGCTCACCTCCATGGATGCCGACGGGACGCAGGCCGGGTACGACCTGCCGTTGACCCGCGCGGTGGCGGACCTGGTGCCCATCCCCGTGATCGCCTCCGGAGGGGCGGGCTCGCCGCAGCACCTCGCCGAAGCGCTCACGGCGGGCGGCGCGGACGCTGCGCTGCTGGCCTCCATCCTGCATGATGGCCACTACACCATCGCGCAGATCAAGGAGCACCTGGCGGCGCAGGGGATTCCTGTGCGCCGCACCGAGCCGCTGCTGGCCGCCGCGTAGTCCCGGGGCTACTCCTCCACCGCTGCCCTCTGTTCGCGCGCCTTCTCCCCGAGTGAGCTGTGCTCAATCACGTTGCGGGGCTCCTGGCCCTTTTCCAGGGCCTCTGCGAAGTGCCGCGCCTGCTCCGGGCTCAGTTTGGGCGGGGTGGGGGGCTCGAAGGGGTCCACCACGGCGTCCACGATGACCGGCCCGTCGGTGGCGAAGGCGCGATCCAGCGCCGCGCCGCACTCCGCCGGGTCCTCCACGCGGATGCCGGTCCCGCCGCACGCGCGGGCGAAGGCCGCGAAGTCGATCCCCTCGAACCCGACGCCGAACTCGGGGTTGCCCTCGTTGAGCATCTGCTCCCAGCGGATGAACCCGTAGGAGGCGTTGTTCAGGACGACTACCTTGATGGGGAGGCGGTACTGGACGGCGGTCTTGAACTCTGCCATGAGCATCGCCATGCCGCCGTCGCCCACGAACGCCACGCACTGCCGCCCCGGGTGCGCGATCTGTGCCGCGATAGCGTAGGGTAGGCCGCACGCCATCGACGCCAGGAGGCCGGAGACCGAGTGTTTCTGCGTCCCGCGCGCCGGGATCTGCCGCGCCCACCACACGGACGCCGTGCCGCTGTCCGCGCTGAAGATGGCGTCGTCCGTCAGCCGCTTGCCTAACTCCTCGGCGACCGTCTGCGGCTTCATGGGCATTTCGCGCCGCGCCGCCTGCGCTTTGAGATCTTCGCGCCACGTGGCCATGTTCGCCTGCGTCTCTTCCAGGAACGCCCGATCCTCCTGCCGGTGCAGGAGGGGCAGGAGCGCTTCCAGGGTCGCACGGCTGTCGCCGACCAGCCCGACCTCCGTCGGGTAGCGCAGGCCGATGCGGAGCGGGTCCGCGTCGATCTGCACGCAGCGCGCCGCGCCCGGCTTCGGCAGGTACTCGATGTAGGGGAACGAGGTGCCAACCATCAGCAGTGTGTCGCAGGCATCCATCGCGGCCTGGGACGCGTCGGTGCCCAGAAAGCCCACGGAGCCGGTGGTCAGGGGGTGGTCATCCGGCACCACGGTCTTCCCGAGCAGCGCCTTTCCGATCGGCGCGCCGAGGCGGTCCGCCGTCTCCTGCAGAACGTCGGTGGCGTTCTGCGCCCCGCGCCCGGCGAGGAGGAACACCCTTTTTCCCTGGTTGAGGACGTCCGCCGCGGCCCGCAGGGCGTCGGCGCCGGGCACGGCCACGGGCGGCCGGTTTACGTTGCCTGCCTCGTGGCCGGGCTTGTTGCGCGCCGAACGCTCCGCGCCCTTCACCGGCATGCTCTGGAACGAGTTCGGGAACGCGATGTGGGCGACGCCCCGCTGGCCGTAGGCGGCGCGGCAGGCCAGGTGGGTCACGTTCTCCACGTGCGCCGGCCCCATGACCCGGGCGTTGTAGACGCTCACGTTGTCGAACACCACGTTCAGGTCCACGTCCTGCTGCGTGAACGTTCCGATCAGGTCGTGGTACGGCAGCCCCGTGAGCGCCAGGACCGGCTGCCGGTCGAGCTTGGCGTCGTACAGCCCGTTCAGGAGGTGGAGCCCGCCGGGCCCCTGCGTCGCCAGGCACACGCCGAGCCGCCCCGTCCACTTGGCGTAGCCACACGCCATGAACGCCGCGGCCTCCTCATGGCGCACCTGGACGAAGCGTATCCGGTCCTGGCGCTTGCGCAGCGCTTCCATGAGGCCGTTGATGCCGTCCCCGGGGAGCCCGAAGATGACTTCGACGCCCCATTCGTCGTGCAGGATGTCGAGCAGCAGGTCCGCTGCCGTGGTGGTTTCTGGCATACACCGTTTATTCCCCGTGTCCGCGCCTCTCCCCGTCAGGAAAACCCGCGGCGGCGGGTCGGGTGGTGCGGCCGACGGAGGAGACACGCCCGACCCGACGGAATCTGATGCGTGTCCGGAGCGGTGCGCGCAGTGGCGGCTGTGTTTCGCAGGGCGGGGCTACCGGGCGATAAGGTAGGTGAGATGAAAAAGCGATTCGCAGTCCTGCAGTCCGCCTTGTGGGAGAAGCATCCGGTGCGGGTGACCCGGCGGGCCGCCCCGAAGGAGAGCCTGAGCGGCTTCGTGGTGGGCATGACCGACGCGTTCGTCCTCCTGCACGTGGAAGATGCGGCGGGGTGGCGCACGCTCGACGGCTACGTGGCGCTCCCGCTCCGCGAAGTCAAGTCCGCCCGCGTCTACGACGACCACGACTGCGTGTTCGAGCGCGTCCTGGCGCTGAAGGGGATGGCGCCGCAGCCGCAGCCGGACGTCTTTCTGGGCGACCTGCCGGGCCTGCTGTCGTCCCTCAACACACTTTTCCCGCTGGTCACGCTTCACGCGGAGTACCGGCAGCCGGATCTCTGCTTCATCGGCCGCATGGCCGGGCTCAAAAAGAAAGCGGTAGCGATGCGGCTCCTGAGCCCGGCAGCCCGCTGGTACGACGATATAAACACATTCCGATTTGCGGACATCACCCGGGTGGACTTCGGCAGTCGGTATGAGGCCGACCTCTGGGAACTGGCCGAGCAGGAGCGGCGGATCGTGGAGCAGACCGAGTGGCCGTGAGCAGGGCAGGAGTGAGTGCAGCGTACCCGCGACGGCAGGCGGCGGCCGGGATTGGCGGGAAAGCCACGGAGCGCGGATACTAAAGGAACCATGACGACTGACTTTCCCATCGACTCACTCCGTTTCGACGAGAACGGCCTGATACCGGCCATCGTACAGCACGTAGAAACGAAGGACGTGCTGATGCTCGGCTTTATGAACCGCGACGCCCTGCTCCGCACGGTGAACGAAGGCAAGGTCTGCTTCTGGAGCCGCTCGCGCCAGAAGTTCTGGCTGAAGGGCGAGACCAGCGGGATGTTCCTGCAGACCCGCGCGGTGCGAGTGAACTGCGAGAACAACTCGCTGCTGGTGCTGGCCGAACCGATCGGCCCGACGTGCCACACCGGCCACGAGTCCTGCTACTACCGCGAGGCGCAGAGCGGCGAATGGGCGGAGATTGCCCCCGTGGTCACCCCCCCGGAGGAACTCTACGCGAAGGTGCGATAGGTTCGGGATTTGTTGCCCTTGGTTGTGCCCGGCCGGGCACAACCAAGGGCAACACCACCGAGCATTACGGGCACGGCCGTTCTGGCCGTGCCCCGTCTGCCTCGTTGCCTGCTAAATTTAGTGGCAGAACCTACAGTCGGCGAGGAGGACTTTTCGCCGGCCAGGGCGAACCGGTGACGACGGGGGTAGTCACATGCGAAACGTAGTTCCTGCCGTCGTTCTGGCCACTCTTCTCCTTTCCGCTTGCGCCCCGGCGCAGGCGCGGCAGCAGGCACCGCCGCTGCCCGCCGCTTCAACGGCAGCACCGTCCTCCCCACGCTGGTTCACGAACGCCGAGAATGTCCGGCGCGTCACGCCGGGCGAGACGCACGTGGCGTTCGCCACCTCTGGCGGCATTCGCCTCTGGGACCGGGCCGCGGACTCCTGGTATCTCGTCACCATGAACGACGGGCTGCCCACGAACAACGTCTACGACGTCGCGTTCGACCCGGAACACCCCCAGACCCTCTGGGCGCTCTGTGGCGACTGGGTAAAGGTCGAAACCGACCCCATGCCGCGCCTGCGCCTCGCGACCGTGGACGTCGGCACGGGCGCGGTGACCCCGGTCGGTCCGCCTTCCGGCATCGCACCCAAGACCTCGCGCTCCTATATCTACTTTCTGGACTACCGTCTCGCCGTCACGAAAGAACTCGCCGCTGTGACCGCCGGGAACCGCGCTGTGCTCGCCTTCGACCGGGCGGCCGGCCAGTGGGCACAGCGCGTCCCCGCCAACGCCCCTGTGGCCCGGGGCAGCCACCTGCCCGGCTTGAGCGCCACCGTCACCGACATCATCGCCAACGCGAAGTATGCAGCGGTGCTCCTGAAGACGGGAGTCTTTCTGTACGACCGGCAGACCGACCAGTGGTCGCCGCGCCCGTTCCCGGGGCAACAAGGGACCCCGCGCGTTGAGAGCAGGAACCGGACCAACCTCAATGAGGGCATGATTGCCACGGCGGGCACGTTGCGCTTCACCGGAGACAGTGGGGCCGTCACGTTTCACGGGTTTAAGTACCGCATCGTTCAGGAGAGACGGGAGGATGGCTCGACCCGTGTTACGACGGAGACGGAGAGCGGGCGCATTCGGGCGAACCCGGCGACCACCGGGTTTGTGGTGGAGGACGGGCGCGCGGCCAGTATAAGTCAGACGATACCTGCGCAGGGAGCTGCGCGGACAGCCGCGCCCGCGCCGGCTCAGAGCAGCACACCCCGCACTGCCGCCGCGGCCCCGGCGCCCGTTCCCGCGCTACGGCCACGCCCGCAGATCATGTACTGTACCGACATGGTGGGCGACGGGAAGTACCTCTGGATTGTGGGGTACAACCAGCCGTACCGGCAGCGCAGCGGTGGCATCGCCCGTCTGGACATGGACACCGGCGAGTGGCATCACCCGAAGCCGCCGGCCGGAGGAATCGCTGCGAACGTCGGGGTGCTGACGCGGTTCCGGAGCGGCCGGATTGCTTACCAGTCCCCTAGTTTCAGCCTGTACGACGCCGCCGCGCGGCAGTTTGGCGACTTGAAGGACTTCTCCCTTCTCCGGGACGAGTTAGAACGGGATAATCCGGTATTGAACCGCTCGGTGGTCCGCGACCCTCGCCTGGGACCGGACGAGCAGGGGGTGATGATTTCGCTGCTCGGGACGCTGGATGATCACACCAGCATTGCCTACGCTCCGGAAGAGCCGTTCCGGTTTGGGCAGGACGGGCGGCCGTCTGGCGTATTGACGAACTTTATCACCTTCCTGTACGACCACCGGACGCTGGAGATGACCCCGATCTCTAACCGCATTCCGGAGATGAAGGGCTTCCGCCCGCAAATCGTGCGCAAGAGCGGCGAGGTACTGTTTCTGGTGGGGGAGACCGTACGCCCCGTGCCGCCCCGGGTTCCGAATGCGCCGCCGCCACCCGCGCCCGAACCGCCCCTGCTTACCGTCTGGCGGTGGGATCCGAAGACCGGCGAGGCGCATAGGGAGGAGCGGGTGACGTGGACCGAGGCGCAGCGCGAGCGGGACGCCCGCCTGCGGCGCTGGCGGGAGCAGATGGAGCGCCGACAGCGCGGAATTCGCGAGCCGATCGAGCCTACGCCGGCGACGAGTCTGGTGGAGGCGGCAGGGCAATTGTGGCTGATGTGGGAGCGCTGCCTGTACCGCTATGACCCGCGGGCAGGTGCCTGGGTGGCCGAAGGGAGGGCAGACAGCCTGCATCCGGAAGCACCGGGCGCCTTGTGGGCCCTCATCCACGCGAGGAACGGCCAGCCGGGCGTCGCGCGGTTCTGGAGCCCTACCACGGGCTGGCAGCGTGCGCAGGTGGACCCGGTGACGGCTTCCATGCTTGCGGCTTTCGCGCCGGACCGCGACACGCTCTGGTTCGGCGGGGTGGGGGTGGTCGCCATGCCGCGCGCGATGGTGCGCTTCGCCCTGGAATCGCCGGAATGAAGACGTCGCGAGCCCGACGGGCGTCAGTGGTGTCATGGGCGCTCGTTGTGGCTGCCGCGGCGCTGTTGGGCGCGGTGACGCCCGCCGCCCGCTCTCGTGTCGCCTCCGATACGGCCGTCCCCGGGGCCGCGCGGGAGTACCGGGTCACCTCCCTGGCCGAACTCCAGGCGCGCATCGCCGCCGCCCAACCGGGCGACCGCATCATCGTGGCGAACGGCGTTTACACGACGACCGGCTCGATCAAGGTCGCGTGCCGTGGCACCGCGGACCGGCCCGTCGTGATCGCGGCGGAGACCACGGGCGGGGTGGAGATACGGGGCGCGGCCGGCTTTGACGTGGTGCGCCCGGCGGCCCACGTGGTCCTCCAGGGGTTCCGGTTCACCCACGCCATCGGGACGGTACAGGTCCGCGCCGGCACGCGCCACTGCCGCATCACGCGCTGCGTATTTCAACTGAAGGGGAAGGGGCGTTACCTGCTCGTCTCCGGCGACGACTGCGAGATCGACCACAACACGTTCCAGAACAAGCGCACCCCGGGGCCGATGTTCTCCATCCACGGGCCGGGGGCCAGCGGCATGGCGCAGCGGGCGCACGTCCACCACAACCTGTTCCGCGACTTCACCAGCATCGGGCAGAACGGCGGGGAGACCCTCCAGGTCGGCCTCAGCGGCAAGAGCCTGACCAATGCCCACGCCGTGGTCGAGTACAACCTGTTCGAGCGGTGCGACGGGGAGAACGAGACCGTCTCCAACAAGTCATGCGCGAACGTCTACCGCTACAACACGTTCCGCGACAGCGTGGGCGAGCTGACCCTGCGGCACGGCAACCGGTGCGAGGTCTACGGCAACTTCTTTCTGAACACGCACGGCCTGCGCTTCTTCGGGGACGATCACGACATCCGCGACAACTACTTCGAGAGGTGCGACCCCGCCGTGCAGATCGGCAACGGCGGCACGAACATCCCGCCCGGCGTCCTCACCGGTCACGACCGGCCCGACCGGGTGACGTTCACCGGGAACCTGCTGGTGGACAACCCGCGGAGCGTGGTGATGCCAGACCGCGCGAACGGCATGGGCGCGCTTGATCTGTTGTTCACGGCGAACGTCCTTCAGGCGGACACGGGGACGCTCTTCACCCTCGGCGGCCCACTGCGGGACGCCCGCTTCCGGGACAATATCGTATGGGGCAGCGCCGCGGCTGGCGACCTTCCCGCCACCGGATTTCGCCGCGTGGAACCGCAGTTGAAGCGCAGCGCGGACGGCGTCTACCGACTATCGCTCAGCGACGACATGCCGGCGGCGGGCTGCGCCGCCCCCTGACCACAGCGGACGTTGGCCCGGACGCGCCATAACCGAGACTGAAGGAGAGATGAGGCATGGTGCCCACTATTACCGGTGAACAGAAGCGGCAGTTGAACGAGCAGGGTTACTTCGTCCTGGAGGACGTCTTCACGAAGGAGGAGATGGACGCCCTGGCAGAGCGCATTGAGGCGTACCAGCGGCGGCACGCGGAGGCGCTGCGGGCACAGGGTGGCACCGGCGGTATCTCCCGCGCCGACGAGATCACGTTCACCAGCCACCTCGCGGAGCACGACGACGCGATCAAGGCGTTCGTCACGCGGCCGGAGTTCGTCGCCATCACCACCGAACTGCTGGGGCCGGACATCGACCTGTACTGGAACCAGAGTGTCTTCAAGATGCCCGAAGGGGAGAAGGAGTTCCCCTGGCATCAAGACGACGGATACACACCGGTTTCGCCCAGCCCATACCTGACGCTCTGGCTGGCGCTGAACGACGCCACGGTGGAGAACGGCTGCGTATCCGTGCTGCCGGGGTCGCACAAGGACGGCCTGCGGGAGCACGTCAACAGCCCACTGGGCCAGGTGTGCCACCCGGCGGACCACCCCGACCAGGGCGTACCGGTTCCGGTCCGGGCGGGGAGCATCGCCGTCTTCTGGTCGCTCACGGCGCACAAGAGCGGCGTGAACCGTTCGCGCGGCACCCGTAAGGCGTACATCATCCAGTACGCGAAGTCGCCTTTGACGAACCTGCGGACGGGCGAGGTCATCGCGGGCCTGATGCCACTCGCCCGGGGCGGGCAGGCGGTGGCGTAGCGCGGAGCCGAAAGGCTCGGACCCGGCGCGCTGCTCACCGCGCGAAGAGCTTCAGGTCCACCGAGTCGGCCATGAGCTTGTAGCCCTTCTCGGTGGGGTGCAGGTGGTCGTCGCTGTCAGCGGCGGCGGAAAGGCGGGTGGGGTCTTTCGGGTCGCGGGTCGCGGCGTCGAAGTCGATCACGGCGTCGAACGCGCCGCCGGTGCGTATCCAGTCGTTGACCTTCCGGCGCGCGGCCTCCAGTTCCGGGGTGAAGTAGAAGGACCCGCCGCAGGGGAGTATCGTCGCCCCGTAGACCTTGATGCCGCGTGCGCGTGCCCGCTCGGCGATCTGCTGGAGCCCGGCGATCAACGGGTCCGCCGTCGCCGTGCGGGTTCCCAGGTCGTTGATACCCTCCAGGACGATCAGCCAGCGGACCCCCGGACGCGTCAGGACGTCGCGCTCCAGCCGCGCGAGCGCGCTCGGCCCCAGTCCGTCGTTCAACACCCGGTTCCCCCCGATGCCCGCGTTCAGCACCGCAATGTCCCGCGTGCGCGCGTCTGCCTGGAGGCGGCGGGCGAGGTAGTCCGGCCAGCGGCCGTTGCCGTTGGTGGTCGAGTTCCGGCCGTCGGTGATCGAGTCGCCGAGGACGACCACCGCCGCCGCGTTGTCGCTCCCGGCGACCACCTCCACGCCGCTGAGAAAGTACCAGTGGTCCACCCGCGCGGCGGCCGGCAGGTCTTCCGCCGTGACCACGTCGCCCGCCTGCAGGAACGACGTACACCGGGAGCCGGGGTGCCCCGTGACGTCCTTCGAAGGCAGCTTCACGTGGACCGTCACCGCGAGGTCGGACAGGGCGGGGAGGGGGAAGCGCACGGGGTCGGAGACGGCCACGGCCCCCGGCGCCACGGTCACCGAGGGCTTGCCGCCGAAGGAGAGCGCGGTGTCGGTGTCGGGGCGTATGGCAGGGCTGCCGCCCCCCACGGCCGCCGCCGCGTGTGCCGATACGATCTCCAGAGGAGCGGTCCCGAACTCGTTCGAGAACCGCACGCGCATTCGCTCGCCGCCGATCGTCACGCGCACGACCTGCCGCAGCGTGGCATCCGCGAACCCGGGCTCGGGCGGCATATTGCCCGGCTCCGTGAGCTGCGGGGCGGCCATCCACGTGCCCACCCAGCGCGCCCCGTCGCCCTCCCGCTGCGGGCGCGCCGCGGTCCCCGGGCACGTCGCCGCCAGGCACGCGAGGAGGCAGAGGGCGATACCATGGCGCCGAGCCATGGGCATCACTCCGCGCCGCCCGCTGGCCTGACCGCTGCGGCTGCCGCCGCGGGGGCTTTGAGATACCGGCCGGCGAACTCCAGGAACGTGGGCCAGTTCGGGCCGACGGTGTGACCGCCCGCGTGCTGGCGGAATGCCAGGTCGCCGTCGGTCAGGCCGGTTTCGATGGGCGGCATCTCCGCCGTGCCGAGGTCCTTCTTGCCGAGGAGGCGGTACACCGGTCCCGCGGCGACGGCGGCGAGGAACTGGCCCCGGCTGTCTATCCAGTTCCCCTCCACGTTCGGGGAGCCGCAGCTAATGAACACCGGCCGCGGAGCGCAGAGCGCGATCAGTTCATGCGAGTCCACGGGCAGGTCTCCGGGCGTCAGGGGGCCGGCGTACTTCAGGTAGTTGCCCGCCATCCAGTGGTACTCCGCCGGGGAAGCCACGTTCTCGACCATCTCGCCGAAGTACCGCCGGTGGAGCGTCGCGCCCCCCTTCCCGGACGAGCCGATGAACCCGATGGCGAAGCGCGAATCATAGGCCATCGTCACGAGCGCCGCCTTGCCGTAGCGTGACAGCCCCTCGATGCCCACCTGCTTCGCGTCTACGGTGGGGTCCGTCTCGAAGTAGTCCAGGGCGCGGCTCGCGCCCCAGGCCCAGGCGCGCAGCGCCCCCCAGTCGTCCGGCTTCCGGGGTTGGCCCTTATTTACCAGGCCGATGA
Source organism: uncultured Armatimonadota bacterium (assembly GCA_937902745.1). Classification (GTDB taxonomy): domain Bacteria; phylum Armatimonadota; class Armatimonadia; order Armatimonadales; family Armatimonadaceae; genus CALEKU01. The sequence continues at coordinate 23,985 of CALEKU010000277.1, forward strand.
TGCCCTTGGTAAGACCCGCGCCGTTGTCCGCCTGGACGCTGGTCGGGACCAGAATGGCGTACCCCCAGCCCTTCGCCAGAACCTGTTGCTGCCAGGTCGGCCCCGGAGGGGGGCCGGGGGGCGGGGCGTTCGGCGGCGTGCCCGGGCGCCGGAATCCCGGGGGAAACACGAAGCCAAATTCCATGAGAACCGGCACGGGGCCGGTCGCGGCAGCCGGAGTGGTCAGGGTGAGCTGGATGTCCACCGAAATAGCGGGGTAGGAAGTGTTGTCCACATGCCCAACCAGCTTCTTCGTCACCGCAGGTATGTCGCCAATCGTCTCGCGGGTAGTCGAGGTGACCTCCCAGGTCACCTTCGGCGTGTTCTTCGGGACCCGGCCGTAGACCTCACGGTCGAACTCCTCAAAGATCTCCGCGCGCCGCTGCTTTGTCCATTGCTCGGCTGACGTGACCTTCTTTCCGTTTTTCAGGGTGAGCGGGTCCGGCAGGTTCTGGTGCGGGTTCGCCTTCGACTCGTCGGTGTTGACCGCGTTCGGCGCGCTGGGATCATTCGGGTTCGCTCCCGGGCGCAACGCGGAGATCTTGAGCAGCTCCATCAGGCGCCGATGGTCCTCCTGCGCCGTCATCTCCACGGGTGGTGGTAGGTCGGCGGCGGGTGTGGCCTGCCCGGGCCCCAGAAGGGTGAGCAGGACGAGCGGCGCGATGCCAGCGACGGCGGCGTACCCCATCTTCGGAGTGAGCATGGTCGAATCTCCCCTCAGTTTTCCGGGCAGAGCGCGGCGTGCAGGGCATGGTAAGCGGGCTTGGGACGGTACTCCGCATCGAATGGGAGCGCGGCGCCCCAACCCCGGCGGAACCCGGGTATCCACGAATGGGCGTCGGTGAAGCCCCAGAAGATCAGGCCGCGGCAGCCGGGCTCCGTGCGGCAAAGGTGCGCCAGGTCCGCGAAGCCCGCCGCCTGGTCCGCCAACTGTTTCGGCGATGCGGCAGCGCCGTCGAGCAGCATCCGGATGTCCACCTCGGTCAGCGCCCACTCCAGGCCAAGAGCGGCGAAGCGGCGCAGGTTCTCCCGGTGCGACTCCTTTGCACGCCAGCCGTTGAGAAGGTGCCCCTGCAAACCGAGGCCGTGGACCGGGACGCCCTCCGCCCGCAGCGACCGGAGAAGTTCGTAGACAGCGTTCGACTTTGGGCCGAGATCCTCGATCTCGTAGTCGTTGTAGTACAGGCGGGCGTCCGGGTCCGCCTCGTGCGCCCATGCGAACGCCCACCGCAGGTAGTCCGGGCCGAAGGCGCGGTGCCACACGCTCTGCTCCTCGCGCAGACCCACCGCCCCGTCCTCGTCCGGGTCCGTGAACGCCTCGTTCACCACGTCCCACTGAGCGATGCGCCCGCGATACCGCCCGACCACGGCGAAGATGTATTCGCGCAGCAGTGCCTTCAACTCATCCGCCGGGGGGAGGGCGTCGGCTTTCAGCCAGCGGGGCGTCTGCTGGTGCCAGACCAGCGTATGCCCGCGCAGGAGCATGCCGTGGCGGTCGGCGAAATCCGCGAGGCGGTCGGTTGCGGAGAAGTCGTATTCGCGCGGGCCGACCCACACCTCGCACGGCTTGAAAGCGTTCTCGGCGACACAGGCGGAGAACTCCCGGGCCAGCGTTTCGGCGTAGCGCGGGTCACCTCCGTCCAGGGCGGCCATATCTACCGCCGCGCCGACGGGCAGGCCCGCCGCTTCGGCGGCAGCGCGCAGGGGGAGGACGGCAACGGTGGGGGAGTTGCTTCGGTCGGTCATCGGGGCCTTTGTCATTCTCCGGAACGGGCCGCCGCGCCCGCGGCGTCCAGGGTAATCGTCACAACAGAGCGGGGTGGGAGGGTGAGGGCCGCTTCCGGCTTCACGCCGTCGAGTTTTTGGAACCGCTCCCCGGGGCCGTTCACCCCGACCCGCTCGCCCTCGGTGGGCGTGACGGCGGGCGGGGGCAGGACGCTGCGGTAGGCCGCCGCGGACGCGGGGCGGAACCCGCGCACCGAGAGCGTCAGCGTGGCCGGCGCGGACTCCGACGTGTTCAGCGCGACCGCCACCAGGCGCGACCTGTCCGGGCTGAGGAATGCCGACACCTTCACCGCCGGGGTGGGCGCCGCGGCGTCCACGCGCCGGTAGCCCGGGCCGACGAAGTACGAGAAGTGCTTGAGGCCATAGTAGCGGTCCGTCGGTGCGAAGCCGTTCGGCAGTTTCCAGGTGGTCTGCGGCTCAAACGGATTGTCCACGTTGATGAGCGTGTCCGTACCCGGCCAGATGCCCGCCCAGTAGACGTACGCCGCTGCGTTCCCCTCGGTCAGTGTGTTGTGAATGATCCACGCGGTCTGGAAGCCGTCGCTGCGCCCGAACTCGGTCATCCAGTGCGGCTTGTCGGGGTACGCATCACGTACACTCCGCAGGGTGGGGATAAAGGTGTCCGGCTTCTGGTGGTCGCCGCCGTAGTACAGGTGATACGCCACGGCGTCCACCGTGCGCGCTGTCTCCCCGTCCTTCGGGCCGAGGTAGTTCTGCACCTTGTTTCCGCCGATGCCCAGGGTCTCCGGGCCGAGCAGCTTCGGCGCGCCGGGTGTCGCCCGGAGGCGGCGGGCGACGGCGCCCAGCGCCTGGTCATAGCCCGCGTACTCCACCCCCTTGTCGTCCTTCCCCTCACGCGGCTGGAACAGACAGGTCTCCCAGTCGGCCTTCCAGTCGGGCTCGTTCTGAATACTGACCCAGGTCGGCTCGATACCGATCTTCTTGTAGGCGGCGAGGGAGTCGGCCCAGTAGCCGGCGAAGTCCTCGTAGACGAACGCACCGTTCTTCTTCGCGAGTGTGCCGCCGCCCTTCTCGGCGCCGGTGCTCTTGAGGTCGGCGGGCGGCGACCACGAGGACATGAGGATCGGGATGGGGCGGCCCAGGGACTCCCGCGCGCCGCGCACGATGTCGGCGTCGTCTTTGGCGAAGTCGGCGCCTTTGGCGGGGCGGTAAACGTTCTGGAGGCGCAAAATGCTGAGGTTGAGCCCCTTGAAGAACGTGTCGTACAGGTCCTTCTTGTTCGGATGCGCCGTGATCCAGTTCTGGTAGTAGGCCGTCGCCGCGCCGAACCCCTCAATCGTCTGGTGGGTCTTGCCAGCGTCGATAACCGCGGTAACGGCGGTCGGGGCAGGAGATTGAGGCGTGCCGGCCGCCGCCGGGCGCGGCAGGAGCGCGGCGGCAGCAGCCCAGACGGCAAAGGGAGCGATGGCGGTAGCAGCAGTGGCGCCCAGCACAAGGCGTCGTCGCCGCGCGAAAACTGTTGCGTGAGGGGGGACATTCATTGTCGGTATCCTGGCCGGTGCGGCGTTGCCCGGACGGCTCGGCGGACGTGACAGCGGTAACAAACGGACGGCCATCCGCTCCTGTCGCGGATGGCCGCCCCGGGCGATGTCCCGGATGTCCGGGGCGTCGCCCGATCGCCTATTTGCCCTGACGCTCGGCGGCTTCCTGCGCCGCCTTGAACGCCGCGGCGTTGGCGGCCTGCCGATCGCCCGCCTGCTTCGCGGCCTGGCTCCGCGCGGTGCCCTCCTGGGAGACATTCGCGGGGACGTTTGCAGCCGGCGTCGTGGCGGCGTTCGCCCCGGCGTCCTCACCGTCGCTCTTGTTGCCGCATCCGGCCGTCGCCACAAGGACGGCCATGGCGGCGAGCAGCAGGGCGGAGGACAGACGGTTGGCCGTGCACTTCGTCTTCATTCTGGAACTCTTCCTCCGTCAGTTCTGCGGGAAGCCCGCGCAGGCGTTGCCGGCGCCGAAGAGCCAGTTCTGCGTGTCCGGGCTGTAGGCGCTGCCGATGCCCGGGTAGAAGAAGTTCCGGCACCAGTTGAGCTGGCCCTTGGAGATCGACTTCACATGCCCATCCACGAAGGCAAAGTTGGCGGTGCCGCTGTGGCGGTAGCGTGGCATCTGGGTGTACTGCCAGAACTCGATGCCCGACTCAGAGCCTGTGTGGTCCTTGTCCCACTGGGCACCCGAGTTGGGGCCGCTGCACTGCCAGGTGGTGCCGCACTGCCAGTAGGCGTCGCCGCTCAGACGGGCAGATTCGCCGATTCCGGCCCAGCCCTCGACCACCCCGTTCTCAGAGATCATCACCACGTCTGCCGGGCGGGTGATCTGGCCAAGCGTGGTCGGCGTGATGTCCCCGCTGCCGTTGCCGTACGTCAGATCGGTGAACAGCGTGTCATTTCCGCCGTAGGTCTTGCGCACATCGTCGCCAAAGGGTTGGCTCGGACAGGTCCAGATGCCACCCCAGGTGAGGACGATGGGCGAGCCGTCGGTTGACGCCCAGGTGACCGTCCGGGTGCCGTTCTTGACGTAGGGGCCGACGGCATCCTGCCAGTTGTACGGCGCCCAGGACTGGCGCGGCGCGGGCGGCGGGTCGATGTGCAGGCGGGGGAACGTCTCGTCGTAGTCCTGAAGGTACTGCAGGACGGCCAGGGCGATCTGCTTCTGATTGGAGAGGCAGGACGCCTGGCGCGCCTTCTCGCGGGCCTGGGCGAAGACGGGGAAGAGGATCGCGGCGAGGATGGCGATGATGGCGATGACGACGAGCAGCTCAATCAGGGTAAATGCGTGTGACGGGCGGCGGTTGCCGCATGACGACTTCATAGTCAATGCTCCTTCAGTGAGGATCGGTCATCCCGGGGTTCCATAGCCCGGTGCCGATCAGAATCGACGGTACTTCCCGCGGTTCAGATTTTCAGGCTTCAAACAGGTTACAAACGGGCCGCGCTAGGGGGCGGCAGGGACGGCGGCAGTACTGCCGCGGACGACGATGTCGGTGACCGGGACAGCCACCCGGCAGGCATCCACCGGTGCACCGTTCATCATGCGCACGAGGGCGCTCACGGCTTCGCTGCCGATCGCATCCACCGGCACCGCCACACTGGTGAGCGGGACCGGCGCCTCCCGGGCCTCGGCGGAGTCATCGACCCCCACGACCGACAGAGAGTCGGGGACGCGCCACCCCATTTGCAGGGCGGCTTCCGTTACGGCGACGCCCAGCGTGTCATTGGCGCACAGTACCGCGGTCGGCGGCTCCGGCAGAGCGCGCCACGCGCCCAGCACTTCGGCCACCCGGTCTCGCTCAAACCATGAGCCTGCGTAGCCGATCAGGGCGGGGTCGTACAGACCCGCCGCCTGCATCCACGAGGTGTACGCCTCCAGCCGGAGCTTAGCCACATCGTCGGCCGGGTTCAGCAGGCCGCTGTTGCCCCGGTACGCCTCGACCGGACCCGCAAGGTGCGCGATCCGTCGGTGGCCGAGGCCGTGCAGATGGTCCAGAGCCACGCGCGCCGTCCCGGTTTCGTCGGCGTAAACGGCTCCGCATCCGTCCGGCAAGTCCAGCGCCCGTGCCAGCAGGACCGTCGGCATCCCCGCCTGCGCCACCACCGACGCCCGTTCGCCGTACTGGAGCAGCAGGCCGTCCACCCGTCCATCCAGAAACGCCTGAGAACTCTCACTCTCGCGCACCGAGTACGGGTAGTGCAGCAGCGAGTAGTCTGCCGCATCGCTCTCGCGCACGATGCCCCGCCACAGCCGCTCCAGGAACACGCTGCCGAAGCGTACCTCCGGGTCGAACGGGCTGTACATGCACACCCCGATGGTGCGCGTCGCCTCGCGGCGGAGCCCCCGGGTCAGGGAACTGGGCGTGTAGTGCAGCTCCTCGACCGCGTCCCGGATGCGCTGGGCGGTTTCGGGGCCGCAGACATTCTCGCGACCGCTGACGAAGTACGACACCGTCGTGGTGGAGACTCCGGCGCGCCGCGCGACATCCTTGATGCTGGTTTTCCGGAAGGGACGGGCTGTGCTCATCTTCGAGAAAATGCCGGGGCGTCGGCATCGATGGCCCGGGTCAATAATTTCAGTGAAATGTTTGAGTAGGGATACTATACGCGTTCCTTTTCCGGGTGTCAAGTCCGGGCAGAACATTCCCGTGCTTCCGCTTTGCCAGGAAGATTATCGTTAATCTGTAAGAGCCTCGCTTTACCTGATTGTCGGCAAAGGCGGCCGGCCATTTTCCCCGTCTTCTGGGGGATAATCAAGAAAGAAGGAAGGAGCCACTGTGTGATGCGCCTGAGTGCCAAACCTGTTGTTTTCCTGCTGCCGGTCCTCGCCGCCTTTGCTGCTGCTACCACTGTGCTGGCCGTCCGGGCGGCTGCCGCGGCGCAGACGCCTCCTCCTGCTTCCGCTACCGCGTCGCGAGCCACGTCCCGAACGCTGACCGCAGTTCTGGTGGCGCGGGACGAGGAGCGCAAGACCGTGCGTCTGCGGCCGACCGATCCTGGAAGCGAGGAGATAACCGCCGCAGTGGACCCGGAGTGTCCCTACACACGCCGGGGGGCGCCCGCGGACCTGGCTGCCTTCGTGCCGGGCGAGCGCGTGGTGGCGCGGGTGTCGTTCCTCACCGCACCGCGGCCGATGGCAATTTTGCGCGAACTATGGGACGAGGGCTCGTACGCCGACGAGAAGCGCAGCCGGACCGAACTGTGCGTCGGCAAGGTGGCATCTTCGAGTGCCGGTGCGCTGGCGGTGAAGCGGGAGGGGGACGGGCGTGTGGTGACGTTCCGGGTGACCGCGAAGACGCGCATCCTCAAGTTCGACCGCTCCGCACCGCTGGAGGCGTTTCCGATCGGAGCGGCGGTGGCTGTGAAGCCGCGTGGCCTGCCCGGCGGCGGCGTCATGGCGGTCATCGTGGCGCCGACCGCGGCCGAGGTCGCCGCGGCCCATCTGGACACGCTGGTCCGCTGGGAGGGGCTGGTCGAGGCGGTAGAACCGGACGGGGCAGACGGGCCAGTAATCACGCTGCTCCGGTCCGATGGGGCGCGCCGGCGCATCCTGCTCATCCCGGGCGCGAGTGTGAAGCAGGGGCGCCGCGCCCTCACCCCGGCACAGATTCCGCCCGGCGCCCCGGTGCGGATACACCTGGTCAAGGGACAGGAGAAGAAGGGCCTCCGCCTCGCCGATGAGGTGAGCCTTCCGGCGTCCCGCCCGGCCGCCGCCGCTGGCGCACCGTAAAATGGAAAGGCACCCGGGGCACCCGGGTGGGTACACGGAAGAAGGGGCCGGCTGGCCGACCGAGGGATTCCGACATAATGAGCAGCAGGGTGCCTCTCAGAGAGCACGATACAACCGAAGAGCCGGCGGCTTCCGCTGCCGCAAATGGGACGGGAACGCGCTCGCACCGCGACGGCGCCGCCGAACCGTCCCGGCGCCGTCGGGCGCTGCCGCGCTGGCTGTGGTACCTCCTGCCGCTCGTGCTGGCCGCCGTCCTGATGGGCTGGTTCCGATCCCGCCCGAAGCCCGTGATCGTCGTCGCACCTCAGGAGCGGGTCGTGGCGGAGTCCGTGGCGGCGTCGGGGCGGGTCTCTGCCGATGTGGAGACCAGTGTGGGGGCGTCCGGCGGCGGCAGGGTGGTGGCGGTTCCGGTGCGGGAAGGGGACCGTGTGCGTACCGGGGATATCCTGGCGCGCCTGGACGATGAGGTGCTGCGAGCGCAGGTGCGACAGGCCGAGGAGGCGCTGCGGACGGCGCGGGCGCAGCTTGCCCAGGCCTCCCGTCCCCCGCTGCCGAGCGATGTCGCACGGCTGCGCGCCGACACCGCCCAGGCCGTGCGGGTGGCAGAGGCGCAGGTAGCCGCTGCGCAGCAGCAGCTCCTGGAGCGGCAGCGCGGCGCGACCCCGGAGGAGCGGCAGGAGGCAGAGGCGCAGGCGCAGCAGGCGCTCGCGCAGGTCACCGAGGCGCAGGTGCGGGCCGAGCAGGCGGAGCGCGACCTGGAGCGGCAGAAGATGCTCTTCGAGGAGGGGGCGGTCGCGCGCATCGAGTACGAGCGGGCGCTGACCGACCGGGACGCCGCCCGGGCAAGCGTGGAGGCGGCGGAGAAGGTGCTGGCAAGCGCCCGCGCCCGCCTGCGCCAACTCCAGGTGGGGACGCGACCGGAGCAGATCGCGCAGGCGCGGGCGCAGTTGGAGCAGGCCCGCGCGCAGGTTCGTGGCGCCCGAGAGAGCGGCGAGGCGCAGCTTCGCAGCCTTCTGGCGACCCCGCGCCCGGAGGATGTGCAGGTGGCGCGCGCCCGGGTGGGCGAGGCGGAGGAGGCGCTGCGCGTGGCGCGGCGACGCCTGGAGGAGACGGTGGTCCGCGCCCCGTTCGGCGGCACCGTGACTGAGGTCGTGACGGAGCCCGGGGGCGTGACCGGGCCGAACCAGCCCATCGTTCGCCTGGTCCGTACGACCCGGCCCGAGATCCGGGTGGACGTGGATGAATCGAACCTCGGGCGGCTGTCCGTGGGCCAGAAGGCGGTCGTCACCAATGACGCCTTCCCCAATCAGCCGTTCACGGCGCGGGTCAGCGAGATCGGGGCGGCCGTGGATTCGGAGCGCGGTACGGTAGAGGTGCGGCTGGTCCCGGCAAACGAGCCGGATTGGCTGCGCCCCGGCCAGACGGTCTCCGTGAACGTGATCGTGGACCCCGGCACGCAGCGCCTGGTCGTTCCTCTGACGGCCGTCACTACGGTCGGGGGCGTATCCTGGGTGCTTGTGGTGAGCGGGGAGAACGTGGTGGAGCGCCGCAACGTCGAAGTGGGCGCAACGGGACCAGACGGCGTGCCGGTTCTGAGCGGTCTTACCGCCGGGGATTCCGTGGTCGTCAACCCGTTGGGCGTCCGCCCCGGCGCGCGGGTCGCGCCCCGGGTGCAGGAGCCCTCAGCGCCCGCGCCGTAAGGGAGACACCACGATCATGCGTTTCGAGATCAAGCTTGCCTACCGGCATCTGGTCAGCGGGGGGGGACAAACCGCGTTGACGGTGGCTGCTGTCGCCATCGCTGTTACGGTCATCATCTTCATCCAGAGCCTTATCACGGGCGTCCAGCGCCGCTTCATCAACGACCTGGTCGGCTCCCAGCCACACGTCACCGTGAAGCGGCCCGACCCGGCGCCGGACTCACTCGCTCGGGCGGCGGAGCGCACGGGGGGAGAGGTCCCCGGTGTCGCGCCAGGCGCGTTCCTGGCAACGCGCGAGGAGAAGCAGGTACAGCAGCGCACCGACATCGAGCAGTGGAAGCAGGTCGAGACCCAGCTTGCGCAGTTCCCGGGGGTGCGCACCGTGACATCTGCGGTGCGTGGTAACGCCTTCCTCATCCGTGGGGCGAAGCGACTCGGCGTTACCGTCTCCGGCGGCGACCCGGCAGCCCAGGAGAAGATCGTCGGCCTGCAGGAGGATATGATCGCCGGTTCATGGCTGGAGATCGGCCCGGATGACGTGGTGATCGGCTGGCGACTGGCGGACGAGGCCGGCGTCCGCCTGGGGGATCGCGTCACCCTCCAGTCGCCCGAGGGCGTCTCCGCCTCCTTCCGGGTCGCGGGCCTGTTCGACACGGGCAACAATACGGCCGACCTGGGGCAGGCGTTTCTGACCTTACGCGCCGCCCAGTCGCTCTTCGCCACGCGGCAGGACGTGTCCAGCATCCTGGTAAAGCTGGACGACCCATTCCAGGCGAACGCCGTGGCGGACCAGATCGCCGCCGCGCTGCCCTTTGAGACCGAATCCTGGATGCGCGAGCAGGTATTCATCATGAACGCCCTCCGGTCGCAGGACCAGTCCCGCCTCATGATCTGCATGTTCGCGCTGCTGGCCTCCGCCTTCGGTATCGCCTCGGTCCTGATCGTCTCCGTGGTGCAGAAGTCAAGGCAGATCGGGATTCTGAAGAGCATGGGGGCGCGGGACCGTCAGATTCTGCTTGTCTTTACGCTGGAGGGGCTGGGCATCGCGCTTATGGGCTGCCTCGTCGGCTCCGGGCTCGGGGCGCTTCTCCTCAATGCGCTGGCCCAGATTCCGCAGACGGCGCGATTCGGAAAGGCGGACAAACTGTTCAACATCGCCTGGGACGCGGAGATATTTCTGGGCGCCTGCGCGGCGGCGGTGGCGGCAACGCTGATTGCGGCGATCCTGCCTGCCCGGCGCGCGGCCACCATGAACCCTGTGGATGTGATCCGTGGTGGCTGAAAGCGAGGACGCGATGGGGACAGAGGCCGCCGCTGCGCCTGTGATCGTGGAGGCCGCAGGGCTGGTCAAAACGTACGGTCTGGGCGGACCGAACCCGGTGGAGGTGCTGCACGGCATCGACATGGAGGCGCGTGAGGGCGAGTTCATCGCCATCATCGGGCAGTCGGGTTCGGGTAAGTCCACGCTGCTTAACATCCTGGGGGCGCTCGACACCCCCACGGATGGGGTGGTGCGGATTGACGGGGTAGATATCGCGACGCTGGATTCGGACGGCCTGGCCGACCTGCGGGGGCGCAAGGTCGGCTTCATCTTCCAGTTTCACTACCTCCTGGAGGAGTTCACCTGTCTGGAGAACGCCCTGATGCCCATTACGATTCAGAAGGGCGCGCCGGAGCGGGAAGACATCGAATACGCGAAGATGCTCCTGAAGCGGGTCGGCCTGGAGTCACAGATGCATAAGCGCGTCACCCAGATGTCCGGCGGCCAGCAGCAGCGCAACGCGATCGTGCGTGCCCTGGTCAACCGGCCCCGCGTGGTACTGGCCGACGAGCCGACCGGGAACCTCGACTCCCGCTCCGGGCAGGAGGTCTTTGCCCTGATGCGCGAGATCGCGCGCGAGACCGGGGTCGCCTTCCTGATGGTCACCCATGACGACCGCCTGGCGCAGGAGGCGGACCGCATCCTGCGCATCGAGGACGGCCTCATTCAGGAGGTGCCGCGCAGCGCGGCAGCAGCAGCAGTGGGCGCTGCCCGAGGGCGCTAATCCACCCGGCCGAGCGAGCGCAGTTTGCCCACGCTCAGCACGATCAGGGTGCGTCCCTCGCGGCGTACTACGCGCATCTCCTTGAGGCGGGAGAGCTTCCGGTTTACGGACTCGCGGGAGGTGTTGATGCGCTCCGCAATCCGCTCGTCCGTCAGGTTCGGCAGACGGTGTACGCCGGAGGGCTCCGGCTTCGTCCGATCCGCTGCATCCGCCAGGAAGGCTGCCAGGCGCCCCATCACATCCAGGTTGCGGTGACGGCGGTTCAGCTCCGTCGCCTCGTTGAGTTGCAGCCCGAGCGCACACACCAGACTCCAGGTAAGCTGCGGGGAGCGCTCCAGGGAGTGGCGCAGGTCGTCCCGCCGGAGGATAAGCACCTCCCCGTCGGTCGCGAACTGCGCCGCCACCGGGCGCGGAACATCCTCCAGAAGCGCATCCATCCCGATATGGTCGCCCGGGCGCCGCTCCGCGACCAGCAGCGGCGCATCCGACTCGAGCAGGGTGCGCTGGAGCCGTACCAAGCCCGCCAGAACCACATACAGTGCGGTCACGTGATCGCCCTCGCGGAAGAGGAACTCCCCTGCCTCGTGCCGCATTCGCTGACACTGCGCGGCGATGGTGCGCAGCGCGGCTTCGTCTATTCCTGTAAAGAGGGGCACGCCCCGCAACGACTCTTCGATACCGGTCCGGCCTGCCATTGCCGGGCGGGGTCGATTCGACATCCCTTTCTCACTTCCCAACCCACGTGTCAATACAGTTACATTACTCATCGGGTGCCTGCTAACCGAAAGCCCGTTCGCTATTCAAGCAACGCTATATCTTCCCATTACCCAGTAAATAGTCCTGCTTTCTGTGACGAATATCACAGGTATTAGTAGGGGCACCGATGTGGGTGGCGTAACAGGCAAGAACCATGCGAGAAGCCAGGGAGGGGGTTGCAAAAGGTAATAATTCAGAGAGAAAGGGTGATGCATCGAGGGGACAGACCGTGATATAATGCGGCGTTCCTATCCGCACACAGCGGCGCCGTAGCCAAGTGGTAAGGCAGTGGTCTGCAAAACCGCGATGCACCGGTTCGATTCCGGTCGGCGCCTTGGAACACAGGACCGTGGGGGAGCCCGCCTTTCCCGCGGTCCTGCCGTGTTTCCCGGTGCCGTACCCAAGGGGCTAAGGGAGAGGTCTGCAAAACCTTCATCGGCGGTTCGAGTCCGCCCGGCACCTTTTCTTCAAACACACAAACTGAAAAACGCCTTCGGGCCGGGGCAGATGCCCCGGCCCGAAGGCGTTTTTCGTTCTGCGAAGGCGCGCGATGCGCTCGCGCTTGCCGCTGCGCCCGCTACACCGACTGCGGGCGGTAGTGAAGGATGGCGTGCTTGAAGACGGTCACCTCGTCACGGTTGGCGTCCACCAGGCACAGGGCCTCGTCGTCGAACCAGCGGATCGCGCCTTCCAGCTTGGAACCGTCCACCAGCGTGAACGTCATCGGCTTGCGCTCGTCACGGTAGCGGATCATCTCCGCATTGTGCCGCTGCACAGAGCTTGCGCGGTCATTCCCTCCCGACCCGACGATATCCATGGCCTAACCTCCTTCGGCGGCGGGCGCTTCCGGCTTGGTTTCCTTCTCCGCAGCCTTCTCGGCGCGCTTCTCGCGGGCCGGGGCGTTTCCGCTGCCGGACCGCGCCGGCCGGGCCGCGCCCGACTGGCGCGCCGCCGAC
>CALEKU010000278.1 GCA_937902745.1 uncultured Armatimonadota bacterium
CTGGCCCCGGCATCCTCCCTCGACCGTCAGGGCGACCCGCGCCACGGCATCTACCAGGAGGTGATGGCGGCGGCGAATCTGGCGCCCCGGGTCTACGGCTACGAGGGCGCGGCGCACCTGCCCGAGTCCGCCCGTCTGCGGGCCGAGGAGATCGCGCGGGAGCGCCCGGCCGAGCGCCCCGATGCCCTGCTTTGCCACAACGATATGACCGCCATCGGCGCGCTGATGGGGCTGCGCCGCCGCGGACTGCGCGTCCCGTACGACATGGCGCTGGTGGGATGTGACGACCTGCCGCTGGCAGCGCAGATGGACGTGCCGCTGACCAGCATCGCCTACCCCCTGGAGGAGATGTGCCGAACCGCGGTCACCCTGCTCCTGGAGCGTATCGCAGCAGAGGGAGGCGACCAGGGGGAGGGTATCCCGCCCCGCTGCGTTGTACTGCCCACGCCTCTGGCCGTTCGGGAGTCCAGCGTGATCGCTGCCGTCGGGACGCCGCCGTTGCCGGCGGTTCCGTAGTTCAGTTCAGGAAAGGGATACGATTGAGGATGAACCGTTCGCTCTCTGCCCGATACGCCGCGGGCGCTCTGATCGGTGCCGCCGCGCTGGCCGGGGTGTGCGCCGCGGGCTGTGGCCCGAAGGAGGAGCCGCCCGCGACGCCGCCGACGCTGCCGCCCGTGCCACCCCGCCCCGCGAATCAGGGGCCGCAGGCGGAGCGCTACAACCAGATGATGAACCAGAGCGGCGGGGGAAATAACACGCCTGCCGCCGCCGCACCGGGGCGCTGACCCCGGCTAAAGACCCACGGGATCGCACGACCGACTTACGCCAACAATGCTGCTCTCCCTCAGAAAGGACTGAGACGCCATGACCCGCAAGACCGGTACCCACTCTGCCGCTTTTACTCTCATTGAACTGCTCGTCGTCATCGCCATCATCGCGATCCTCGCCGCGATACTTTTTCCTGTCTTCGCCCAGGCCCGCGAGAAGGCGCGGCAGGCATCCTGCCTTTCCAACATGAAGCAGCTCGCCACCGCCATGGCGATGTTCGCCCAGGACCACGAGGAGACGCTGCCGAAGGCGTTCTTCAACGACGAGGGCGAGCCCGGCATGAGCTGGGGCCTGTCCTGGGAGACTGCGTGGGATGGCGCGATCTACCCGTACACCAAAAACCTGAACATCCTGAGCTGCCCGTCCGACCCCCTGGGACGCACCTATAATCCGCCCGCGGGCACGCCGCTCGCGGGACAGACGGTGCCCACCTCCTACCGCTACAACATCAGCAACCAGGAGAACGGACCCTGGACCGCGCTGCCGCTGGCGCGTCTGGACCGCCCGGCGGAGGCCATCATCATCGCCGAGAGCAACGAGGGCGTTGGCGGAGAGAACTGGAACCAGCTCGCAACCTGGGAGGAAGACCGGGCGTACGTCTGCATCGACTACACCAACAACGCCGCCTACGACCGCCACGCCCGGACCGACACCCGGCGCTCCGCGGCGGGCTGGCAGTCCAATACGCCGGAGAACCCGCCGCGCGGCGCACGCAATGGCGCCATGTCCAACTACGTGTTCGCGGACGGTCACGCCAAGGCGATGACCTGGGGCGCGACCTGGAAGGCGATCGGCCCGAACGTGACCGACCAGGGCGGAGCGACCGTCACCCCGACCATGTGGCGGCAGAACTTTAACGGCTGGGACGACCGCTGCGACTACATGGAAGGCCAGGACCGGTAAGACCTCCGGTACAATAGGCTCAACACAGGGGGCGGGCATACTGCCCGCCCCCCACTCCTCCAAATCCTTTCATGCTGCTGGACCGTCCACCGACAACCCGCCGGGAGTTCCTGCGCCGCGCCGCGCGGCAGGGACTGGGAGGTGCCGCGCTGCTCGCCGCTGCGGCGTCCGGCGGCGGCTGTGGCGTCGGCCGCCAGAAGGCGGCGGTCCGCGACGAGCGGGACGCGCAGGGACGCCGCATCCTGAACTTCTGGAACGGGTTCACCGGGCCGGATGGCAAGACGATGGAGAAGATCGTCCGCCGCTTCCGTGAGGAGAACCCCGACCTCGATGTCCGGATGCAGATTATCCCCTGGGGGACGTACTACGACAAGCTGACGCTCTCGCTCGCCTTCGGCGGCGCCCCGCACGTCTGCATCGTCCACGCCGCACGCCTGCCGGAGTTCGCCGCCTACGATGCCCTGAACGACCTGGGCGGACTCTACGCGGCAGAGGCGGCCGGGGGGCGTGGCTTCTCCGAGGCCGACTTTGCGCCCGTGCCGTGGCGGGCGACGTTCTATAAGGGGCGTCAGTACGCCCTGCCGCTCGATGTCCACCCGATCTGCCTGTACTACAACCGCAAACTCTTCCGCGAGGCCGGTATCGACGGTCCTCCCGCCACCGGGGAGGCGTTCCTGGAGGCGGCGAAGGCGCTCACCCGCGACACGGACCGCGACGGCAAGACCGACCAGTGGGGCTTCGTCTACACCTGGCAGCGCACCAACTTCCTGACGTTCGCGGCGCAGTTCGGTGGTGGTATCGTCACGCCCGACCTGCAACATGCCGCGCTGTCCTCCCCGGGCTCGCTCGCCGCTGCGCACACCATGCTGGACCTCATCACCAGGCACCGGGTCGCGCCGCGCCCGGAGGGGGTAGATGCGTGGCTGGCGTTCCGACAGGGGAAGGTAGGAATGGCTCTGGAGGGCATCTATATGCAGACGTCGCTGGAGGAGCAGAAGGGACTGGAGTGGGCCGCCGCGCCCGCGCCGCAGTTCGGCCCGCAGCAGGGCGTTTGGGGCGGCTCGCACCTCCTGGCGCAGCCGCGCGGCATCCCCGACGACGCCGCGCGCGATGCCTGGCGCCTGATGCGCTACCTCTCCGACCAGAGCCTCGCCTGGGCGGCGGGCGGACAGGTTCCCGCCCGGCGTGACGCCCTGAATAATGCAGCGTTCTCGCAACTCGCCGCGCCCGCGCAGGCCGCGCGCCAGCTCGACTACGTGGTGTACGAGCCGATGACGCCCCGGGGCAACGCCCTGTTTCCATTTGCTGACCCCGCCATTGAAGCGTTCCTGATCGGGCGCGAAACGCCGGAGGAGGCGTTCGCGGACGCCGACCGCCGCATGGAACAGGTGCTGAAGCGGCCATGAGCTCTTCTCGGAACGCCCTGCGGCGCGCGGACAGAATCGGCTGGCTCTTCGCCCTGCCCCATCTTGTTTTATTCGCCGTGTTTCTGCTCGCGCCGGTCGGCTACGGCTTCTACCTGTCGCTGCATCGCTGGCATGTGCTGGCGCAGGACCACCCGTTCGTGGGGTTCGCCAACTACCGCGCCGCGCTGGCGGATGATATCTTCTGGCTGGCGCTGCGCAACACCCTGCTGTTCGTCGTCATCGCCGTACCCTTCGGGAATGCGGTCTCGCTGCTGCTCGCGCTCGGCCTGAACGGACTCCGGAAGGCGTCCACGCCCTATAAGGTCGCGGTGTACCTGCCGGTGGTGGTCTCTATCTCGGTGGTCGCCGTGCTGTGGCGCTGGCTCTACAACCGGGAGGTTGGCCTCCTGAACCTGACCGCGAAGGGGTTCGTGGACGCCCTGCGCTCCTTAGGGCTGCCGCTGGCGCCGTTCGACCCGATCCCCTGGCTGGCCGACCCCTCGCTGGTCATGCTCTCGATCGCTCTGATGACGATCTGGTGGACGGCGGGCGGGAACATGATTCTGTACCTGGCCGGGCTGGGCAACATCCCGGAAGACTACTACGAGGCGGCGCGCATCGACGGAGCGACCAACGCCCAGCGGTTCTGGCATGTCACCTGGCCGCTGCTGCGCCCAACCACGCTGTTCTGTCTGGTGATCTCGGTGCTCGGGTCGTTCCAGATCTTCGGCCAGAGCTATGTCCTGTTTGCGCCCGGGTCCGGACCGGCGCGCTCGGGCCTGACGCTTGCGCTCTACATGTACCAGCAGGGCTTCAGTCAGTACGAGATCGGCTACGGCGCCGCCATCGCCTACCTGCTCTTTGCGCTCGTGCTGGGACTGACCGTGGTGCAGTTCCGTTTATTCAATGCGGAGCGCCGAGCGAGGGAGGGGCGCGCGATATGAGCACGACGCGCTACCGACCGCAGGCGCGGAGGCGCCGCTTCGACCCCGGCCAGGCGTTTCTGCATGGGGTGATGGCACTTGCGGCGCTGCTGTTTCTGGCGCCGCTCGGCTGGATGCTCTCTACCTCGCTCAAGTCGCCGGAAGATGTGATTGCGGGGCTGGGGGCGATGCGCTGGCTGCCGAACCCGCTGACGACCGAAAACTACCGCTACATCCTGAGCAAGGTGGAGGAGTTCCCGGTCTGGCGCTGGACCGCGAACAGCGTGCTGGTGGCGCTCTCGGTGACGGCGCTCGTGCTGGTGGTAGACACCCTGGCGGCGTTCGCCTACGCCCGCCTGCGCTGGCGAGGGCGGGACGCCCTGTTCGGGCTGCTGGTGGCGACCATGCTGGTGCCCGGGCAGGCGCTGCTGATTCCGTCCTACCTGATCGTGCGCGCGCTCGGGTGGTTCGACACGTACCTGGCGCTGATCGTCCCGGCCGGGGCGAGCGCGTTCGGCGTCTTCCTGCTGCGGCAGTTCTTCAGCAACATCCCGGCGGAGCTGGAGGAGGCGGCGGTGCTGGACGGCTGCGGGCCGCTTCAGGTGCTGCGCCACGTCATCCTGCCGCTGGCGAAGCCCGCGCTCGCGGCGCTGGGCATCTTTACGTTTATGGCGACCTGGAACGCCTTTGAGGGGCCGCTGCTCTATACGGACAGCCTCGCGATGCGTACGCTTCCCATCGGGATCGCGGTGTTCCAGGGGCGCTACAACACGGAGTACGGACCGATGATGGCGGCGGCCACGCTCGCCGCGGTACCGGTGGTGATCGCCTTCCTTCTGTTCCAGCGGCATATCATCAAGGGCATCGCGCTGACGGGTCTGGCGGGCCGCTGAGAAATGGAAGGGAATAAGACGGTGCAGACTGCGGGGCTCTTCTTGAGAGCGTGGGAAAGGACTTTGGATCGCATGCGAGACGCGGGTAAGCGCTGGGGGGGCGGTATGGCGGCTGCCGCGGGACTCGTGGCGGCGGCTTCCACGGGAGCGGCGGCTCCGGCGTGCGCGCCGCAGCCGCAGGGGACGGGCACCCCCGCGGCGGGGGGCGCACAGGCGGCGGCAGCGCCGCTGCCGCCGGGGACCTTTACCAACCCCATTGTCCGCTCCCGGAGCGCGGCCGACCCCTGGCTGGTGTATCGCGACGGCTTCTACTACTTCACGTTCACGGTCGGCAAGAGCATTGAGGTGTGGAAGTCGCCGACCATCACCGGGCTGGACACGGGCAAGAAGGTGACCGTGTGGCGTGCCCCGAACAAGGGGCCGAACGCCGAGCATGTGTGGGCGCCTGAGATCCACTACCTGAACGGCAAGTGGTACATCTACTACACCGCGACCCCCGGGCCCGACCTGGACCGCCGTCAGTTCGTACTGGAGGCGGCCACCGACGACCCGCAGGGGCCGTATGTGGACAAGGGGCAGATCGTCGTGCCCGGCGAGGGCGAGGATGTCTACGCCATTGACGGGAGCGTGTTCCAGAGCAAAGAGGGCAAGCTCTACTTTGTCTGGTCGGGGCGCGCCGAGAACAAGCCGGGCACCCAGAACATCTATATCGCCCCGATGTCGAACCCGTGGACCCTCTCCGGGCCGCGCGTGCTGCTCTCCCGTCCCACCTACGACTGGGAGCGGCACGGCTGGGCGGTGAACGAGGGACCGGAGATTCTGGAGCGGAACGGAAAGACGATTCTGATCTACTCCGCCAGCGGCGGCACGACGCCGTACTACTGCCTGGGGATGCTGACCAACAGCGACGGGAACCTGCTCCGGCCCGAGTCCTGGACCAAGTCGCCGGTGCCGGTCTTCCAGCAGTACAAGGGGCCGGATGGCGCGGTCTACACGCCGGGGCACAACGGCTTCTGCAAGTCGCCGGACGGCACCGAGGACTGGATCATCTACCACGGCAAGGAGAACACCGACGGCACCTGGGCGGGGCGCACCGCGCGGGCGCAGCGCTTTACCTGGAACGCCGACGACACACCCTTCTTCGGCCACCCGGTCCCGGCCGGGGTGCCGCTGGCGCTGCCCTCGGGCGAGCCCGGCGCGGTGAAGCTCGAAGGCGGGAACGGCACGGGCCTGCTGGGTGAGTACTTCGCCGGTAAGGAGCTTGCCGGGAAGCCTGTGGTTACCCGGGTGGACCCGACCATCGCCTTCGATTGGCTGCTGAACGGGCCGGCGCCCGGCCTGCCCGCCGATGGCTTCTCCGTGCGCTGGCGGGGCCAGGTCGTGCCGCGCTTCAGCGAAACGTACACGTTCCAGACCTATTCCGACGACGGCGTGCGCGTCTGGGTGGATGGCAAACTCCTGATCGACGACTGGAAGAACCAGGCAGCGACCGCCAACCAGGGCAAGATCGCTCTGGAGGCCGGCAAGCGCTACGACATCCGCGTCGAGTACTATGAGCAGGACCGCACCGCCAACATGATGCTGGCCTGGGTCAGCCCAAGCCAGCCCTACGAGATCATACCGAAGAGCCGTTTGTACCCGGCGGCGCCGGGTAAGTGACCTGAAGGAGTCGCCCTGTGAACACCACTCTCAGTGACCGCACCACCTCCCTGCCGGGAGACGCGGTCCGCAGCGCCAACCCCGTGTGGGCTGGCTACATGGCCGACCCCTTCGCGATGCGCACGTCCGGCGGCGTGTACTACGCCTACGGCACGGGGCGTCCCGACCCCGACACGGGCCGTCGGTTTCCCGTGTTGCGCTCCACGGACCTCGCCTCCTGGGAGTATGTCGGCGGGGCGCTTGAGCCCCGCCCCGAACTTCCGGCGAATGCCGACTACTGGGCGCCCGCCGTCGCCGAGCGCGACGGGCGGTTCTACCTGTACTACTCGGCATCCGGCGGGGCAGGGGACGATGCGGGGCAGCGTCTCCGGGTCGCGCTCGCGGATGACCCGGCCGGGCCGTTCCGCGACGCCGGGAGCGACCTGCTTCCCGGGGAGGGCTTCACGATCGACGCGCACCCCTTCCGGGACTCGCGCGATGGCCGCTGGTACCTGTACTTTGCCCGCGACTTCCTGGACGGCGAGCGCCCGGGCACCGGCCTCGCCGTGGTGCCGCTCGCCGACGACATGGTGACGCTCGCCGGCACGCCGCAGACCGTTCTGCGGGCGTCCGCCGACTGGCAGATCTATGCCCGAAACCGCGACCACTATGGGAAGGTCTGGGACGCCTGGCACACGCTGGAAGGGCCGTGTGTGGTGGAGCACGCGGGCCTCTACTACTGCCTGTACTCCGGCGGGTGCTGGCAGAACGAGGGGTACGGTGTCGGCTGCGCAGTGGCCGAACACCCGCTTGGCCCCTGGCGGGAACTGGGCGAGGGGCCGACCGTGCTGCGCGGGGCGCCCGCGCGCGGCGTCTACGGACCGGGGCACAACAGCGTGATAACCGGGCCGGACGGCGAAACGGACTTCATCGTCTACCACGCCTGGGACGCCGGCCGCACCGCGCGCCGCATGTGCCTGGACCCGCTGCTCTGGACCGAGAACGGCCCCCGCTGCGACGGCCCCAGCCCGGCCCGCAACATAAAGGCGGGCTGAGCTTGCCTGTCGGTCAGTGTTGCAGGCGGAGCAGGCTCCAGAGGAGCAGCGCCACGGCGGCGAAGCCTATCGCGCCGTAGCCCGCCTGCTCCGGAAGGGCGCGGCGCAGAGCGGACCCGCTGCCGAGCGGCCTGCTGAGGAGTCCCCCCAGCAGGCCGTGAAACACCAGGTACAGGAAGCTGCCTCCGACGTGCGCCAGGGCGGCGCCCAGCCAGAGCGGCGGGGCCGCTGCGAAGAACATCCCCCCGAGCGCCCCGCCCAGCAGCGTCGTCGCCTCCACGGCCGCGGTCAGTAGGAAGGCGCGCAGCGGCGCATACCCGGCGCTGAGCAGGAGCGCGGCGAGGGCCAGCCCCTCCGGCATCTTGTGCAGGCAGACGGCGAGCAGCATGGGGAGCGTCGCGGCAAGCCCTTCGGGACCGTGGTGATGATGGTGGGCTCCCCCGTGCGCGCCAGCTAGCGCCATGCCGTCCACAAACGAGTGGAGGGTGAGGACTGCCGCCAGCAGGAGAGAGGTGTTTGCGACCGTACCGCGGGTGGGGGCGGGGGCATCCGCGTGCCGGTGGTCGTCGTCCCCGTCGCCGTAGTCGTGGTGATCAGGGTGATCATGGTGGTCGTGGTGGTCGTGGCTGTCTCCGCAGCCGCAGACCTCGTGCGCCTCACTCGCGGCGGCGCAGGCCGGGCAGACGGGGGCCACATACCGGCCAATCAGGTACAACAGGAGGTAACCGGACGCCACCGATACGGCGAAGTCGAGCGGGCGCAGCAGGCGCCACGCCTCCGGCAGCAGAGACACGGCGGTGACCGCGAGCATAGCACCGCCCGCCACGCCCACAAGCGGGCCGAGGCCGCGCCGGACCCGCCCTGCCGCGAGGACGCCGAACGCTGCCCCGGTCAGCGCCACCAGGGTGGCCAGGACCGCTTGTAATAGTGTCTCGCCGTTCATCTACGCCTTTTTGACAACCGCTTGCAGTTTATCGTTCCGTGCTCGGGGCGTCAACCAAACATCTTTCTGTGGCGAGAGGCGCCACCGTGCGGCAGGAATGCTCGCGGGGCGGGCGGAAATCGATCCCCGATACGCCGCAGTCATGCGAGCGACCCTGGCGCATGAGGGTAGCGGAGAGGGCGACGGCGTGATACACGCCATCTGAAGCCGCCGCCCGTTTCTCTCGTTTGCGGCCTCCAACGCGTTCGCAACACTATAAAATCCGTCGCTGCGCCCGACGAAGCCCTCACTGGCTTCGCCGACGAATGCGACCAACCGGAGACTTATCGTCATGAAGATCCACGCTGCTGTGGGCGCCGCCCTCGCCCTTTCTTTCGCTGCCCTGGCTTTCGCCGCTCCCGCGACCGCGCAGGAGACTGCTCCGCCACCGCCGCCGCCGCCGCCCGCCGGGGAGGCCGCCACGGAGGAGGGCAGGGCGCTTCTGGAGCGGGCGGTAAAGGCGCATGGCGGCGAAGCGCTTCTGAAACTCAAGACACTGAAGGCCGTGGGCAAGGGGGAGTTGACGACCCCGGAGGCGCAGGGCGGCCTCAAGGTGCCACTGGATGTGGTGACCCTGACGGCAGCGGCCCCGGGCCGCACGCGCCTGGATGCCGAAACGGTGTTCGGGCCGGTAACCTTCGCCGTACCGGGGAAGGGGGTGCCCGCCTGGTATAGCCTCGCGGGCAGCGTGTCCGACCTGCCCGGGACCGCCGCAACGCTGACGGACCCGCTGGCCGTGCTGCGCGCCGCCGCCTCACCGTCCGCGGGAGTCACCGTCCGCGCGTTCCCGGTGGAGACGGGGGTGACGACGCCGGAGGGCGTTGCCCTGAAGGCGTTTGAGGTGACAGACACCACCGCGGCCTCCGCCGCTGGTAAGCCCGGGAAGGCGCGGGTCTATGTGGAAGCGGAGACGGGTCGGATGCGCCGGGTCGATATTCAGGCCGGTGGCGCCGAGACGGTCACCCTGCTCAGCGCATACCGGACGGTGGGCGGCGTCGTGGTTCCGACCGCGCTCCAGCTACGGCAGAAGGATCGGGAGGTGCTCAGCCTCACCTTCGCCACCGTAGAGTTGGATGTCGCCGTGGACGAAAAGGCGTTCGACCGGCCGGCGCCGCCCGCATCGGCCCCGGCCGCGACTACGGGCGGGGCGCCGCCCGCTGCTCCCGGCGGCGCGTAAGCAGGGTGCCGCCCGCGACGAGCCCCGGCGCGAGCAGCAGGCCCACAAAGGGCACCAGCGACAGCGCTCCGGCGAAGGCGGCGAACAGCAGCGTGTCGGCGTCTACTCGGGTGCGGAGCCGCCTCCACTGCGCGCCGAGCGTGTGGCCCCGGCGCAGGTATGCCGGAGAGGTGTAGTCCAGCAGGCCGATCACTGCGGCGGCGAAGACGCCGGGGAGCGGCCCGAGCCAGATGCCCAGCACCAGGGCGATCACCCCGAGGAGGACGTTCAGCGCGAGGCGGCTCAGTGCATCCGCGAACGTCCTCCCCAGGGGAAGGCGCACCTCCGGGACCAGGGCGCGCTCTCCGCCGCTCTCGGCGACCTCTACCGCCCGCGAAAGCGGGTCGAAAATCAGGCCGATAAAACCCGCGGCGAGCAGGGTAAAGAGGAAGGGAAAGACCAGCAACCAGAGCAGGACCGCGGCGAATTCCGTCGCAACCGCCCCGTTCTGGCCAAACCCCAGGTCCGCCACCCGCCCCGAAAGGCGGGGGGCGATGAGGAACCAGCCGCCGAGACCCAGGAGTACGTACGCGACGAACGCCGCCAGGAGCGGTCCGACGCTGTAGATCCACAAACGAGGTGTCCGAAAGACCAGGAAGATCCCGCGAAAAGCGTCCATAGTGTCATCCACTTAACGAGACACCGGCCGTGCCCGAAACGTTGCGCGCGGCGGCATACCGGCTATGCCCGCAGGGCGGTCGGAGTCGCAGGAAAGCCGGTTTCTCGAAGCGAATAACTTGCCGTCATGCCGTCTCAGGATTCCAGCCCCCATCCCGTCTCCCCTGCCCCGCCCCCGCGTCTTCGCATCGCCATCGTCGGCTGCGGCAAGGTGGGCGAGGTTCACCGGGAGCGCCTGACCGCCGAGGCCGTAGACATCGTTGCCGTCTGCGATCCGGATGCGGACGCGCTGGCGCGCATGGCGGGGCGCATCTCGCCGCGTCCGCGTCTGTTCCGCACCGAACAGGATCTGCTGATGGCGGGCCTGGCGGACGCCGTGGTGCTCTGCACCCCGCACGGGCAGCACGCAACGCAGATTGAGTCCGCGCTGAACGCCGGAGTCCACATCCTGTGCGAAAAGCCCTTTGTCACGCGCGGAACGGACGCCGCACGCCTGGTGGCGCTGGCGCGCGAGAAGGAGCGCGCCCTGTTCGTCTCCTACACCCGGCGTAGCCGCGGCCACGCGCGCTTCCTTCAGTATGCCGCGTCTCGGATTGGTCCGCTGACGCACGTTCAGGTGACGCGGGCGCAGCCGTGGCGGGAGCGGCATCTGCGCACCTGGCGGATGCACAGCACGGACGGCGGCGGCTTTCTTCTGGACGCCGGCGCATCGATTATCGACCTGTTGATGCACCTCCACGACTCGCCTGTGCTCTCCACCAACGCGGAACTGGTGCGGGGCGGCGGGGATGTGGACGTGGACATGCGAGCGTTCGTCCGCCTGGTCTTCGCCAGTGGCATGCGGGCCGACCTTTGCCTGATTGGCGACGCGACCGAGACGCTGGAGCGTATCGAACTGTTTGGGGAGCGGGGGACCGCCGGGTGGAGCCTGCGCGAGGACCACCCGTTTGACCTGTATATCCGCCCGGCGGGCGGGCCGAGTGAGCAGGGGGACCCGGCGCCGTTCCGCACGCTCCTGCCGGACGCCGCGTTCGTCGCCGCTCTGCGCTCGCGCCGCTCCTTTGGCCTGGATTCCTCACACGACCTGTACGATGCGGCCACGGCGGTTCCAGTAGTCAGCCTGGTTGAGCGCATTTATCAGACCGCACACTGGCGCTAGCCTACCCGGTGCCCTCCTACCCTGGTATTTAGGAGGTTAACCCGTTTCTTTATAGGTCTTTTTGCGAGTTTTGGCACGACTGCTTGTCGTGATTTTCTACTCCTCTTGTACAATTACCCCAGTCGAAAGAGCGGACGGTGATCGGGGAGTAGCAGGTGACGACGCCTCGTGCTGAAAGCGGCAGAAGACGTGATACTTTTCAACAGGCTGGATGAGATTAGGGGACGATGGCGCGAATGGCGCCGACAACAGGCTATTGTGGCAGCAGCGCGCTCGGGGGACTTCGGCCCGCTAAGTGAGCGCACCGAGCGTGCCATGAACGACAGCATCTGGCGCAACGGCCCGGACCACCCGGAGACCGCGCGCCTTCTGGCAGCACTCGCCGCTGTCTACGGGCTGCAGGAGCGTGTCGAGGAGGCCATACCTCTCCTGCAGCGCGCGATCAGCGTGCTCGAACGCCAGCCCGAGGCGGGACGCAGCCGCGACCTTCCGCGGCTCCTCGGGGAACTGGCCGAACTTCATATCAAGGCCGGGCAGTACAAGGAAGCCGACAAGGCCCGCGGTCGAGCGCTCGAGCTGCGCGAGGCGACGCTGGGGGAGATGCACCCGGCGGTGGCGCGGTCCCTGGACGACCTTGCGCTGGTGCGCAAGGCGTGCGGTCGGCTCGGCGAAGCCCGCGACCTGCACCGGCGCGCCCTGCGTATCTGGGAGGGTACCTGTGGCTCCGGCGCCCCCGAAGTCGCGCGCTGCCTTACCCACCTGGCAAGTCTGTACCTGGAGGAGAAGCGCTACGCCGACGCCGAGCCCTTGCTGGCGCGGGCGGTGGCGGTGTGGCAGTGCGCCCCGAACCAGAACGACCTGTACTCCATCGTGACCCTCTCCTGCTACGGCGACCTGTATCGAAATACCGGTCGGCCGGAGGAGGCGCAGGGTATGGAGCGCCTGGCGAAGGCGGTGGTCGCACGCCACTACAAGTGAACAGGTAAATACCGGACGACCCACTCCTCTCCGCCCGTGGTCAACGGCGACCACGGGCGTTTTTTTCGACACGGGGCCCCGCACAACTTGCCGTTTTTTCTGTTGGCGGGGCATAATAGCACTGGTAGTTATATCAGTGTTTTGCCGCCGTCTCCGCCGCTGCTGCCCCTGTCGTCCTCCTGCTCGGCGTGAACTCCTGTCCGGCGGCATTTTGCCAGGAACTGTGAGCCGGCATGTTTATTGCCGGTTATTCTGGGTACAAGAAATCATCCGACGAAGCGGGTAGGGATCACCACCATGGCCACACTGGACAGGCGCGCCGATGCGCTCAGGGTTCGTCCGGTACTGCGACGCACAGCGCTCCGCCGGGCACGCCCCCGGGAAGTCGTTCTTGTTCGCCGTACGGCGGCGGCGGGAGCCCACGAGGGCGTCACGCGCGCTCACCTTCTGGCACCCTTCGCGGCGATGACCTTCGCTGCCTGCCTTCTGAACGCGCTCTCGACGGCGGACGCGCGCGACCCCATTCTGGTCCCGCTGCTCGGACTGTGTGCCGTGGCAGTGATGCTGCTCGCCGGCTGGCGTGCGGCCGGGATCATCACAGCCCTGCTGCGGGAGCGGTAGGGAGCGGCAGACGCTCGGGATGCTTGACCCCCTGGCGAGGGGCGGGGTACACTTGCCGCATAGTCCATCCGGGCTATAGTTCCCACCTGCTATGCGCGTTACCCGCCTCGAACTCTTCGACTTTCGCAACTACCGCGCGCTCCATTTCCTGCCCGGCCCCGGCCTCAACATCCTGGTGGGGCCGAACGCCCAGGGGAAATCGAACCTGCTGGAATCGCTCTACGCTCTGGCGACTACCAAGTCCATGCGCGCCGGGCGTGATTCGGACATGATACGCTTCGGCGCGGATGCCGGGCGTATTCAAGCGGAGGTGGCGCGCGATCAGGGGGGCGAGGCGCTTCTGGAGATGGCAGTGGGCGCACCCGGCGCCACCGGCATCGGCGCGGAGCGGAAACTCGTCAAGATCAACCACGCCCGGCAGCCACGCGTGACCGATCTCATCGGTAGTTTGAACGCCGTCCTGTTCTCCTCGGTAGACCTCGACATCGTGCGCGGCGAGCCCGAAGAGCGCCGCCGCTTCCTGAATTATGAGATCGCCCAGGTTTCTCCCGCCTACATCCTCGCGCTGGGGGCTTATCGGCGCGCCCTGGAGCAGCGCAACCGTCTGCTGAAGGATGTCCGCTTCGGCCACGCGGACCCGGCGTCACTGGATGCGTGGACCGAGCAGATCGTGCGCCACGGCGCGAAACTGGTCGAGCGGCGGCGCGCCTATGTCGATAAACTCGCTGCGCACGCGGCGGATGTCCACGGCGCGCTAACCGACGGGCGCGAAACCCTCACGGTGGAGTATGTCCCCTCGTTCGCGCCGCCGGAGACGGAGGTGACGACCGAGGCCGTCGCGGAGGCGTTCGCCGCGGCGCTGGCGGCGCTGCGGCGCGATGAGATGCAGCGTGGGACCACCCTTTTGGGGCCGCAGCGCGACGACCTGGCATTCCGGGTTGGTCCCACGCCAGCAGAGGCGGTGGACGCGCGCACGTTCGGCTCGCAAGGGCAGCAGCGCACCGCGGCTCTGTCCCTGCGCCTCGCGGAGCGGCGGCTGATTGAGGAGATGGTGGGCGAACCGCCGGTGGTCCTCCTGGACGACGTGCTCTCCGACCTGGACGAGCGGCGCCGCGCCCAGATCTTTGCCCTGGCCCTTTCCGGGGGACAGACGTTCCTCACCACCACTGACCTCGCCGCTCTGCCCCCCGAGGCGGTGGAACAGGCTTCGGTGTGGGATGTCACGGCCGGCGTTGTCACCGCGGCGACGGGGTGAACTTCGCCGGAGCCGAACGTCCCAAACCTGAAACGACCAGGCAGGCAGAGCCGTCGAAACCGGTACTACCCGCTTCCACCGCAGGAGAATGCAAGCCCATGAACGAGGACCCCATCGGCCTGTGGCAGCACGTCCACGGCGCCACGACGCACTTCCCCATCGCGATGGCGGTCACCAGCATCGCCTTCGACCTCGGAGCCCTTCTGTTTAAGAAGGAATCCTGGCGGACCGTGGCCTTCTGGCTCCTCATTATCGCCGCCATCGGCGTGGTCCCGGCCATCACCTCCGGCCTCTTCTACATCTACCGTGACCCCAAGGGCATGGAGCACGCGCAGATGATGGGCGACATCGCAACGGTGCTCTCGCACCGCAACGTCTCCCTGTTTGCGGGGGCGCTGCTGATCTTCCTGGCCCTGTGGCGCGTCGGAATGAAGGATCGGCTGAAGGGAATCAGTCTTGGCATTTACCTGCTTCTTGCCGTAATAATGGTGGGCGGAATTGGCTATGCAGGGTATCTTGGAGGGTATCTCGGCCACGGGTACTGGGGGCCATTGACCCCCGCGGAGGAGACGCCCGCCGCGCCAGAGGGAGCACAGTAGGAATTAATGGAGTTTAAGGAAGTGACCCCGGAACAGGTCGAGGAGATCCTCGCGACTGACCCGGAGGTTTTTCTGCTAGACGTGCGCACGCCCCGCGAGTATGTTTGTCACCGCATCCCCGGGGCGGTCTTGATCCCGATTTCGGAACTGGCGGGCCGCCTGGACGAACTCGATCCTACCCGGCGGACCATCTGCATCTGTGAACACGGCGTCCGCTCGGAGGCAGCCGCGGAGATGCTGTCCTGCCGGGACTTCGCGGATGTCTCCAACATGGTAGGCGGCATGGCGCGCTGGCGGGGACAGCGGGAGCGCGGCTAACGACGCGGCGCGGCACGGGCCGCGCTCACGAGGCGCTGCGACCGGAAGGGGAGTGGCACGACCTATGTGGCGCAAGTTCACGGAGCAGGCGAAGCGCGCGCTTCGCACCGCCCAGACTGAGGCGGCGCAGCGGGGCGAGAACCGGGTGCAACCGGAACACCTCTTAATGGGCATCCTGAAGGAGGAGAATTCCGGCGCGCGCCGCCTGCTGGAGGAGATGCAGGTCGATCCCGACGATCTGGTACGGCAGACCGAAAGGCTCCTCGTCCCCGGACCCGGGCGCGACGAAACGCCGCTGCGCCTGGACACACGCAGCTCTCTGGTTCTGGAACTGGCGCAGCAGGAGGCGCAGCGCTTCTCCGCTCAGTTCATCGGGCCGGAGCACCTGCTGCTGGGCCTGATCGCGGCCGGAGTGGGGGCGGCGGGCGCGGTGCTCCGCTCCCACGGTCCGACGATTGAGGCGGCACGCCAGGCGCTCCAGCGCGCGCCGGAAGCTGCCGCGGAGGCGTCACGCGCTGCCGCCGCCGAAATGCCCCCGCCGCGTCCCCAATCCCCCCCACTCGGGGCCGGCGTAAGTGCGGCATTCCAGCAGAGTCCGAAGCCGCCGCCCGCCCCTTCGTCGCTGCCCGCGATGTCGATGGGGTGGAAGGTCGCCCGGTGGACTTTCGCCCTGACCTTCCTCGTGCTGGCTTTCCTGCTCCTGATCGTCCTGATGGGCGCGTGAGGCGGGAGAGCGCCCGTGAACGAAGACACTCGGCTGTGGATACGGGAAAGCCTGGACGCTGCCCGCGTGTCGGGTGACCCAGTCTTCGCGGCTGCCCGAGCGGCCCTCAGGGATGCCGCTGCCGAAGCCCTGCGGGTCGCGCCCACTTCCGTCACCGATAAGGCAACGCCTGCGCCGAGCGGCGACCCCCGCGACTACCGCAGCATCGGGCCGTACTGGTGGCCGAATCCGGACACGGCGGACGGCCTTCCGTATGTCCGCCGGGACGGCGAGGTGAATCCGGAGCGCTACGCAGACAACAGCGAGCGGCTGAAGCGCGTGGAATCCGCCGTGACCACGCTGGGACTGGCCGCCTGGCTGTTCGCGGAAGAGTCATACGCTGCACACGCGGCAGCCCTCCTCCGCGCCTGGTTTCTGGACCCGGACACGGGGATGAACCCGCACCTGGAGTACGCACAGGCCATTCCGGGAATTTGCGAAGGGCGCGACATCGGCGTTATCGACACCCATCGTTTGCCGGAGATGCTGGACGCCGTGTGTCTGCTCCATGAGGCGTTCCCGCAGACCTGGTCGGACGGCGACCACACTCGGCTGAGAGCCTGGTTCTCCGCCCTGCTGGACTGGCTCCTGACGAGCGAAAAGGGGAGGGGAGAGTCCGGTCAGCACAACAATCACGGCACCTGGTACGATGTCCAGGCGGCGTATTACGCTCGCTTCACCGGGCGAGATGGCGTAGCCCGTTCGGTACTCGCGGCCGCAGCGGAGCGCCGCATCCGCGCGCACATCTCCGAGGACGGCGCGCAACCGCATGAACTGGCACGCACACGCTCGCTGAGCTACAGCGCCATGAACCTGCACGGACTATTCGACCTGGCGACGCTGGCCGAACCGCTGGGCATCGACCTGTGGGGTGTTGGAGGCAAAACCGGGAAGGAACCGCTCCTGAGCCGCGCCCTCCGCTATCTGTGGGACCGTGCGGACGACTGGCAGCAACCGCAGATCGTCCCGGTGGATGCCCGCGACCTCCTGCTTCCGCACATCCTGCGCGGTGCCCGGGTTTGGCCGGGGACGGGTTATAGGGAACTAGCGCGGGAGATAGGCCCGGCGGGACACCGCGCATTTCTTATCTACGCCCCCTGCGGCGCCCCGCCGGTACCCGCTTGACATCCGTCTGGTGCAGAACCTACTGAGCCGTCGTCAAAATCACCCGACTTACTACCCGACCTCGATCCCCAACGGCTTCACCGCCTGCCGCAACTGCTCTGGCAACTCTTTCACCCTGCGATTTATCTCTATGGGGCGTCTGGGGTCATGCCGCATTCCCCAGTGCATCAAATCATTGCGGAAGTGATTGAGGTTGCCAGACCACAAATGAATAGCCGCAGTCCACTCCTCAGGAATAGGACTGCCAGAGCGCCCTGCGTTGTTAAGCCACCGTTCCGCCGATTTGCGTTCTTCTTTGTCAACCGGGAAGATTGGCTTTCCACTCACCACAACACGAACGCTTACCAGCCACTCACGGGCAAGCGAAACGGCGGCAGGGTAATGGGCATGATTGGAAAGCCAGCAAATCTGTTCCCACTGCGCCTTCAGGGTATCCGTCTCCGCTATCGGGGAAAAACGCGTCTCAATGCGCTCCAGAAGCAGTTTCAGTGGTGTATGCTGCGCTTCCCACTCCTCCGCTTTTGCTGCCGTAATCTTCTTCTGAAGTTTTCGTGCGTTCTCCAGAACGTCCTTCGCCCTCATAAGAGCCAGAGATTCCGACACTTCCGTCATGCCTTGCGCAACGTTGTTGAGCGGATTCTTCCGTTTCTCCATAATGAGGGGCGCAATTTTCCGAGCGTCTCCGGTTTCCAGAAAGCGGTCAGTCGCATTTGCCCAATCCAGCATCGTCACAAATGGCGTTAAATCAAACACGGGCGAGACGTGCGTTTCCTGATTCCGAGCCTCGTAAGCACCATAAAACACCTTGTACAGTTTGATGCCCTTCGCTATACGCAGGAACGACAGAGCCAGCAGCGTCAGTATTGGCAGAGAGCGAAAGCCATGCGTAATGTCAAGAATAACCTCCTCGCCTTCGGGCAGTGTCTCCGCCACCGTACTGAAGATCTGCCACAACTCCTCCTCCGACTTGCCTGAAGGAATCGCTACAAACTCCACTCCTGGCACGGCAGTCTGAAGCGTCTCGCCATACTTCTCCCGCGC
Source organism: uncultured Armatimonadota bacterium (assembly GCA_937902745.1). Classification (GTDB taxonomy): domain Bacteria; phylum Armatimonadota; class Armatimonadia; order Armatimonadales; family Armatimonadaceae; genus CALEKU01. Next base: position 18,322 of record CALEKU010000278.1, read on the forward strand.
CTCATCCGTCACCAGTGCCTTTACCACCGTATCCGGTGGGAACCAGGATGCCAGAGCCACAGGGAAAAGAGTCGTCTCGCACGTATGCTCACCCCACTGATAGCAGGTCGTCTCGTATTTACCCGTTCCCAGCATCGTGACGATAATCATTGCCCCACCTCCTCGATCTTCCTATCAATGTTCTGATACATCGTCTTGTCTGGCTTCCAGAACCTCTTCTCCTGGAGATGACGACGTAGCTCAAGGAGCGCAGCGCGCTGTACCGATATGTCGTCCACCTTCTCAATCTCGGCGATAATACTGTTCACCATGCCGGTGTTCTGCGCGGCGCGAATACTCCCGATCCTCTCCTGAATCGGTTTCAGCAGCATTTCTGGTGTCACCGGATGCTCGCATACCACCTCCTTGAACCACCCATACCCTGCATTCGTCTTTCCCCCGATACCGATCTCCGTCAGCGTATAGCGCAACATCGTCTCCGCGAAGTCACGCCAACCCGCCGCCACATCATCCGACGCGGCAATCTCCAGTCCGAACCGGAACTGCGCTCCCGTCTTCACCGAGATAAATGGGACGGGATTCGGGTCGTCGAAATCCGTCGGAAAGACCTTGCCGCCTTGCTGATAGTAGTCTGGGTGATGGACTGTGACGGTGTCTACTGCCAGCGGGGTTCCTCCCACGGAGTCCGGCACGTACCAGGCATCATGGAAAACCGCATATCCCATTTCGTCCGTGTCGCCGAACAGAGGCCGCGCTTTCTCCTCTATCTCCATCCGCCGTACCGCCCGTAAACAGGCTCCCTTAATCGCCGACCCCGGAATAAGCGGCATTCCGTAAACGCGATGCAGTGTTAGCCCAACCTCGGTAGGACTCTCGTTTCCCAACCCGACCGCCAGCGGTCCGCCCAACGTCGCCGTCACCAGTAGCGCCTTACGGCCGCGTATCGCCGCCTCCCATCGCCGATACGCGGCCTTATACCCCTCGTCGGCGGATATCTGCGTTACCGCCGCAAAGAAACCCGGTCGCTTCTTGTCGTCCTTCGGCCACGGAACATAGCGGCTCAGAGCCAGTCCAGCGTTCTGCCCGACCGTCTCAGGGATTTTAATCTTGCGCATCGTTTGCGCCCTCCGCTTTCAGCATCGAAACCGCGAACCGCTTGTAAAACACCCACGCCGCCAGAACCCGCCGCGTCGCCCGCATATACTCGGATAGCGATGCCGTCTCTGCATTAAAATCCGGCAGCAGCGCCCTCACATCCGCCACCAGGCGCGCATGAGCCTGGTGGCGGTCACTGCCATTCTCCGCGCTCTCGGATGACGCCTTGCTCCGGTGATACTCCAGGGCCTGCGCCAGTCCCGCAGTCTTCACCAGAACGGGGAACGAATGGCAAAGGCCGCCGTAAATTTTCGCCCACGATTCCCTCTCGACTTCCTTCACACGCCCGGCCACATGCGCCAGGTCTTTCTGGGTCTGCGTCTGGTATTTGCTCATTTCGTCGCCACCGTCATGCGGCACAGGCCGCGCCCCACCGTTTCATTGCCGCCGATCTGCACCACCGTTCCGGATGCCACTGGCAGCAACTCCCCCAGTACAGGCGCGACAAAGATCGCCTCCGCCGGAACCGCCTCCTCATACCAGAGTGCACCCTGTTCCTTGTCCACTGTCTTCTTTTCCGGAACGAGTTTAATTCGCGCCGTAATCTCCGTCGCGTTCTCCGTCAGGAAATCGAACACGTTATCCGAAACCAGTGCGAACCGCTTGACGAACCCCGCCCGCTCCGCCTCCGGAACGACCGCTGCCGCAATGCCCTCCGCGATGGCCTGCACGGCGGCGTCCTTCGTTTCCGTCAGCGGTAAATCTTCCAGCCAGATGTTGCCACTCTCTGCCAACACACTACCTTCTGCGACCATTGCCGACTCGTTCGCAGGATCAGGAACCGTGTCGACCTTGGGAAACGGAGCGTTCAGCGCAGCAAAGTCCCGCACCAGCCGATTCAGCGCCAGCGGGCAGGAGACATATGCAAAGACCCCCTGCCACGAACGCACCGGGAAACAGAGCAGTCGCGCATCCCCGAACTGTAGCGCGCCTACTTGGTCCTGCGAACCGAAAAGCGCCTCCCGGTCGCCCTTCGGCGTCCTATCCCGGAGGACTCCCTTCAGGCTCGTGGCGGGCAGCAACGGCCAGTTCGTCGCCTTCTCTCGCGCAATCGGAAGGTCCACCACCGACGCCGACACCTGGCCTGTCCCCGCATGTACCGGCGTCAGCGCGTGAAGATAAACCGTTGAAATCGTCTTCTCGGTCATTTACCATGTCCCCCACAGCGCGAGGCCCAGCCCATCGCGCCGTCCCTGTTCGTCATCGCTCATCGGCTTCATCCACGCATCGCGCCAGAGAGCCGTCGGGTCGCCACCCATCACCTCGAAGAAATAGACCGCCCCCGCCGGAACAAGCCAGCGGATTTCTCGCGGCTTGCCCTCCCGCAGGCCCCACCCGCTGACCGCCACGCGCCGATCCATCGCAGCGGCGACCAGTTTCAACTGCACCTTCGCTATCCCGGCGGGCAGATGTGCCACCCCGGAACCGGACGCCTCAATCCAGTCCGGTTTCCAGCCCTGCCGAAAATGCGCTGGAGTCGCCAGAACCATTCGCACCCGCGTCGCCGAAGCCAGTTTGTCTTTCAGACCCTGCGGGCAGCGCGGCCAGATATTGCAGGTATTCTCGGCTCCCTCGACCGCTGTCAGCCGACGCTCCCCGCCAAGTGTCCCCGCTCGCTGATAATCATGGCCATCAGGCAGGTCTACTCGCGCGACGAGCGAGTACGTATGCCTCTCTGTTCCTGCCTCTAGCGTCTTCGTCTCCTCGAACGCGCGCAGGCGGATCGCATACAGTTTCCCTTCCTCTGCCCGTCCTACTCCGGCATCCATCTGAATCCCAATGCGCTCCTCCTCTGGAAGCCCTGGGATATTCGGCAGGGCGCCGAGGGACTCACACTCCAGCCATCGGAGCAGAGCATCTTTGGGCCAGAAGTTGTAACCGAGCGGCGGTTTGCCCGTGTCAGCCTCCTTCTTTTCCGCCTCTACCGAGGGCAGGCGACCATGTTGCACGAGCGGCAGTAATCCGTCCGGAGTATCACACCCGCCGATAAAATCCGGCTCAGCCTTCAATGGCCGTAGCGGAACAGGAATGCCGTCCTTCGTCAGCAGCGCATCCTTCGGCGCGGGCAGAACGTACTGCTCGTCCCGTAGGAGCAACGGACCATGCACCTCAATGTCGTGCGCCCGCTGGCAGAATGAATGCTTCCGCCAGTCCCATTGCATTGCCGCTCCGATCTGCGATCGCACAAACGCCGCTACCGTTGTCGGAAAGGGCAGAGGCAGCGAACGCGCCGTCAGCCCGCCCACCTCCGCCGTGAACGGACTCCCATCCCGAAAGAGCAGGGGATCTATCCCGCGAATCTTGATAAACTGCTGCGCCATTATCGCGTCTCCTTTTCTGTCAGAAAACGGGCCGCCACCAGCATATCCGCGAACGCCTTCAGCGCTTCCACATTGCTTGCCATTCCTGCTGGAAAGTCTGGTCGCTTCTCCTTGCTCTCGCTCTGCTTCCGACTCCAGATGCGCTTCGCTTCCAGTTCCAGCAGGTCAGACGGTACGTTCTCCACCTCCTGGAACTCTTTCGCGAGTTCGCGCAGTTCATAGGCGACGCCGCGTGTCAGACTGCCGTTCCGAAAAGCCCCTGTCCATGTTTCGAATCTCGCCCAATCCGCCCACTTCCGTGTAACGAAAAGCGGTTGACCGCCGCGCGTATGCAGCGCGAGACAGAGCGCGTTACGGTTGCCCTCATTCTTCGCCCTCTTCTCCGCCCTCTGCACCGCCTCCCGAGACAGCGAAAGCGGCTGACGATAATGGCAGACCGCTACCCCGGCCGATAGCGTTGCGCCAACAGCCTCTTGAAACGTCTTCGCCAGTTCCCGTGCACATTCGACCGCAGTACGCACCGGCAGGAACGCCAGCACATCGTCGCCGCCGGTATAGACCGCGTAGCCGTCGTGCCGAGCGACAATCTCCTTCGCGTCCGTCGCGAACTTGGCCAGTGTCTGCGAAAACTCCCGATGCGCGTCCGGCGTTTTCATGCCGTTAAGCAGTTTGCCCATCTGATCCCCGTCCGCGTGAAGAATGGCGAAATAGGGGTAGGCTTCCTGAGCGTCATCGTCCTGTGAATCGTCCTGAAAAAATCCGGGTTCCGTTTGCCGTCGGGCGAAGGCCCGTGTGGATGGAACCTTTCCGCTTTCACGGCCGCCCTTCACCCGCTTGAGCAGCGAAACCGCGTCCAGAAACTCCGTCTGCCGCAGACGCAGAAAGCCGGTATCCGGCTCATCGCCGCCCCGATTCGGCATGGTCACAACACACTCGAACGCCGGATCCAGCGGACTCTTTCCGCGAACCGGGGCGATGCCCTCCGGTGGCGGCCCGAAATCCCGCAGATTCTTCCGCCCCGCCAGAAGCGCATCTACCTGCGCCCGCGCCGTTGCGTACGTCTCTTCCGTAAATGGAATCCAGGCCGCATAGAACTCCAAGAAACGCTCAATCTGCGCGTCCGCCAGAGCAGCGTTCAGGCCATATCTCTCCTGAAGCCGCGACTTCGCCGCGCGCCACTCCTCCCGTAGTTTTCCAACCGCCGCCGCTCGCGCCGCTTCTGCCGCCATCTTCGGGGCCGCTCCTTCCGGCAGCGCGGCAAGAATCTTATTCGGCCCATCGCTCTCCGCGCTTGCCGGGAAGATAAGCATCCCGCCCTCAGCCTTGATCGCCCGCGCCGCCGCCTTCGCAACCTCCACCAGAAACTGCGAACCCGCGGTCAGATCACTCGTGCGCCGCGCCGCCGCGATAAAATCCTGCACCGGTCCCAGCGCAATCGTCAGCAGATATCTCATAGCATGACCTCCTCATAACCCGCGCGCCGCGCCGCCTCGCGCACCGCTTCCAGGGGATGTGAAACCTGCAATGCCTTCAGCACAGGGTCATCTGACGGGACTTTCAAGCCCACGATCTGGCTTCTAATTTTGATACTTTCCGGCTCCGGTGCGGACAGACAGGCAATCATCGGGCGAACCGTTCCATCGGCAAAAGCCACGGGCTTCATAATGATAGGTGAGGCCATCCGACCTGTAACACCGTTACTGATTTCGCCGTGGAATTTCCCTCGAAACTTCGGATCCCCGGGAAAGTCCTGATAGATGATGGGGAGGCCAAGATAAGGCTTATTGAGTGCTACCTCATGGTCTTCCCAACGCCTTGCCGTCAAAGTGGAGTGATCGCCCCACTTTCCGCCGCTCATCGAATTGCGGTTGTGGTGCGGATATTCAGCTGCAAAGTGACCTTTGCGGAATTGCGCCCAGAATCGCCCTAATCCTCTCCAGCACGACTCCGAATCACGGGCTGCACGACCGAATAGCACCCAACTGCCGGATAGTGTGGGGTGCTTGCTGCTTGTCGTCGTCGCACCCACCAACTGCCGAATGAACTCTGTATGGGAAGAGGACTCCGGCAACCATCCCTTCTCCCGACATCGGAGCGCACCGCACCCGCGACGAGTTCGGGTGCCCACACCGCCAAAGAGTAGCCATGCTTGAATCGCGTGTCGAATCTCGTCTTCCTTATCCTGCTCTGTCGACAAGACAATCCGAATTTTAAAAGTGATTTCTTTGCGCCCATCGGCAATCGGATTCTCTTTATCCGAGTTGAATGGAAACACGAAGTACCCTGCTTCCGGCCCGGTGCGTGGCGACACTCTTTCCGGTAGGTAGGCACGCAGTAAAGCTGTCGTTCCGGCGGAGATAACTTCCACGCGCACAGAAACCGCGCCGGGATTCTCCGTATTGCCCCAGATCTTCGACTCCTCCTGGAACAACTCTTCGGAACCGTACCCCGCCCCCGCCGTAGCTCGCCACCAGAAGCGTAGATGCCCCCGAATCGAAGCCGCGCGTATTGGCGGATCATCCACCTTACGTGGGACCGCGCCGCCCCCAAACATCGGCGTAATCGTAGTCAGCGTCAAGTTCCACTCCGTTGTGCCCGGCGATTTCGCTGCTGCCTCCGGCCAGAGCGGAGCCGGCGTCGTCAGTTGTCGCATTCGATTGAAAAACCTCCTCCATTGACCCAATGAAGACCCTATAGGTCACACCTGACAAAATGCTAAATCCTGTTATGCATTTACTGTATTGAAAATGTGATATAGGGGCGGATAGCCAGATTCCTGCCAGAAGCGAACCATCCTTAACCTCGACACCGACTTCGGCGTTCGCAGAATCACCGTTGCCGGGGGG